>NZ_JBJURJ010000026.1:0-87177 GCF_046098205.1 Paenibacillus mesotrionivorans | reverse complement strand
AACCCGCTCGACTTGCATGTATTAGGCACGCCGCCAGCGTTCGTCCTGAGCCAGGATCAAACTCTCCATAAAAGTGGCCCCGAAGGACCGTTATGTTAGAGCTGATTGCTCAATTGTTCAAACGTTTGGCTTCATTGTTTTGCTGCTCGTTGTTCAGTTTTCAAGGAGCTCGTTTGTTTCTTCGTCGTTCTCTTCTTCAAGAGGCGACTTTTTTAATATACCACATTGTCACCCATGAATGCAAGCTTTTTTTATTCTCACATTTTGTTGATTTTTGTGGCTTCCGCTCGTTCCGGTGATACCGTGGAAGCGAGCGAACATTAATGTAACATACTCCAGGCAGAAAAACAAGCCCTGCAATTAAAAAACATTTTGCCGTTACCGGAAGGAGGCTTGTTATTGAATTGGATCTCTCTATATAAGAAAACCCTGTTCCAACACCGCAGCTCGATAGGGTTAAACTGAGGGGCAGCTTCACCAACAAAAAGGGCGCCCGAGGGCGCCCATTATCCTAACAGCTTATTCACCTGTACGGTCACGCATCAGCGGGAACAGCAGCACATCCCGGATAGACGGGCTGTCGGTCAACAGCATCACCAAACGGTCAATGCCGATACCCAAACCGCCTGTCGGCGGCATGCCATATTCCAGCGCGCGGATGAAGTCCTCATCCATTTCATGCGCCTCATCGTTGCCAGCCTCGCGCTCCACAAGCTGAGCTTCAAAACGCTGCCGCTGGTCGATGGGATCATTCAATTCCGTGAAGGCATTGGCATGCTCACGGGCCACAACAAACAGCTCGAACCGGTCGGTAAACCGCGGATCGGCATCATTTTTCTTAGCCAGAGGCGAAATCGCCACCGGATGTCCGGTTACGAAGGTAGGCTGAATCAGGGTCTCCTCACAGAAGGTTTCAAAGAACTGGTTCACAATATGGCCGAAGGTCATATGGGGCTCAACAGGAACCTTATGCTCCTTGGCAATGGCATGTGCTTCTTCATCTGTCATGTGGACGTTGAAATCAACACCAACCACTTCCTTGATCAGATCCACCATGGAAATCCGCTTCCATTGCGGCGTCAGGTCTACCTCTACGCCCTGATAGTTGATTTTGGTGCTGCCCAGCACTTCTTGGGCAATATGGGCAATCATATTTTCAACCAAAGACATGATATCCTTGTAATCCGCATACGCCTCATACAATTCGATCATGGTGAATTCCGGATTGTGACGTGTAGAAACGCCCTCATTCCGGTATACCCTGCCGATTTCATAGACCTTCTCCAGGCCGCCGACAATCAGCCGCTTGAGATGCAGCTCAATGGCAATCCGCATATACAGCTGCATGTCCAGCGCATTGTGATGGGTAATGAAGGGACGGGCAGCCGCACCGCCGGCAATGGCGTGCAGCGTTGGCGTTTCCACCTCCAGATAACCTCTGGAGTCCAAATAGGAGCGCATGGCAGTAATGATCCTGGAACGGGCAACAAAGGTGCGCTTCACGTCTTCGCTCATGATCAGGTCCACGTAACGCTGGCGGTAGCGCATTTCCACATCCTTCAAACCGTGGAACTTGTCCGGCAGGGGGTAAAGGGACTTGGACAGAACCGTGATCGCGCTGGCCTTCACCGAGGTTTCTCCGGTTTTGGTCTTGAAGACATGGCCCTTCACTCCGATAATATCGCCGATGTCCAGGATATCGAAGGCACTGTATTCCGCTTCACTGACCGAATCCTTGCGGACGTAGATCTGGATGCGTCCGGTAAGATCGGTAATATGGGCGAAGGAAGCCTTGCCCATACTGCGTTTTTGCATGAGACGGCCGGCAATCACAACCTCGACGTTTTTCTCGTCCAGTTCTTCGGTGGGCAGCTCGGAATACGCGGCCAGAATATCGGCGGCGTTATGGGTGCGCTCAAATTTCGCACCGAAGGGATCGATGCCCAGATTGCGCAGCTCGTCCAGCTTGTTGCGGCGGATGACCAACAGTTCATGCTCGTTTAATTCCAGTTCCTGACTCATTAACTTTCATTCACTCCCTTATGGATTCCAATCGTTCCCCAATTGCGCCAAAATGAGGGTTTCCCCTCTTTACGCTTCATAAGGCCGGTCCCTGTGACGGAATCGGCCTTGAATGAGGTAAGCCATGTTTATTTTTTGATATCGATAATCTCGTATTGGATGGTGCCCGCGGGAACGCTCACTTCCACCAGTGATCCCTTCTGCTTGCCCAGGATCGCCTTGCCTACCGGGCTTTCGTTGGAGATCTTGTTCTGGAAGGGGTCGGATTCAGCGGTGCCCACGATGGTGTATTCTACGGTATCGCCGAACTCCATATCCTTCAGCGTGACGATAGAACCGATGCTGACGGCATTCAAGTCCACATCATCGTTATTAATGATGCGGGCATTGCGGAGCATCTTCTCGAGAGTGATGATGCGTCCTTCCACAAAGGCTTGCTCGTTCTTGGCATCGTCATACTCGGAGTTCTCGCTGATGTCGCCGTAGCCGATGGCCACCTTGATCCGTTCCGCAACCTCGCGGCGCTTGACGGACTTCAGATGCTCCAGCTCCTCCTCCAGTTTCTTCAGACCTTCCGGAGTAAGGATAATTTCTTTCTCGCTCATTCCATCTGTTCTCCCGTCGTGTGAATATTATTCATACCTGCGGAACGTGTTCCCTGTACGTATGAACTCACTGGAGCCGCCTCGCCGTTTCGTAGCCAAACGGTTCAATATTATAACTATATTGTAAAGTCGCATGAAAATGACAAGGGGACAAGGATGTCCAACCACGAAGAAAAGCGGCTTGATGCGCCTTGATTATTGAATGATTATATTGCAACGCTTTCCAAATGTCAATGACAGGAAAAGAACGGTAATCCTAGTGGACGGCGACGTCTTCCCCGTCCTCCGCAGCCACCGGATGTTCACCCAGCCTGGACACAAAATCTTCCAATATGGTTACCATCGGATCCCGCTCCGTCAATTCCATAATGACATCCTTCACCCGCGCCGCACCGGGAAGGCCCTTCAGATACCAGGCCAAATGCTTGCGCATCTCCTTCACGGCCACATGCTCGCCCTTCAGCGCCACAAGCCGGTCCATATGCAGGATGGCAATGCGGATTTTCTCCTCGGGCAGCGGCTCCGGAGGAAGCACACCCTCCGTCAGATACGCCACCGTACGGTAAAGCATCCACGGATTGCCCAAGGCGCCTCTGCCGATCATTACACCATCCGCACCGGTATGTTCCAAGAGCCGCTTGGCATCCTCAGGTGTGAAGACATCCCCGTTGCCGATAACAGGAATAGATACGGCTTTCTTCACCTCGCGGATGATATCCCAATCCGCCTGCCCCGTGTACATCTGCACCCGGGTCCGGCCGTGCACGGACACTGCTTGCCCTCCAGCATTTTGCACCGCTTGGGCATTACGAACCGCATAGATATGATCCTCATCCCAGCCGCTGCGCATCTTGACCGTAACGGGCTTGTCCACAACCTCCACCACAGCCGATACCATCTCTTCAATCTTGGACGGGTCCAAGAGCCATCTGGCGCCGGCGTCGCACTTGGTTACCTTGGGAACCGGACAACCCATATTGATATCGATGATATCCGCATCGGTATTCTGGTCCACAAACCGCGCCGCTTCCACCAGCGTCTCCTTGTCGCCGCCAAAAATCTGCAGGCTGAGAGGCTTCTCCCGCTCATCCACATACAGCATCTCCATGGTACGTTTATTGCCGTGGAGAATCGCCTTGTCGCTGACCATCTCGGCGCAGATCAGACCGCAGCCGAATTCCTTGGCAATCAGCCGGAAAGCCGGATTGCATACACCGGCCATGGGAGCCAGCACTACATTATTCTTTGCCGCCACATTGCCGATTTTGAGCATTATGCGTCTCCTTTCATCGCGGAACCGGGAGGGAGCAGCTCGTCGATATCCACCTGCAGAGCTTCCGATATCCGGGCGAGCATACGCTCGTCCACCCGTCGGGTTCCCCGTTCGATGGTGCCTACGATGGCCAACGACACTCCCAGCCGATCCGCCAGATCCGATTGGGTTAACCCTTTTAATTTGCGAAATGCGCGTATCCGGTATGCTAAAGCTTGTCTTTCCATCGTTTGACGCCCTCCTTTCCTTCCAGCGTGTCCAGTGTTTCGCGAATCAGCTCCGCCTGGAGGCGTGGTTCGGGCAACAGCACATCCTGCAGCGGGACCAGGACAAAAGCCCGTTCCAGCATCCGGGGATGAGGCAAGGTTAATGCAGGGGAGTCCATTCGGCAGTCCCCATACAAGAGCATATCCAGATCAATCGTCCGGGGGCCCCAGCGGATTTCGCGCTTGCGCTCCAGTTGCTGCTCCACCTCCATCATGAAGGCCAGCAGCTGCTCCGGCGGAAGCCGCGTCTCTATACGCAGCGCCATATTCAAAAAAACCGGCTGGTCCACATAGCCAACCGGTTCGGTTTCGTATATGGCGGAGCTTGCCGCAAGCCTGACCTCCGGATGTCTGTTCAACAAATCAACAGCCCCGGCCAGCCAGGCTTCCCGGTTCCCCAAATTGGAGCCCAGTCCAATGTATGCCGTTGTCCACTCTTGTTGCGCCTGATTCATGCAGCGTCTATGCCCGCTTTCTATGAATGTGTACCGTGACCCCGTCAAAATGGGTTTCAAACGGAGGATGGGGCTTGGTTACCCGCACGGCAATTTCATAAATACTAGTATAAGTTTGCAGGAGAACAGATGCAACTCGTTCGGCCAGAGCCTCAATCAGCTTGAAGGGGGGCCCTTCGGCAATCTCTTTCACCACACCGTAAACCTCCGCATAGTTCACCGTAAGCGAAAGGTCGTCCAGCCGGCCTGCCTCCTGCAGATCCAAGACCATTTCCACATCGATGTAGAACCGCTGCCCCAGCTTATTCTCCTCCGGAAATACACCGTGGTAGCCGAAAAACTCCATGCCGTTCAACACCATCTTGTCCAAACCTTGCCGCCTCCCGACTAAAATATCAAGTTTAATCCGTATTCCGCAAGTCCGCATGGAGGATGGCATCGGTCATCCGGGCTACCCGGGACATGCCCAGCACATCATGGACTCTCATTATATTCATACCCTGTGCAATTCCCCATGCAACAGTCGCCGCCGTTCCCGAATACGCTTCATCGGTTCCCACATCCAGCACATTGCGGATCACCCGCTTGCGGGAGGTGCCCAGCAGCACCGGATACCCCAGTGCGGCAATTTCCCCAAGATGGCGGAGAATATATAGGTTTTCAGCCTGGTTTTTAGCGAAGCCGATACCCGGATCGAGAATGATCCGGGCAGGGTCTACTCCTGCCTCCCGGGCAATGGCCACGGACTCCAGCAGATCATGCTTCACATCCGCCAGAAAATCCGCATAAACCGGCTCCTCCCGGTTGTGCATCAGCACCACCGGGCAACCGTAAGCCGCGGCCACTTCAGCCATCCTCCGGTCGCGACGGAAGCCCCAGATATCATTGATGATAGACGCCCCTGCCTCCAGAGCGAGCTTAGCCGCCTCCGGCTTGTAGGTGTCCACGGAGATAGGGGTGTCCAGCTCCCGGGAGACCGCCTCAATAACCGGAATAATCCGCTCAAGCTCCTCCTCCAAGGAAACCGCCGCCGACCCGGGACGGGTGGATTCCCCGCCGATATCCAGAATATCCGCCCCGTCCTCCACCAGCCTGCGGGCCTGGGCCACCGCTCTCTCCACCGTATTATACCGGCCCCCGTCCGAGAAGGAATCCGGCGTCACATTCAATATGCCCATAATAAGGGTCCGCTCCCCCAAAGGGAGCATTCTGCCGCGGCAGTCCAGGAAACGCGCGCTCATTGCCCGCTCCCTCCCGCTTCCGCTGCACGGTGGTACCGGGCTGCCAACTCGAGAGTCCGCTTACCTGCTGTACCTCCGCTAATGATCAGTCCGTTGCCCTCTGGATCATAGAGGCTGGTAACCGGCATCAATTCCTGAATGGAGTTGGTCAAAAAGATTTCATCCGCCTCCAGCAGCATTTCCCAGGTATAAAAACCCTCCTCCACTTCCAGCCCGGCCTCTGCTGCATGACGGAGCACCCAATCCCGGGTGATGCCCTCCAGAATGCAGGTTTCGGCGGCGGGAGTATAGAGCGTATCCCCCTGAATGAAGAACAGGTTGCTGACGGTGCCTTCGGAGATAAAGCCGCAGTCATCCAGGAACACCCCTTCCGCCCCTTGGGCCCAAGGATAACGGGCAAGCTCTCTTTTGCCAAAAATGGAGTTCATATAATGAAAGGACTTCAGCCTGCGCTCGCCCTCCGGCGTATTCCTGCGGGTTTCCAGCAGCTGAAGCGGCCGTCCGGCTGCCCATAGAGCAGCATCCTTTTCGAGCGGCAGCGGCTTCACATACAGGATCTCGGCGGGGCGGCTATAGGTGTCCCCGGGCAGGCCCAAGGGCTCCTCTCCCGCCGACACACTCAAGCGGAAGTAAGCATCCGCCAGATTGTTGGCTTGAAGCAGCTCCGTCACCAGCTCGGCAAGCCGGACCGGGTCTGGCTCATACGGAATGCCCAGCTCCAGGGCTCCAGCGGTAAGCCGCTCCAGATGCTCCGGCAGCAGAAAGGGGCGCCCCCCGTAGGTGCGGAAGGTTTCGAACACACCCATTCCATACAGAAAACCGTGATCATACACGGAGATCACGGCCTTATCCGAGGCGCACAAGGCGCCGTTCATAGCGATTATCATTTACTTGGCTCCTTGCGATGCGGGAAGTCCCAGGAAGTTGGCCAGCATCTTATGTCCATTCTGGGTGATGATGGATTCGGGATGGAACTGCACACCTTCAATGGCATATTCCTTATGCCGCAGGCCCATAATCTCCCCTTCGTCCGTCCATGCGGTAATCTCCAGGCAATCGGGAAGGGTTTCCCGTTTCACGATGAGCGAATGATAGCGGGTAGCCGTAAACGGATTAGGCAAATCACGGAACAGCCCCTTGCCGTCGTGGTGGATTTGGGAGGTTTTTCCGTGCATCAGCCGCTCCGCACGGATTACGTCGCCGCCGAAGGCTTGACCGATGGATTGGTGCCCCAGACAAACGCCGAGAATAGGGAGCTCTCCTTTGAAACGTTCGATCAGAGCCAGACTGACTCCCGCTTCATTGGGGGTACACGGTCCCGGCGAAATCAGAATATGGTCCGGGTTCAAAGCGGCAATACCCTCCAGATCAATTTCATCATTGCGGCGCACCTCGACCTTTTCACCCAGCTCCCCCAGGTATTGCACCAAGTTGTAGGTAAAGGAATCGTAATTATCAATCACCAGAATCATTCTATATCCGCCCCCTTCTTCGTATGGTCTTCCTCCCACAAGCGGTGCCGCTCGCTGTACTCCACTGCCTTCCACAAGGCCTTGGCCTTGGAGAGGGATTCCTTGTACTCCCGCTCCGGCACCGAGTCGATCACTATTCCTGCTCCGGCCTGCACATATGCCTGACCCTCCAGAGCCAGCAGCGTGCGGATAACTATATTAAATTCCATGTTGCCGTTGTAGTCAATCCACCCGATGGACCCGGTATAGGGGCCCCGCCGCACCGGCTCCAGCTCCTCGATGATCTCCATGGTGCGTACCTTGGGCGCTCCCGTGATGGTACCGCCCGGGAAGGCTGCGGCGATGACGTCGTAGGCATCCTTGCCCTCCGCCAGCTCCCCTGTCACCTCGGAGACGATGTGCATGACGTGGGAATAATACTCGATCCCCATCAGCTCCGTCACCTTCACTGTGCCATACCGGGAAATCCGCCCCAGATCATTGCGCTCCAGGTCCACCAGCATAATATGCTCCGCCCGCTCCTTTTCATTGGCCAGGAGCTCATCCCGCATCCGCCGGTCCTCTTCGTCGGAGGCACCCCGGCGGCGGGTGCCGGCGATGGGCCGGGTGCGGACGGTGTTTCCCTCCAGCTGCACCAGAAGCTCGGGAGAGGCGGATACCAGCTCGAAGCCGGGCAGGCGCAGATAGCCCATATACGGCGAGGGGTTGAAAACCCGCAGCCATTCGTAGATATGGGCGGGATGAGAGGATAGCGGACGGCTCTGTCGGACAGCCAGATTCACCTGGAACACATCACCTGCAGCAATGTAGTCCCTGATTTTCTCCACCGCCTCCATGAAGGCATCCTTGCTGAAATCGCGCCGGAGCCCTTCCATCCTGTCCAGATCAATGGACAGATCCTGTCCGCCCACAATATCCCTCATTTGTGTAGCCCGTTGGCGGGACTGCTCTTCTTCCGGGGAACGCAGCAGCCGGTCCCACTCCGCCTTCAGAGCAGCCGCCCGCTCTGCAGCAGCCCGGTAAAGACGCTCCGTTTCCGCTTCATCTGACGTCTGCAGAAGGGGAACATGAACGCAGCAATAGAGCTTCTGCTCCTGCAAATCCGCCACCCACAGCTCCTCGAAACGGAGCATGACATAATCGGGTATACCCAGATCATCCCGGGCCAGCTCCGGCAGCTTCTCCAGATGGCGAACCACATCATAGCTCAGGTAGCCTACGGCTCCACCGCATATTTTGGGCATGTCCGGTACGGTTGGGGCCTTATACGGGCTCATCCATTCCCGGATCAGCGGGAGCGGGCTGCCCGTCCGCTGCTCTTGGTTCCTTCCGGTGCCCGACCAGTCCGTCACCACGGCGGCTGTTCCTTTGCCCTCGATCATGGATACGGGGGAGAAGCCGGCAATGGTGTAGCGCCCTCCCTTGCCACTCTCCAGCACAAAGGCGGGTTTGGCGGAGCTTCCCCATAGCCCGTCCCATTGGGCAGGCAGCCCGTCCAAGGGGTGGGTCTCTATATACGGCAGCATGGTATACGCCGGTGCCCAGCGTTGCCAATCCTGCAGCGCAGTTGCAGTCAACAGGTTGTCCTCCTTCACGTGTCGCAAGCTTTCTCCCATTTTAACAAATGGCCATTGGTCACACAATTCTTAAAGTCTGGTTCCCCCATCCGATTTCAATACGGGATGGTTTATTCTATAATGAAGTTTAAATTCGTTTTATGAAAGTCAATACATAGAAGCAGGGAGTGTTACAAGTGAGACGGATTCGGTTTAAAATTCTTTTACCGTTTGTCTTAAGCAGCGTGATTCTCACCGGATTGTTCGGTTGGTACAATATCGCCATGCTGCAGAAAAACACCGAACGGGAGCTGACGCGGTATGAGGCGGACCTGTTCCAGCAGTACGATGTCATGATCAAAAACCAGGTGGACACCGCTTATTATCTGCTGGAGTCCTACCACCGCCAGGCCGCCAACAACATCATTACCCAGGACGATGCCCAAAATTCAGCCCGCAAGGCCGTCAAAAGCCTGCGGTACGGGGATAGCGGCTACTTCTGGATCGACAACACTGACGGCACGCTTATCGCCCACCCCATGTCGCCGGACCAGGAGGGCACCAACCGGCTGGAGCTGAAGGATGCGGAGGGCACAACCCTGATTCAGGGCATCATTAGCGCTGCTACCACCGGCAAGGATCAAGGCTACACCCAATATTTGTGGGAGAAGCCGTTGACCGAAGGAGGCACCAAGGTTACCTTGAAGCGGGCATATTCCCGTTATTTTGAACCATACAAGTGGGTCATCAGCACAGGCAACTATGTGGATGACCTGCAGGGTATGGTGGAGACGAAACGGGTTCAGTTGAACCACGATCTGAAATCCAGCATAATGGCGACGGTTCTCTTCATTGCCGGCATCTGTGCCATCATGGCCGTGATCGGGTACTGGATCAGCTCGCGCATCGCCAAGCCGCTGCTGGAAATTGCCCGTGCTTTCCGTAAGGATGAGCAAAACCGATACACTATCCGGGAGATTCCGGTGACCACCCGGGACGAAACCGGGCAGGTGGCCGGCGCCTTGAATGAATGGACCGGACAGGTGCGCAGCTTCGTGCAGGAGGCCAGCACGGCCACAGACCGGATTGCCGTCCATATCGGCGAGATGGATGCACTCACGGACGAGGTGAAGGACATCGCCCAGGATACCGACGCCCAAACCCGGGAAATGACCGCAGCCATGGAATTCGTCGCCCAGGCTGCCGACCAGATCGCTGTAGCGATGACGCAGGTGGAGCAAGCCATCGGCTCCATTGCCTCGCGGACGGAGGATGCGGCATCGTTGACCAACGAAGTCAGTGACCGGGCGCGGATGCTGCAGGAGCATTCCGCCACCTCCATAGAACGGACCAGGGAAATGTATGAAGCCACCCAGAACGATATGGACAAGGCCATCCTCCATTTGGAGAATGTGAAGGAAATCGGCTCCTTGTCCCAAGAAATCTCCGGCATTGCCAGCCAGATTAACCTGCTGTCTCTGAATGCGGCTATCGAGAGTGCACGGGCCGGTGAGGCAGGCCGCGGCTTTGCAGTAGTGGCTTCTGAAATCCGCAAGCTTGCAGAGCATACGGAATCCACCGTCAAGCGGATTGAGGGGCTGGCCGGAACCATCACCAACTCTGTGGAAACCCTGGTGCAGTCCTCTCTGGGGATCACCTTCTTTATTGAGCGGGATGTTCTGGAGAGCTATGAATCGCTTATGGAGCACAGCGGCAAGTATCTGGAGGATGCCGGCCATATCCAGAATGTGATGATGGAGCTTTCGGCCACCTCCCAGGAAATCAGCGCCTCCTCCGTGGAAGTCACCCGGCAGACCACTGATGTGGCGGAGCGGATTGCCGAAAGTGCCCATTCTCTGGAGGGCATCAGCACCCAATCCGGCGTCATTCTGCAGGACCTCAGCCGGATGAAGGAAAGCTCCCAGGCTAATTTGGACAATATGCTGCGGCTGAAGACATTTGTAGATACCTTCAAGGCATAAAGAATGGGGCTCCGTCCGCGGACGTCCCTTCCTATAGCAGAAAAAAGCTTGCCTGGGCAGATCTTGCCCGGACAAGCTTTTTTTGAATCCTTTTCACTGCATCTCGTCACTCCTGAGGGGAGTGTTCAATTAGTCTTCGAAGCTGTACAGCGGCGTGCTCAGGTAGCGCTCGCCATTGGAAGGCAGAACCGCAATGACACGTTTGCCCTTGCCCAGTTGTTTAGCAACCTGCAATGCGGCGAAGATGGCAGCACCGGAGGAAATACCGCCCAGGATACCCTCTTCCTTGGCTACGCGGCGGGAGGTTTCGAAGGCATCGTCGTTATCTACAGGAATGATTTGATCATAAATTTCGGTATTCAGGATATCCGGCACAAAACCTGCGCCGATGCCTTGAATCTTGTGGGGGCCTGGTTTGCCGCCGGACAGCACCGGGGACGCGCTGGGCTCTACGGCAATAATCTTGATACCCGGGAAGTTCTGTTGCAGCACTTGACCTGTACCTGTAATGGTGCCGCCTGTGCCGATGCCTGCCACGAAGGCATCCAGCTTGCCGTCGAAGCTCTTGATGGCTTCCACGATTTCTGGACCGGTGGTTTCCAGGTGGACCTTAACATTGGCCGGATTCTTAAATTGTTGGGGAATAAAATAGGACGGATTCTCTGCAGCCAGCTCCTCGGCTTTACGGATGGCGCCCTTCATGCCTTCGGCTCCGGGAGTCAGCACCAATTGGGCGCCATAAGCGCGCAGCAGGTTGCGGCGTTCCAGGGACATGGTCTCCGGCATAACCAGAATGGCCTTGTAGCCCTTGGCTGCGGCCACCATGGCCAAGCCGATGCCGGTATTGCCCGAAGTCGGTTCCACAATAGTATCACCAGGCTTCAGCTTGCCTTCCTTCTCGGCAACCTCCACCATGCTGATGGCAATCCGATCCTTTACGCTGGAGCCGGGGTTTTGGTATTCCAGCTTCACATAGATTTCCGCGCTGTCTTCGGGAACAACCCTGTTTAGACGTACAAGCGGTGTATCGCCGATCAAATCCGTGATATTCTGAACCAACTTCGCCATGTCCAAATCCCTCCTGAAATTGTATGGATATTCCGAGTAATCTACTAGGTATTATCTGTCTACATATTATCAAGCCAGGCTCAAATTGTCAACTGGATTTCTTGAGAAAACACCAAACTGAAAAAATCTATGTATTTTCACTCTCAATGATATCCCAAAACAGGCTGGAAACCAAAAAAGGACTCTCCCCGGCTCAAAGAGCCAGTTCGGAGTCCTCAATTTCGGCTTTGTATTTCACCCGCAGGGTCTGGGTGATGTCTGCAAGCGGCGGAGCCTTTTGGAGAGCCAATATCCGGTGCACGTTGGCATTGATCTCCTCCGGGGTTCCCTTGCTGACGTCTTTTTTGTCCTTCAGCCTGATGACTGTATAACCCTCTGCGGTTTTGATGGGGCCGGAGATATCTCCTACCTTCATCTTCCGCGCTGCCTTCAGCAGCTCCTGGGGAATAAACGGGTCATTGTCCTCCAGCCAGCCCAGATCCCCTCCGTCCGACGAGGTGGAGGTGTCCAGCGAACGCTCTTTGGCCAGGAGCCCAAAATCCTTGCCGGAGCGCGCCAGCTCCAGCGTCCGTTTGGCCTGGTCCTCCGTCTGGCTGACGATTTTCTGGATGCGCAGTTGGGAGGAGACAGCAAACTCTTCCGGGTGCTCCTTAATGTACTGATTAATCTCTTGATTGCTTACGGTAACCGCCGCCGTTGCGATTTTCTCCAAGATCAGCTTATAGTATACATCCTCACGGATGTCCTCCTTGGACATACCCAGCTGGCTTTTCATGGAGTCGTAAAAGTGCTCCTCGCTATCATAGCCTTGGCTCATCCGGGTTAGCTCCGCGTCCAGCTCTTCCCGGCTGATCTTGATTTTCTGCTCCTCCGCCTCCAGCCGAAGAACCTCCCGGTCCAACAGTTGGTTGAGCAGCTCCAACCCATACTTCTGAAGCAGCTGCTGCTCCAGGATGCTCAGCTTGAACTCTTTGCTGCCGACTTTGGCCACCACCCGGTCTCCCGCGGCCGGGTCACCCGGAACTCCTTCGTCGCTGCCGGCCGCTCCATCCTTCACCAGCAAAATGCCAAGTACCAGCACCGTTGCCCCGAGACAGCCGACGAGCCCCCATAACAGCTTGATGTTTCTCATCCCATTACTCCTCTTTACATCCCACGGTGGCCCTTCAAAGTCCCGGATGTCTTTCTGTCTTAAGCTCTTGTCTTCGGCTGTCGTGCTTTTTAATTATTCCCCGCGCTTCTGATCCGCTCGATTACGCCGCGCAGCTCCGGCTCCGGAAACAAATACGCTTCATTGCAGTAGTGGCACTTCAGCTCCACTTGCCCGTCTTCCTCCACCAGGCGCTCCAGTTCCTCTGCACCCAGGCTGATGAGAGTGCCCATAACCTTATCCCGGGAGCACTTGCAGGTAAGGGATAGCTCCATGGTATCCAGTATGCGGACGGTGCCCAGGACCGTTGCCAGAATTTCATCCAGCTCCAATCCTTGCTCCAGCAAGCTGGTAATGGGAGGCAGTGCCGAAAGCTTATCTTCAATTTCGCCAATTTCCTCGTCGGACAAGCCGGGAAGAAGCTGGATGATGAAGCCTCCTGCGGCCTTTACCTTATAGTCACCCTTGCCGAACAACACACCCAGTGCTACAGCTGAGGGCGTTTGCTCCGACTTGGCGAAGTAATAGGTGAAGTCCTCCGCCAGCTCGCCGGAAATAATAGGCACGCTGCCCTGGTAGGGCTCCTTCAAGCCCAGATCCTTCGTTACATACAAAAAACCATCCGTTCCTACAGCCGCTGCAACATCAAGCTTGCCTACGGCATTGGGACCTACATCCACCTGCGGTTCGTCAACATACCCCCTGACTTCCCCCCGGGCGTTGGCATCTACTACGATCTGGCCGATGGGTCCTCCACCCTTGACTTGTATAACCAGCCTTTCCTCTCCCTTGAGCATAGCGCCCATCATGGCAGATGCGGTGATGGTCCGTCCCAAAGCGGCTACTGCTGTTGGGGAGGCCTGGTGCCGCTCCTTCCATTCCTCTACGATTTGCGTTGTTTTGGCTGCAAAGGCGCGAACCTGCCCGTTCCAGGCAGTCGCCCTGATCAACACGTTGTCCATGATACCTCCTAAGGGCTTTCCCGTAAGGGAAAGCCTGCATCGTAAGCATACTAAGGGCGATTGCGCTCGTAAATAAGCTGCAAGCCCTGTAATGTGAGAATGGAGTTGATAACTTCAATGCTGCGGGATTCCTTGGCGATCAGCTCCGCCATCCCGCCGGTTGCCACCACAGTGGGTTTGGTGCCGAACTCCTCTTTAATCCGTTGGACAATTCCGTCCACCTGGCCAGCGTAGCCGAAAATGATGCCTGCCTGCATGGATGTAACGGTGTTACGCCCTACGGTGCTTTTGGGTTTCACCAGCTCAATGCGGGGCAGCTTGGCGGCCCGTTGATATAGAGCTTCGGTAGAGATGCCGATGCCGGGGGCAATGGCACCTCCGATATATTGGGCTTTTTCGTCGATATAGCAGAAGGTTGTGGCGGTGCCGAAGTCTACGATAATAAGCGGAGGTCCGTACAGCTCCAACGCCGCCACGGCATTCACGATCCGGTCGGCGCCCACCTCCCGGGGATTCTCATAACGGACGCTTAATCCGGTCTTAATGCCGGGACCTACGATAACAGGCTCACGGCCGATATACTTGCGGCACATGCTCTCCAGGGCAAACATAAGCGGCGGCACCACAGAGGAAATAATCACTCCCTCCACCGATTCCAGCACCATCCCCTTGTGGGCGAATAAGCTGAACAGCGTCAAACCGTATTCATCCGCCGTCGCCTGGCGATTGGTGCTGATCCGCCAGTTTTGCACCAGGGTTTTGCCCTCGAAGAGCCCCAGCACGATATTGGTGTTGCCTACGTCCACAACCAGAATCATGGGGGTTAAGCCTTCCTTTCATTCAAATCCAGGCTGATATCCAGCGCTTGCACCGAATAGGTCAGCCGGCCTACGGAAATCACATCCACACCGGTCTCGGCAATGCCGCGGATCGTGGACAAATTCACATTCCCGGAGGCCTCTACCAGAATATGCGGCTTATTCGCTTTCAGAATGCCTACAGCCTGGCTCATGTCCGCCGGTTTCATATTATCCAGCATAATGATGTCCGCATTCGCGGCCATGGCTTCCTCCAGCTGCGCAAAACCCTCCACTTCCACCTCGATCTTCATGGTATGGGGAATCTGGCTTCTTGCTGCAGCCACCGCTTGGGTAATACCGCCGGCACCTTTAATATGGTTGTCCTTGATCATAACCGCATCGTACAGCCCGAAGCGGTGGTTATGTCCGCCGCCGACCCGCACTGCATATTTTTCCAGCGTCCGGTGTCCAGGGGTAGTCTTGCGGGTATCCACCAATCTGGTCGGCAGCCCGTCCAAGACATCCACATACTCGCGGGTGCGGGTGGCAATGCCGGACAGACGCTGCATGAGGTTTAAGGCAAGGCGCTCTCCCAACAGAATGCTGCGGATGCTGCCATGAACCTCTGCCAGAACCGTACCCTTCACAATCCGTTCCCCGTCCTGCCGCACAGCACGGAAGGATAAGGAGGGATCCACCACGCGGAAAACCGCCTCGGCCACAGGGATGCCTGCCAGAATGCCGTCTTCCTTCACATGGATGATGCCCAAACCCTGACGATCCTCGGGGATGGTGGTCATTGTCGTAATATCTCCGGAGCCGATATCCTCCTCCAGCCATAAACGAATCTGGCCTTCCAGGGCCCGTATATTCAAGAAAGGGTTAGACATCGGATATTCTCTCCTCTATTACGCCTTTTTCACGGTTGAACACCACATGCTTGCGCCATACCAGATCGTCCCGCTCGGGGAAATCATCCCGGTAATGACCGCCTCTGCTTTCCTCACGGATTTCTGCCGCACGGGTAATCAGGAGTGCGCAGGTCAGCATATTGGCGAATTCCAGCTCCTCCCGCTTGGTCAAGGCCGAGTCGAAGATGGGCATCTGCCGCTTCAGCTCCTCGTAGCCCTTCTGCAGGCCTTTGGCATTACGCTTCAAACCGGCGTAACGAACCAGGATTTTCTGAAGCTTAAGACGCTTCTCCACAATTGCCTGATGGACAGGCTCCTTGCGCTGAAGGTTCTCCAGCTCCTGCGGAAGAGAAGCCTTGTCCCTAAGCTGCAGCACCTTGCCCACAATCCGCCGTCCGAATACAATGGCCTCGGACAGGCTGTTGCTGGCCAAACGATTGGCTCCATGCACACCGGTAGAGGAAACCTCGCCGCAGGCAAACAGCCGCTTAAGGGTAGTTTCTCCAAAGAGATCCGTTTCCACCCCGCCCATCATATAGTGGGCTGCAGGCGCTACGGGAATCCAGTCTGTGGCCAGATCCAAGCCAAATTGCATACAGGTTTCATATATAGTGGGAAAACGGTTTTTGACCATTTCCGCAGATTCATGGGTAATGTCCAGATAAACAAAGGTGGATTTGGTAAGCTCCATCTCACTGACAATCGCCCGGGCAACAATGTCCCGGGGAGCCAGCTCCAGCTGGGGGTGGTATTTCTCCATAAAACGCTCGCCGCGGATATTCCGAAGCACAGCGCCTTCGCCGCGGACCGCTTCCGAGATCAGGAACCGGGGAGCACCGGGGTAACATAGAGAGGTGGGATGAAATTGGATGAATTCCACGTCACGTACGGAAGCCCCCGCACGGTAGGCAATAGCCATGCCGTCACTGGTGGCCACGTCGGGATTGGTTGTATAGCGGTAAAGCTGGCCTGCACCGCCGGAGCACAGCACGGTGGCGGAACCATGGACGATAACCTTCTCCCCGCTGGGTTTGATAACCAGGGCACCGCAGCATTCGCCTTGGTTGGTAATCAGGTCGACGACAAAATGATCATGCCATATTTCGATATTGGGATGCTTCAAGGCCTTCTCCGACAGCGCACGGACAATCTCGGCCCCGGTTGCGTCACCGTGGGCATGGAGGATACGCCGCATGCTGTGGGCCCCTTCCTGGGTCAGAGCCAGCTCACCGTTCTCCAGATCAAACTGGGTCCCCAGTTTAATTAGATCCCGGACGCCCTCAGGCCCCTCCTGAACCAGCACATCCACGGCCGCATGGTCACAAAGGCCTGCTCCGGCAATCAGCGTGTCTTGACGGTGGTACGCAAAGGAGTCCTCATCGGAAATTACAGCCGCGATGCCACCCTGAGCATAGCGGGTATTGCTCTCGGTGAGCGCCTTCTTGGTGATCATCAGCACCTTGCGCTCCTTTGCCGCCTTGATGGCGGCGAACAAGCCGGCAATGCCGGCTCCGATGATAATCACATCCGTCTCCACACGGGGTAACTGGTTCACATCCACATCCATCAAATAACGGGGGATCATCTTTTTCACCTGTCTCTAACAAGGAAGTAGCGCATGCTACTTAACCAGTAGCATGCGCTCTAATGACAATCGTGCTTGATCAGCAATATGAGGCGGAACATAAATCTGAGGCGAAAGTGTCTCCAGACATTTGGCGACCTTCTTCAGATTGTTCACCTTCATGTTGGGGCATACCAGATATTTGGTTGCGAAATGAAAGGTTTTGTGGGGGCTGTCCAGACGCAGCTGATAGCCCGTCCCATCCTCGGTGCCCACAATGAACTCCTGGCAGTCGGATTCCTTGCAATACTTGATAATAGCTGTGGTGCTGCCCACAAAATCCCCCAGCTTGACCACTTCCGGCCTGCACTCGGGGTGAACCACGAACTGGGCGTTAGGGTGTTGGGCTCTCATTTCCTCTACGTCCCGGACAGTCAGCATATCATGGGTGTTGCAGTAGCCTTCCCAGATAATCAGCTTCTTGTCCGTATGCTTCTGTACATAATCGCCCAGGTTCTTGTCGGGCACCCAGATCACTTCATCCGCGTCCACGGATTCAATCACCTTAATGGCATTGGCGGAGGTACAGCAAATATCCGTTTCGGCCTTCACCTCTGCGGACGTGTTGATATACGCCACTACCTTGGCGTTGGGATGCTGGGCCTTGAGCTTCTTCAGCCCGTCCACATTGACCATATCGGCCATGGGACAGCCTGCCCGTTCGTCAGGAATAATAACGGTTTTGTTAGGAGCCAAAATTTTGGCGGATTCCCCCATAAAATGAACGCCGCAGAACACAATGACGTCCGCGTCGGTAGAGGCGGCCTTCTGCGCCAGCAGGAAGGAATCGCCCCGGAAATCGGCAATTTCTTGTATCTCATCCCGTTGGTAGTAGTGGGCAAGAATAATCGCGTTGCGCTCCTTCTTCAATTGAAGAATGCGCTCCTTCAAGAGCCGGTCCTGCTCAGCTTTGTGTGCACGGGCCAGAGCTTCCATCGTATTGAAAGACCTCCTTCGCATGTTGCCTGCACTGGTGCTGGAGATAGAAAGACGGACAAGAGCAACCGCAGCATGAGTGGCTATACGCCTAAGAATAGTTTACACCTACTGTACACAACCGCATTCCGCGTGTCAATGTGAAACTGGACTTATTCCGGGACAAAAATTTCCACAGGAAAACCGTCCCAAACAAAAACCGGCAGCCTGTGGAGGCTGCCGGTCAGTCCTTTATTCCTTAGGCGGTTCCCGGTCATCCAGAACCGGCTTGATGGGAGCATTTTCTTTCTCTTCCGGCTGCTTCTGAATGTTGATCTTCAGATCAGGATTCTCCGAAGCAGGCGTTGAGCTGCCGCTGTCCGGAGCGGCAGCCAGATGGCCTTGCTCGATCAACTGGATAATATCGTCCTTGTCAAGAGTCTCCTTATTGAGCAGGGTCTGGGCAATCAGATGCACCTTATCCGCATGCTCGTTAAGAATTTCCTTGGCCCGGGCGTAACACCGCATTACAAGGCTGCGGATTTCCAGGTCAATTTCGTAAGCGATGGCGTCGCTGTAGTTCTGCTCATGGCCCAAATCCCGGCCCAGGAAAACCTGGCCGCCTTGGGTGTGGCCGAACTGCATCGGCCCGAGCTTATCGCTCATGCCATAATCAACAATCATCCTGCGGGCAATTTCTGTGGATTTGCGGAAGTCATCATAGGCTCCGGTACCGATTTCGCCGATAAACAGTTCCTCAGACACCCGTCCGCCCAGCAGGCCCGTGATTTGGTCAAGCAGTTCCGCTTTGGTGACTACCAGCGGATCTTCCGCATCCTTCGGCAGCATCATAACATAGCCGCCGGCGCGTCCGCGGGGAACGATGGTCACCTTGTGGATCATCTGGGCATTCCGTTCGAAATACCCGATAATGGCATGGCCGGCTTCGTGATAAGCAACGGTTTTCTTATCCCGCTCGCTGATCACTCTGCTCTTCTTCTGGGTACCGACAATCACCCGGTCGAAGGCTTCATCCACCTCGGACATGGAGATGTCCTTGCGGTTACGTCTTGCCGCGATCAAGGCGGCTTCGTTCAGCAGGTTCTCCAGATCCGCACCGGTAAAGCCGGTGGTATAGCGGGCCAGGGAATCCAGCCTCACATCCTTGTTCAGCGGCTTGTTGCGGGCATGCACCTTCAGCACCGCTTCGCGGCCCTTCACATCCGGACGGTCAACGGTGATCTGGCGGTCAAACCGGCCGGGACGCAGAAGCGCCGGGTCCAGAATGTCCGGACGGTTGGTGGCGGCCACGATAATAATGCCTTCATTGGCACCGAAGCCGTCCATCTCGACCAGCAACTGGTTCAGGGTTTGCTCACGCTCGTCATGACCGCCGCCCAGGCCTGCGCCCCGCTGGCGTCCGACAGCGTCAATTTCGTCGATGAAGATAATACAAGGCGCGTTCTTCTTGGCATTCTCGAACAGGTCGCGGACACGGGATGCGCCGACACCGACGAACATTTCCACGAAGTCCGAACCGCTGATGCTGAAGAACGGCACGCCCGCCTCGCCGGCAACCGCTCTGGCAAGAAGGGTTTTACCTGTACCCGGAGGGCCGACCAGAAGCACACCCTTAGGAATACGGGCGCCTACTGCGGCGAACTTGCGGGGGTCCTTCAGGAACTCAACCACCTCAACTAGTTCCTGCTTCTCCTCATCTGCCCCGGCCACATCCTCAAACGTGACCTTCTTCTTCTCTTCATTATAAAGGCGCGCCCGGCTTTTGCCGAAATTCATGACCTTGCCGCCGCCACCCTGAGCTTGATTCATCAGGAAGAAGAAAAGAATGAAGATGATGACGAACGGGATGATGGAGGTCAGAAAGGAAATCCAGATGCTGTCGCCTTCCATCTTCAGATGCTCTTCGTCAATACCGCTTTGCTCCACCAGCTCAATCACGCGGTCGCTTAAGGGAGCGCGGGTTTTGAACTGTTTGCCGTCTTCATACTGGCCTCTGATCAAGTACGTGATGCCATCCGGCTTCATCGTAATTGACTTAATTTTATTGCCTGTTGCATTAGGCTTCGCCGTATCTTCCAGCTGCTGACGGAACTGACTGTAGTGAATGGTCTGCTCCAATTCATTCTGCGAGCTGATAAAGCGGACGATCCCGATCACAACCAAAAAGATTAGTAAATAAAATCCTGTATTGCGGAGGATCCGATTCATCCCCTACCTCCTCTCATGCGGCACACTTGTTTTATTTTACCACAGCAAGACTTTCTATCACAACCGAACCCTAACAGTACCCTGTTGCCATTTAACGGCAAGGATTATGTGATCTTAAGGGCAGGCCCGGGAGGATGCATCAGGTCGTGTAAATCTCCGGCTTAAGGACACCGACAAAGGGAAGATTGCGGTATTTCTCCGCGTAATCCAGCCCGTATCCCACCACAAACGCATCGGGGATGGTGAAGCCTTTCCAGTCCGGCTCCAGATCCACCGTGCGGCGTCCCGGCTTGTCGAACAGAGCGACAACGGAGATGGAATTGGCATTGCGGCGCTCCAGCACGTCAATCAGGTAGGACAGGGTCAGGCCGCTGTCGATAATATCCTCGACGATCACCACATTCCGGCCTTCCACCGGTACATCCAGGTCCTTAATGATCTTGACCACGCCGGAGGACTTGGTGGAGGCGCCGTAGCTGGAAACCGCCATAAAGTCCACTTCGGAATGGATGGTGATGTTCTTGAACAGATCCGCCATAAAAATAAAAGCACCCTTCAGCACACAAACCAAAAGCGGATTCCGTCCTTCATATTCCTTGCTGATGATGTCCCCCAGCTCTTTTACCTTCGCTTGGATCTCTTCCTCGGTGTACAATACTTCTTCAATGTCGTTGCGCAAAGTTGGCCCTCCTATATACTATGTTTCAATCCACACTCCTTATGAGGAGGAGTGCCAGCTGGAAGCTGTAAACCATGCATTCAAATGCTTTTACCCATCCGGAGGCGGACTGTAGCGGATGCGGAGAATTTGTTTGGTTTTCTCCGTCACCTTGGCCGTCCCGGCGCGGCGGATCCCCGGTATCCAAAGAATGGCGCCGCTGGCGTCCGTTACCACCGGCGTGTGTTCACGGCGGAAACGGGGTACCTTGTCATCAATGAAGATATCTTTAACTTTTTTGGAGCCGTTTAAACCATCGACTTGCATTCGGTCCCCCGGCCTGCGGTTGCGGAGCTGCAGGGGAAAAACCAACTCCTCCGCATCAAACCGGGCTTCATAGGAGCAAGCCGTCTCTGCCGCCTCGTCCCCAGCCGGTGCGAGTGCAATTTCCAGCCGTCCTCCCGATTCCGCCAAAGCGATCTGTCCGGACACCGCTTCCAGCGGATATACATAGTCCCGCGGGGCTAAGGAAGCCGGTCCGGTTCCCAGCCGGACGGCATCGTATTCCCGGTCCAGATAGACCCTGCCGGAAACACTCATGCGTCGGTTGGGAGCCCCGTCCTCCAGAAGTCCCGAACGGATTTGCTCCACCGCCGCGAAATCAAGATTTTCCGTGGTACCAAAGAGATAATTTAATATTAGTTTAATGAAACGCCTTTGTAAAGCAACATGGAGACCGGCGAAGGCCGCCCCGGAAAAACGCACTTCCCCAGGCCCTTTACGGACCATCTCGGCCACCCTTTTCCCCGCTTCCCCTTCCAGAAAATCATCGTCAGCCGCAGCAACCTCGGACAGTCTGTTCAGAGCCCGCACCACAGAGGGATTATGCTCGGCAAGCAGCGGCAGCGTTTCCAGCCGGATGCGGTTGCGGGTATACTTGGTCTTGGCATTGCTGGAGTCCGTTACATACTCCTCCTGCAGCCGCTCCAGCTCTCTCAGAAGAAGGTTCTTATCCATACGCAGAAGCGGGCGCACCAGTTTCACGCCGTCCCGATCCTGAACAAAGGACATCCCGCCCAAGCCGGAGATGCCTGTTCCCCGGAGAATGCGCATCAGAACGGTCTCGGCCTGGTCGCCGGCGTGATGGGCCAGGGCGACTTTGGGGGCGTGCCACGCATGTGCCGTTTCCCCAAGAAATTCATAACGGAGCCGGCGGGCCGCATCCTGCGGGTTGCCCCCCTCCCGCTTGAGATATCCCGGCACATCCAGCTCCCGGTAATAAAAAGGAAGCCCCCGCTGCTCCGCCTGCCGCCTGACAAACTCGGCTTCATAAGCGGATTCGGACGGCCGGAAGCCATGATTGGCATGGGCCACTGCAAGCTGCCACCCGGCCTCGGCGGAAAGCAAAAAAAGGAGATGCAGAAGCGCAGTGGAGTCGGGTCCCCCCGAGGCTGCCACCACGATCCGGTCTCCCGGCTCGAAGAGCTTATATGTTGCAATGGTCCGCCGTAACTCGCCTGTTACATCCATGGAGAAGGATCCTTTCGCTCGAAAAGAAAGAAGTTCGCCTTGCCTTCGCCTATTTCGGCGGTGCTTACCAATAATACCAAACCGTCGCGGCAAAAAGCAACAAAGAGGCGGCAAAGCCCACTTTGATCCATGTGTCTTTAGCCGGTCTGACGTCAGCCTGTGTACCCTTCCGGGTGCGCACCAGCCTGCGCCAATCCTCCAGAGCCTCTCTGGAGCCGGCATAAGTACCGCGCAGCGCTTTTTTCAAAAACGGGAGGAATTCGGCACAGCCCGGATCAGCCGCAGCTTGGTTCAATAACTCTTCGACGCTGCGGTTCTGGGGCAATATTTCCCGGGAAAAGGCTTCCTTGGGGCCTCCGCAGACATGGATGCAAAGAACGGCAAAGGAAAACAGATCATAAGCCGCGTCCGCCGAACGGTCCCCCGCATTCCAGTAGCAGCGGTCATAGATTTCGGTAAACTGCTTAACCGCCTTGCCTATAGGTGTGACCCCGCCGAAATCCACCAGCTCCACCATGCCGTACCCGGAAACCAGCACATTTTCCTTCTTCAAATCTCCGAATATATAGCCTGTACGGTGCAGCTCCGCCAGCTTCTCCAACAGCCGCAGGCCGATCAGAGGAAACCAGGCGGATCCTTTAAGGGACAGATACTTCTGCAGCTGCTGCCCCTCCACGAAACGCATAACGTAGAAGGGAATGGCCTGCCCCTGCTCCTCGGCATCATCCACATCCACCAGAAAGCGGCGGAAGGAGCCCTCCATACCGGAGAGGACCTTCAGGGTGTTAACCTCGGATTGCAGGTCCAGCGTGTCGGAGCCCACCTTCATAGCCAGCCGCTCTTGTCCTCTCCGGACCAGATACACCTTGCCGTTGGCGCCTTCCCCCAGCCCGCGTTCCACCGTATATTCTATTTTGTTCCACCTGCCGGTAATCCGCTTCCCCAAGGGGAAGACAGGGTTAGACGACATACTCACTTAGACATCCGTCCTTGTCCTCCACCGGCGGCAGCGCAGGTTTACCCGCCATATAGCGGATGGTTTCCAGGAGCGCCGGGCCGGTTGGGGTAGTGCCTCTCATGTTTATTTTATAGAACAAGTTGCGGGCTTTTGCAAGATCGGAAGTGAAGCCCAGCTCCATATGGCATTCCTGGCCCTGCAAACCGGGGAACCGGAATACAGCCAACCGGCTTTCTCCGCCCCGTGCCTTGAGGCTGGCCATCAGATCATGGGCCGTCTCCTGAACCGCCAGAAGCTTCGGCTTCATGCTGGCGCTGGCATCCACCAGAAGCGCAACCTCCAGCCCCAGCCGGTCGGTCATATCCTCTACGGCCTGTACCACCAGCCCGCGCCTCTCCGGAGCCAGCTCCGTCAGACTGCCGCTGCCCCCCAGAATATGGCGGAGCTCCTGCTCCACGACTTGCTGGATAGTGCCGGCTACGGTCTTGCGGGTCATCATCTGCACCGTGCCCGAAAGCTGGGCGGAGGGTACAATCCGGCTCATACCTCCGCCGGCCTTGGCAATTTCGGCAATTTCGGACGCTCCCAATTCGCCGATCTCCCCTTGATCGATGACCCCCACCACATGGACTACAATCCCCTCCTGCCGCGCTTGGGCGGCGGCAATAACCGGATCCACCCCCACATTGGAGCAGCCGTCGGTAATCAAGATAATCTGCTTCATGTTAACCATCCTCCGTTTTCCTGTGCTTGCTTGAACTCTATGTCTCTAGTATGTCCGGTTAATAGAGTGTTTAGACAGGAAGGAACGGAGTTTGCTTCAAAAAAATTGGGACCGCGGCCAATAATGGAACAGCCTCTGATACCGGCAAAAAGCAGGGTCCGGGCAAGCCGGGCCCTGCTGCAGACAGACAGCGTTATTCGGGTAAAGATATACGGACAAAACTTTCCTAACTAACCGTTTTGGGGCGTTCAATCCGGCTGATGCCGGGCCAGCGGAAGGTGGACCATTCCGGACGGTACCGTTCGATCCGGGCCACAATAACCGTCATATCGTCGGAAATTTCCCCATGCTGCTGCCGGACAATCCGCTCCAGCAGGCAATCAGCAATATCCTGCGGGCTTTCGGCGTTAATTTCGCCGATAACACGCTTCATCCACATCTCCTTGTTGACCGCATAACCCGGCGCATCATAGATGCCGTCCGTCATCATAATGAGCACATCTCCGGGTTTCAACTGGGTGCTGATCAGATCCACATCGATCTCCTGCAGGATTCCTACCGGCAGATTATTGCCGGTAATTTGGATCACCTCATTGCCGCGTTTGATAAAGCTGGGTGTGGAACCGATCTTCATAAAGGTGGTGTCGGCGCTGTATAGATCGATTAACGCCATATCCACCGTGGCATACATTTCGTCCGGCGAACGGAGCAAGAGCACCGAGTTGACGGACTTAATGGCCAGCTTCTCGTCCATGCCTGATTGGAGCAGCTGCTGCAGAATGGTAAGCGCGGTGCTGCTCTCCGCCCGTGCCCGCTCGCCGTTGCCCATGCCGTCGGACAGCGCCACCACAAACTTGCCGTTGCCCAGCTCAGCGGTGCTGAAGCTGTCGCCGGAGAGCAGATCGCCGCCCTTGGCCGCTCCGGCGATGCCGGTTTCCACCTCATATTCCTTGGCCGAGCCGAAGGTGACCGTACAGGAGCCGTCCCCTTTATCCGAAGAAACCTCCTTTTTAACTGCGATATTCTCACCCAAAATGTCAGATAACAGCGGCGCAATAATTTTGCGGCATTCGTCGAAGCCCTTGGTATATTGATGGACAATCTCAATCTCCACATTGCCCTCTTCCAAATTAATCACATCGATAGTCAGAATGGATAGCCCCAGCCCCTCCAGTGCGCTCCTGATCTGCTCCTCCTGCAGGTAGAGCTCCTGTCCTTCCCGTTTAATCTCCCGGGCCAGGTCCTCCATAACCTGGGATACACCAACCAGCTGCTCCGACACCAATTGCCGGCTCTCCAGAATCTGCTTTTTCCACCGCAGATCATGACGGTACAGGGTATACTGCTGCTTCATCACCTCCAGCACCTGATCCGGCCGCTGGCAGGCCTTTCGCCATTCCTGCTGGATATCCTTGCGGGAGAACTGCTCGTTTTTCTCCACAGCGGTCATCATTTCCGTCATAAATTTATAGGTATCGTAGAACTGCCTGTCCCAGCACTGCTGCTTTTTCCAGCAGGACATGCAGCTTTTGTTGGCCACCGCATTCATAAAATGACTGACCTCTTCCTCCTTCTTCCGCTCCATACCCTCTTCGGTCAGCTGGCGGAAGCTTTTGGACAGCTGCTGGAACACCTGGGAGAACTGCTCCACCCGTCCCGCGGTAATGTCCCGTACCCGCTTGGCATATTCGTAATGGCTCTTCATATTCTCCTGGGTGCCGGGCACATATTTGGCGAGAACCTTCACCGCTTCCTTAGGAGTCAGCAGGAACAGCCCCAGGGCCACCAGAGTTTCCCAGGTTGAAGCCAGAATCGCCGCCTGGTCTCCCACATATACCGTCAGGATGGAGCAGCCTAACAGCATCCCCAGGGCAGCCGCCCATTTGCCGCCCTCCCGTAAGAGACCCGCCAGAAGCCCGGCAAAAGCCAGCAGGCTCATCTGGTAAATCGCATTCATATCCGCCAGGCTCAGGATCAGTCCGGTAATCACCCCGACGGAGGCGCCCAAGGGTGCGCCGCCCACCAGAGCGAAGAGCAGAATCAGATAACGGGAGAACACATGCTCCACGGAAACCCCGCCTACCAGCCACCCCACCGTCCCGGTCATAACCGAAGCCAGCAGAATAATCAGGCAGATGATTTCCTCGTGCTTGAGGTTGGATTTCTTACGGGTTTGGGTCAGCACCGGCACCGCCTGGATGAAGATCAGCGTCAGCACAAGGGACAGCAGTGCTTCTACCCCGGTTAACATTAAGGTGTACCATGACAGGTCAGCATTCATTACATAAGAGAGGAGCTGCACCATAAACACGGAGGCGAAGGACATTAAGGGCAGCAGGGAAATATCCGAACGTTCGAATTTTTCTACACCCTTCTGAATCAGGACAAACACCAGGAGCTCCGTAATGACATAGCCGGGATGGGCGGCCGGAGAAAAGATGCTTCCTGCGGCCAGTGCCAGGCCCACCCAAGGCACCAGCTCCCGCCGGACAAACAGAATAACGGCAAAGTACGCAATGGCAAAGGGCGACAGCCTGTCCAAAATTGTGGCCCGGCCCAACAGAAAGGCAACACCTATCAGCAATATGGCCCACTTGCGGATGATCCAGGCCTGTGTCAGACGGTTTTCCAGTAAGAGGGCTTTCAGGCCCTGGGTTATCTTGCGTGCCTGGGCGGGGATCACTTGTTCCATTCCAATCATCTTGTTCGGCTTTTGCATAATGATCAATTGCACCACCTTAATCAGTTTTCATTGGCAAGCGGCCGCCGGCTGACAGCACTACAAGGGCAACATGGACGCTCCTAATCGGAATGTCGTTAAGTGAACCCTATTATAGAGTGAATCTATCAGAAAGTTTGTCAGATTCAGTTGCTAGACCTTAAAAAGTTTCCGACAGTCCGCGCGAAAGAGCGCTTTCCTTTATGGGGTAACGGATTAGGGGAATTGGGAGACAGAAAGCTATCGGCCCATTCCCCAACAATCCGCAAAACGTGAGCGCGCGCCGCCAAAAAATGGTGTCGATGTGAATCAGTCGCCGGAGGGATTGCCAAGAAATGCGGAAAACTTTTTTTGGTCCCCCTCCAAATCTGCGGATGGCGAAGACAAAAAATCCCCTACCGGCTCGGCAAGGGAATGTGCAAAAGAATACATATAGCGGCGAAGGGAATCGAACCCCCGACCTTTCGGGTATGAACCGAACGCTCTAGCCAGCTGAGCTACACCGCCGCATATGGACAAGCATGAGTATACCCGATGAATCTGCGCTGCGTCAAGTCATCGCCCAAAGCAAAAAAAGCCGTACGGATTCACAGGATCCGCACGGCTCTATGAATGTCGGGACTTAGTCGCGGCGCGCGCCGCGGCCTCCCCGCTTGCCTTCCGTATTCTTCTTGATCGAGGACATCCGCTCCTCGCTGTCCTTCAGGAACTTCGACATCTTGTCTTCGAAGGACGGCTTGCCCATAGGGGGCCTTTGGAAGGAACGTCCGCCACGGTCTCCGCGTCCGCCTCCGAATCCACCGCCGCCACCACCACCGCCAAATCCGCCTCCACCTTCACTGCGTTCGCGGGGAGGAAAGCTACGGCGTTCAGGTCTGGCCGGGGTCTCACCTGGAGGTTTGTCGACGGCTTGCTTGATTGAAAGGCCGATCTTTCCGTCCTTGTCCACGTTGATCACCTTGACGGTAACCTTATCCGCCAGCTTCAGATGATCATTAACATCTTTCACGTAATTGTCCGCAATTTCCGAGATGTGAACAAGGCCTGTCTGTCCTTCCGGAAGTTCAACGAACGCTCCGAAATGAGTGATGCCTGTCACCTTTCCCTCAAGCTTGCTGCCTACTTCAATTGCCATAAAGGTAATTGTTCCTCCCTTGACATAATAAAGCCGATCCGAATAATCCAAAAAGAACGGGCTATGAGCATTATACCCGAAGGGCCAAAATCGGTCAACAAAAGCCGGGCATCCTCCGTCTACGGAGTTGTCCGCGGCACATCGAACACCGTTTCCCCTTGTTTAAACATATGATTGTCTTTGCGGATACGTTCCTCCCGGTATTCCGGATCGGACATCCGCTCAACTTCACGTTTGAGCTTTTCGTTCATCTGCACCGTATCGTTCAGCTTGCCCCCAAGCGCCTCCAGACGGATTGTAATCTCGTCGGTTCTCTTCATCTGGCTCCAGACGGTGGCTCCGGCCCACATGGTCAAGGCCAGCACCCCTATGGTCACAAGACGGATGCGTTTTCGGCTTGCGCCAGTTTTGGGGCTGGCGGAAGCTTTGCTTCCGACACTGCCGGCGCGTTCCCTGGACATGAGCTTTCCTCCCGTTCATGAAGCGTCTTACCGTTTGAGCCACCGCCGGAAGGCCAACCAGGGACCTTTCACCCAACGCGGCAGCTTGGCATAAGGCTTGACTGCCCGTCCTACAAAACGGAGCAAAAGACGCAAAGGATAGAGCAATTGTATCACAACTTTGTACAGGAACATAGCGACTGCAGTCACGATTCCCAGCAGGAAACGGACTACCCGGACAAGTAATCGGAATGGCCGGATAATAAGAATCTCTACACAGCGTATCACAAATTGAATCACGGCTTCAATTCCGCGGAGCACCATTTTGATCATTTTGACAGAAGAACGGCTTAATCCCAAGAAATAAACGGTGTATCCGGCAGCCAGCCCGAGAAACACAAACACCCGGACTTGTCCGAAATTACCGATAAACAGCATACGGAACACAAAAATCGTGGCGATAACCCAATAGGCCAGGTCAAAAAGAGGGATCAGCCATCGGGGAATCCGGAGCTCATGCGCCAGAACCCGGTACAGGTCGAACAATAGACCAATCCCGATGCCGCTGGCCAGCATAAGCCCCATGGTGGCGAATTGGGCAGATAGACTCACTTAAACAGTTTCCCCAAAAAGCCTTTGGATTTACCGCCGCTTCCCCCGTCCACATAAGCCAGCTCGTTCACCAATCCCTCGATGGCGACCAGTCCCTGCTCCAGGTTCAGGTTCTTGATATGGAGATTGGAGCCTTTGATCATCAGGTACCCCATCTCGGTCTCCAGCAGAAACTCCTCATTGTCAAAGCTCTCCACATTCATGACTCCGGACAGCTCCAAAAGCTTCCGGTTTAGCATCTTGACTTCCTGGCGCTTAATCTTGCCCGTTTCCACCATCATGGCATGTCCCCTCCCTCACGTTCACGCGGACGTAAAGCACTGCCGGCGGCTGTTCGCGTCCACGCCTGCTCTACCATAAGGGTATGGGGGATTGTCCGGGTTTAGAACCGGTTTAGAAAGGGGAGCTGGGATTTTGTATTCCGACAAAAACTGCATTCCATGAAAAAACCGGCCGGGGAGATTTCCCGGGCCGGTTGCATACCGTTCTATTCCTTATGGCTCTCCTCGCGGAGCACCGTGTACATACCGGCTGCTTCATCCTTGCGGGAGGTTTCGGCAATGCTTTCCACCCGTACGGTTACGCTTTTTTGGCCGAAGCGGATCGTCAGCTCGTCCCCAACCTTCACCTCGCTGCTTTTCTTCGCTTCACGGCCGTTCAAGTAAACCCGCCCCTGATCCGAAACCTCTTGGGCCACGGTACGTCTTTTGATCAGGCGGGAAACCTTCAAATATTTGTCCAGCCTCATTACTTAACGGCGTCTCTCAGCTTATTGCCGGCCTTGAAGGCCGGAATAACGGATTCCGGGATGGCGATGGGATCGCCGTTTTGGGGATTGCGGCCGGTGCGGCCGGAGCGCTTGCGGGTTTCGAAGGTGCCGAAGCCAACCAGCTGAACCTTGTCGCCTGCGGAGAGTGCTTCCGTTACTTCACCGACGAAGCTGTTCAGAACGGTTTCCACGTCACGTTTGGTCAAGCCGCTTTTTTCGGAAATTTTGTTTACCAGGTCCATTTTATTCATGTTTGGATAATCCTCCCTAAATATGGTTTCAAGCTGCCGGCGAATCCGGCGTCTGAATCGTCAGGATAGGCCTTCTCTGCAGGCAAACGGCAGCAAAAAAGCCTGTTTCTCGTGTACATATTCTGGATGGCACCGGAAAATCCTTCTTTTTCTTGTGCCTTCCGGTAAAACTTTTTTCTGTAAAAAAGCGCCGGCCCGGTAGAGCAGCCTTACGCATGGGGGAGTGTTTTGGCCTCCTGCCAATAATGCTCCATCTCCTCCAGGGTGGCATCCCCCGGCTCTTTCCCGGCCTCTCTCAGCTTCTTCTCCACATAGGAGAACCGCCGGACGAATTTCCGGTTGGTCCGGGCGAGAGCTTCCTCCGGATCGCAGGACAGGAACCGGGCCAAATTAACAATGGCAAACAGCAGGTCGCCCAGCTCGTCCTCCTGGCGGTCCTGGGATTCGCCCAACTCCGCCTTCAGCTCCGCCAGCTCCTCCTCCACCTTGGCCATTACATCCTCCATACGGTCCCAGTCAAAGCCCACCTTGGCCGCTTTTTTCTGGAGCTTGTAGGCCTTCATCAGGCCGGGCAGGTCACGGGGCACCCCGTGGAGTGCAGAGAGGGCTTCGGGCTGCAAGCCCTTTTGACGCTTCTCCTCCGCCTTCACCTCTTCCCAGCGGGCCAGCGCCTCCTCGGCATTATCCGCATCCCGGCTGCCGAACACATGGGGATGTCGCCGGAGCAGCTTCTCATTCAGTCCGGCAATGACGTCATACGCGGTAAAGCTGCCTGTTTCCTCCTCCATCTGGGCGTGGAGCATAATCTGCAGGAGCAGATCCCCCATCTCCTCGCACATGGCATCCGGGTCATCATCATCCAGTGTTTCCAAAACCTCGTAGGTTTCTTCAATCAGGTTTTTGCGGATGCTCTGATGGGTTTGCTCCCGGTCCCACGGACAGCCCTCCGGGCTGCGGAGAATACGCACAATTTCGTGCAGCCGGGGAAAGGTTTTGTTGATGACGGCATCCGCCTGGGTAGGCGGCACATAGATCAAAGAGAGGTTGCCATAGCCCGTCTGCCGGTCCAGCTCATAGAGGGGCACCGCCGCCATGGATTCGCTGCCCGCCACACCCAGGGCATGGCCCACCCATACCGTATGCTCGTCCGGATAAAGCTCCATCAGCGCCAGCTTGGCATCCGAGGCGGTGTACATATCGTACACCTGGCCGATGACCGTATGCAGCCGGGGATTGAGCACGGACATGGAGAGGCTTGTGGCATCCAGGAGCTGAAAACCCTCGATGGGATCAAATCCGAACCGGGCGAAGGCCTGGTCCAGGAAGCTCTCCCCGCCAACCGCCTCAAAAGGAATCTCCTCCGCCGCACACCGTTCCTTCAGCAGCATGGTGGTCCGTTCCGCCACAAAAGGGTGGCCCGGCACGGCATACACTACCTGCCGGTCCTCTTCTGTAGCCAGCCGGAGCAGCTCGGCGGCAATGGTCTCATATACATCATTAAAGCTGGATTGAGCTTCATAGACCGAATCGAAGCTGGAGCAGGTGATCCCCTGCTCCTTCAGATACGGGACTACCGGATGGTCCTCCGTCCGCAAATAGACGGTTTTCGCTTCCGTGAGCCTGCGGAGCACCCCCAGGGTCAGCTGGTTCTCGTCCCCCGAGCCCAATCCCACGATTGTTATTGCCTTCGCCATGCGCGATCAGCCTTCTTTCGATATGGAGTGCGGCGTCTCCGGCAGGAGGCGCCAACGCCGCAGGAGCGGCTTCCACCGGCTGTGGAAGCCGGGCACCAGGGCCAGCTCGGCTTCGGTGAGCGCCCCGGTTTTGAGCAGCGCCGCCCCGTACACGGCGGCGCCGGCCGCTACTGCGGCCAGGGCTGCGACGGTATGCCGCAGCCGGAAGTGGCCCTGGCCCCAGGGCAGGTGGAGGATGCTCCACTCCACCGCCAGCACCGCCAGGGCCATGACGCACGCTGCGGCCACGGGCCGGCGCAGCGTGCCAAGCGGCGCCAGGGTCTCCGGCGCCGTGCTTTTGAGCGTCCGCAGATTCAGCGCGGACGCCAGGCCATAGGCGAGGACGGCGCTGGCCGCGGCGCCCCCGATGCCCCAGGCGGGCACCAGGAGCAGGTTGCCCGCTGTTTTGGCCGCGGCAGCCAGGAACAGGCTGCGGGCCGGAACCCGCACCGCGCCCAGGCCCTGCAGCACACAGCCGCTGACAATGTGCAGCGTGGCGAACAGCGCGGTGAAGGACACCAGCGCCATGGCGGGCCAGCCCTCCGGCGACGCGAAGAGCATCACGTTCACGGGCAGGGCCGTGGCCGCCAGGCCGAAGGCCGCAGCCAGCCCGGCCAGCCAGGTGAACCGCAGCACCGGCCTGACCCGGGTGGCCAATAGCCGGGGGTCCCGGGTGGCCTTGGCCTGGGCCACTGCCGGCACCAGAGCAGCCGCCATGGAGGTGGCCACCATGGTCACCAGCTGCACCAGCGGCAGCCCGTGGTTGTACACGCCGAACAGGCGGCTGGCCTCGGAGGCGCCCTCTCCTGCTGCAATCAGCTGCCGGGGAATGGTGAAGGTATCCACCAGGGTCAGCACCGGCATGGCCAGGGAACCCAAACATACCGGCACGGCATACAGGGCAAAGCGCCGCAGGAATACCCCCGCGGGTTCCTGTTTCCCCGGGAGGGCCGTAGCCTCCACCTGCCCGGTTCCGCCCACCGTTGCATTCCCGTCTACTCCGCCAGTGCTTGTCCTTCCCCTTTTGATCCAAAACCACCATGCCGCCAACAACCCCGCAGCCGCTCCGGCTGCAGAGCCGAACACTGCACCGGCGGCAATCCGGTCCGCTGCCTCCTGACGCCCCGTGAGCCAGAACAATAGCAGCAGCATAACAGCTACCCGCATAACCTGCTCGACGACCTGCGTCACCGCTGTGGGCACCATGTCCTGCAGCCCCTGGAAATATCCCCGTACCGCAGCCATAAGCGGCGCCGCCAGCAAGGCAAAGGATACGCTCCTGATGCCCGTTGCTGCAGCTTCGACGCCCATCAGCACGGCAATCCCGTCAGCCGCCGTATACAGCACAGCAAACCCCGCCGTACCGGTCAGCACCAGAATCCAGGCCGCCCGACGGAAGATTAACCGGGCTTCGGCCATATTCCCCTGCCCGGCCGCCTCCGCTACAAAACGGGAGACCGCGATGGGGAACCCCGCCGAGGCCAGCGTCAGAATAAACAAATACAACGGATAAACAGCGTTATAAATGCCAAAAACTTCATCGCCTGCGATATTTTGCAGCGGAATTTTCTGAAGCGTCCCCAGAAGCTTGGAGATCACCGTGGCCATCCCCAGAATGGCCGCCCCTTTCAGAAGAGTGCTGCCCGTACCCGCACCGGGCTTGGGCTTTCCCTTCCGTCCGTCCTTCCGCTTTCCTGTGTTGTCCATGAATGAGCTGTCCTTTTCGCGGCGGCAAATTCTTCCTCTTCCCTCTCCGCCCCTTTAACTATACAGAATCCGGCGGTTCGACGCCAGCCCGTCCTGTCCGCACTCCACGACAAAAAGCTTCCTCACAGGCCTGGGCCTGTAAAGGAAGCTGGACATGGTTCACCCATACCGATTATTGCTCCATTTGTTTGGCCAGAAACCCTGCTGCGGTTTCGGCCATCTTCACTTCCATTTGGCCCATCTTAACGCCCTCTTCCTTGCTGAAGAGAATGACAGAGCCGATCGGATCCCCGCTGGCCACAATAGGAGCCATCGTTACAGAAGTATAGTTTTCCTGCACGTCCTTGCAGATTTCATAGGTGCCGGGATTGAGTTCTTGCACCGCTTTACGCTGCTCCATGCAGGTTTCCACCAACGAACCAATCTGCTTCTCCAGATAGTCTTTCTTGGAACCGCCGGAGATGGCGATAATGTTGTCCCGGTCGGAGATCATGGTGATGTGGCTGGTGCTTTCGTAGAGGGATTCGGCATATTCCTTGGCGAAGTCGCCAAGCTCGCCGATGGGCGAATACTTCTTTAGAATCACTTCTCCGTCGCGGTCCACGAATATCTCGAGGGGATCTCCCTCACGGATTCTTAAGGTTCTGCGGATTTCCTTCGGAATAACAACTCTTCCCAAATCATCAATGCGGCGTACGATCCCAGTTGCTTTCATGCTCTTGATGCCTCACTTTCCGCGAAAAGTAGTTGATCTCCTGATGCTTTATCACTGTGGATGGGAGCTCGAGGACTGTCCATAGTATTCATCTGTTGCCAGTGTCTTATGCAAGTTCCTGTATTCTGCTTGCGGGAAGGCGTTGATGGGGCATTGGGTTCCTCTCCCGGTGCTTACATTATGTCCTAAACTCTCCTTCGTCATCCGGTCCGGGTGATGTCTTGGTAAAGACTGCTTACTTTTTTATTTTCGACAAAAACCGTCATCCTTCTTTGTCCCCGAGGATTATAATGTTCTCATAAGTTGGAATCAAAGTAAGCCCAATCCAAAACAGGAGGACAGTAGCATGCAGCATCAAAACCATACGCCCCCGCTTTCATCTCTTAAACGCCTGACAGTCAAGGCTACGCTGGCAGCCGCCTTGCTGTCATCAGCCTTTACCGGCATTGCCGCTGCGGAGGACAACCCCACCCCCGCTCCCGCGGCCGGATCCACCGCCCCCTACTTTACCGATATCTCCGGCTCCTACGCTCAAAAGGAAATACTAGCGCTTGCCCAAGCAGGAATTCTCTCGGGATATGAAGAGGGGCACTTTTTTCCGGAGCGGCCCATTACCCGTGCAGAGCTGGCCAAAGTTCTCGTGTTGGCAACCGGAAGATCGGAGAGCTCCTCTCCAACAGGCTTCGCAGACGTACCAGCCGACAGCTGGTATCGGAGATATGTAGCTGCATTGGTCGAAGCGGGCATTACGGAAGGGTCTTCCGCTTCGGGTTTTTCGCCGGACGCCTATGTGACCCGGGAAGAGCTGGTTGTGTTTTTTACCCGGGCGATGGGTCTGGATAGTCAGGCGGCAGTATTCCCGGCAGACGCCGGGTTTACCGACTTTCCGCAGGTGGCAGATTGGGCCAAACCCAGCGTTGCCCTGGCCTACAAAATCGGCTTCGTCAACGGCCTGGATAACGAAGGCGGCGCTCTGAAGTTTGCCCCCCGGGAGAGGGCAGAGCGGCAGGCCCTGGCTTTATTGGCCTATTCCTGCTGGACCCGTCAGACGGAGTTTACCGCCAAGGCAGAGGATCTGCTGGGGCTTACCCCTGCACCTTCTTCCTTGCCCGCTCCGGCACCCACAGGGAAACCGCCTTCCCTCAGTTCCCCGGGACAGCTTTTCCGCGTAATCAAAGCGGCGGCATATGACCGGACCACTGTTTTGGTGACCTTGGACAAGGCCATTGAGAATGAAGCTGATGTCAGAGCGTTTTCCTTTCCCGGCGGGCTTGATGTGAAACGGACTGCCGTTAAAGCCGGCACCCCCACTGTTGTGCTAACAACCGGGCAGCAGACCCCCGGTGAGGACTATCGGCTTTATTACGATGAGGGCAATACTTTCACCGATATTACGGGCTCTGCCGATTACCTGACCGGGATTGACGGAGATAGAACGGGGATATTCAAGCTCAGCCAAGCCGACGCGGTATACGGGCCTTTAGCCGGCACCGCTGTTATCCAGGGGGATTTGTACATAGATGCTCCCCGGGTGAAGCTTCGCAATGTGAAGGTTACCGGGAAGCTGGTTATTACAGAACAAACGGGCAGCGAGCCGGTTTATCTGGAGAATGTGCAGGTAGAAGGGGAAACCCTGGTGCTGGGAAGCGGAAAAGGCGGTATTCATCTGACCGGAACCCTGCTGCATTCGCTAACCGTGAACAATCTCCGGGAGGTTACAGACATTGTCGCGGGTCAGGGCACACGGGTGCTGCAAACCACTCTGGCCTCCTCCGCAGTGGTGAACCAGCTCCGCACACGCGAGCCTGTCCCGGTGTTTGAGCAGGTGGTGATTCCCCCGGAGGCTCCTGCCCAAAGCTATGTCTCTCTGCAGGGCAGATTCAACACGGTGGACGTCCATTCCCCTGTGTTTCTGCAAGCCCCGGAGGGAAGCATCGGGAAGCTGAACCTCCCGGCTTCCTCCAAACCCGTCGTCCAAACCGATATGAACCTGCCCATTCTGGAAAAGGCCGTTATGTCCAACGGCAAAGTGGAGCTGCAGTTCTCCCGTAAACCGGAGACGTCATCCATTTCGGATTTTGACATAGAGGCAACTGTGGGAGAGAAGCCCGTCAGCCTCGACGGCTGGACCTATGAGGCTCAGTCTGGAACGCTTTTATTCCCTGCGCTGGCTGTTGATTCTACGGAGCTTCTGAAGGTTTCGATCCGAGCCAAAAACGGTGTCTTTGCTGGCCATCTCCATACGGTCTTATCCGGCATCTCCGGCCGTATTTCGAATAAAAGCGGATTACCCGTTGGGGGAATAAGGATTGTTTTCCGCCCAAAAACTGCAGATGCCAAATCCGGTGGACCTTCCTGGGAAACGGTTACGGACCAAAACGGCCATTATTCCATCCGTTTAAGCCCTGGGTCATATATAGGGGAAATCATCGGTGATTCATTCTTGCGGACTCAACTGGAGGGTGTTGCCGCTTCCGCCGCATGGACCCCGAATGTTGATGCATTAGCCATTGAAACCCTGAAGGACAATGAATTCCGGATGGTGCTATCCTGGGGACTCCAGCCGCGTGATCTGGATGCCCACCTTTTGGGACCGGACCGCACAGGCCGGGGGAATGACCTTCACTCATGGTACAAGGACGAGTTTAGGCGTAACGGCTCTCCCAGCAATGTAGAGCTTGACCGGGATGATCCGAATTCTCCGGGAATGGAGACCATTACCGTGCGGAAGCCGGCCAACGGGCATTATGTCTTTTATGCGCATCAATACTCCGGTGTCCCCCTCTCACCTGACGGCTCACTGGCTACGGTCAGGGTGTACCAGGGTTCGAATCCGGAGCCGCTGTATACGTATTCCATGCCTTTGGCGCCTGGCGGCAAGGAATATTGGGTCGTATTCCAAATGACGGTCAAAAACGAGGATATTTCCTTCACGGCTAGGAATGAGTTTACCGATTCCGACCCGTGGAACAATGTGGGCAAGCTGGGCAATAACACCGAGATCCGCTCCCGCGTGTATCCCATTAACAATGGGATCCGGTGGATCGAGAAGATTCCCCAGGGCACCACTGTGGAAGCCTTCAAGCAAACCCTGTCTACAATAGATCCGGCAGCCCATCTTGAGGTATATGAACAAGACCGGACCACGGTCCGCACCGGCATTGTGCAAAAATTCGATATTGTTGTCATCACCGGCGCCAACGGCTTGGCCCGGCGGGAGCTGGAGGTCCGCACAGAGGATACCCCTCCTGCAGCAGGCCCTGAAGTTACAATCGCTGCCCTATACGCATCATCCGATAATACCGTCACAGGTGCCGTTTATAGCCAGCAGAACGGATCACAACCCAACAGCAGTGTCAACCCCTTGCATATCCCGTCTTCCGCTCCTCATCTGCTGGTCCAATTTAATCAGGAGCTGTCCCCTGATCAGGAGGGGCTCCAGGTTTATGTGAATGATAGTCTGCTTCCCAGCGGTTCTGTCCAGGTGCTGCCGGATCGGATATTGGCGCTGAATTTGTCACAGGTCTCCTCAGGCCGGGAGGCTGTTATCAAAATCACCCATCTCAAAATAACCGGCGGGCAACTCAAGGCCAATCCAGTAACTGTATACATTTATAAGGAAAGCTAATATGCGCTGATCACCAGCATAAAAAAGGAGGGGGCTGAATGCCTCCTCCTTCGTGCTGCTCCATTCTGTTCAGACCCCGTATCCTCGTTGCCTACCTTTTCAAGGAAACCAGCATAACGGCGAACTCCCCGCGGGTCAGCGGCTTGGAGCCACCTTCCGCTTTTTGGTACGTTTGTCCGCTTAGGGCGCTGTAGCGCTCCATGATCAGATTCATTCGGTCCGCTGTTATGATGCTGTTGGGCGAGAATTGACCATTGCCAATTCCCTCTACCAATCCTGCCTCCGCTGCCCAACCGACATAACCGCTGTACCAGCTGCTTTGCTCCACATCGCTGAACAGGGCGGTTTCTTCGGGTTTCACATCCAGCAGCCGTCCGAACACGGTAACGGCCGCGGCGCGGGATAATCCTTCATTAGGAGAAAAAGCATTCTCCGCTGTTCCTACCATCACGCCTTTTTCATACAGGGACTTGATAGCATCATAAGCCCCATCTCCAAGCTTCACATCGGCAAATGGCAGCCCGCCAATGGTAAACTGCAGACTGGTGGCACCGGTGTAGGCGGCGTTGCCTGAAACCACCGCAACGGTTAGGCGGTATGTGCCGTCGTCTTTAGGCAAAATTGCAGAGATGGCCTCTATACCTTCAGACAGCAGAGCTGTTTCAGAATAATTTTCCGATGGGACATCCGTTACGGTAACTTGAACATCCATATCCGGAACGGCTGTGCTGGCTGTAATGCTGTCCAAGACAATTGTGCCGCCTGAGGCTGCGTTAGCAATGCCTCTGCCTGCATTGATGGAGAAGGTTACCTTCTGCTTGCCGGAGGCATCCGTGGAGGCCGTAATCGCCGAGAAGCTGTGGACGGTATCAGTCAGGATAAATGAAGTGGAAGCCTCCCCGGCGGTTTCAGCCTGTCCGTCCGGGAAGCCGTTCATACCCGGAGGTGTCATGCCATCCGGCATTGCTGGTTTTTCTCCTGCGGGAGGCTCAGGAGGAGTTCCGTTACCATTTCCGGCGGGAGGTGTGCCTTGGCCCTGCCCCGGAGGAGTTCCTTGCGGACGCCCGCCGCCTCCGGGAGGTCCTCCCATCATACCGAAGGAATTACCGCTGTACTGCTGCCGGATACCATCCACATACACTTGGTATTCTTGATTAAGGGCCAAGTCAGCTGAGGTGAAGGTTATACTTTGGAACGCCTTCTCGGCAGTGTGGTTAAGCAGCTTATTGCCAGACGCATCAGTGATCTCAATGACGCTTCCTGCAGCTTGTGTGGAGGCGAACATCAGCTCCATGAAAGGCTGCTTGGAGTCGCCACTTGTTGCATCATTGCGTGTACCCAACGCAACAACCATACCACCGTTCAACAAAATATCCTTATCCGCATCGATTCCGCCATCCGGGCTTCGTTCATTGGACATGGTCACAATGCTCCCGCCGTTAACGGTCAGATAGCCGTTGGAGTCAATGCCGTCGCCCTCTGCACCCAAACCGGCATTCACATGCAGGTAACCGCCGTTGATGGTTGTCACCGAGATGCCGTCTTCGTTGGTATTAATACCGTCATCCTGGGACTCAATGTAGATGCTGCCTCCGTTAAGAGTGAGATGCAGTTCGGAATCCAGCCCTTCATTTTCTGCAAGAATCGTCAGCTTTCCGGTTCCCGCCGATTCCCCGCTGATGTTCATGGACATTTTGGAATAGAATGCCCCATCGTATTTATGCAGCTTTTTGGTAGTGCCTTCCTTGTAGATTCTGGCCACGTAGGAGCCGCTCACATGGTTGTCGGAGCCATCGGCGATCACCACCTGCGCACCTGCCGACGACAGATCGGTTACGCCCTTTGTATCCTCACTGGAGCTGTACGGCTCGTACACATTATAGAAAATCACAGCCGGCGCCACCGTGGAGGTAATATTGACGCCATCCAAAATCAGCTTTACCACCGCCGAAGGATCCTCTGCGGCATCCTTGCCAAGGTCAACAGCCAGTTGGCCAGCCGACAATGTGCCCGAAACGCGGTATGTCCCCGGCTCCGTAATGGTCACGACCGTGTGCGCTTCAGCCTCACTGGCCGCATGCTCGTCCTCGGCGGTTCCTTCCCCGTAAGCGGAGCCTTGTCCGGCTTTGTAGTACACGATATCCGCCCCCGTATAAACCGCAGAGGAGGAATCCGAGGAGGCCGTTTGACCATCCACTTGAATGCCTCTATCAGATAGTGTAATCAAGGTTTCTGTAGGACTAGCTGCCCCGGCCACCGGGGAAAACAGGACAGAGGATAAGGTCAGCATCCCCGCGAGCAGGAACGATGTAGAACGCAAACGCATTCGCATAAAGAGCTTGCACATCCTTTCTGGTGTGATTGGGATATAAGCTCAGTTTATAGGCGCTTCCTGAATCCCCCCTGAATAAAAGCCAAACATTCCCTTAATATAAAAAAGGCAAGGAAACGTCTCCCGTTTCCCTGCCTTTTTGTCATGACTACTTTTGCTTGCTTACCTTCACATAATCAAAGTCCGGTACAGGGCCGCCCGTGGTATCGGATAAGCCATAAATACTGTAATCATCCGGTAAAACTTTTTTATATTTAATACGGACTACAGAGGCTTGATCCACTGCCTGCTTGATTTCCTTTGACCATATGTCATTCAAATTGATATCCATTATATTGTAATTATAATTGGGAGGCGAGGGCTGACGGGTTGCAATAATATGACCTCTTAGCCCATACTCGACTCCATCCGCCTCTACTACCAACCCGGAAGCATACATATATGGGTTAACCGTTCCTATAAATCCTTGGGCAAAATTCAGTTGAATGAATCCACCCTGATACGAGGCTGTTGGAATGCCGGGGGCTGGGATTCCAAGCACCCGGGCCTGAAGCTCAGCAGGATAAGGCTCTCTGGCCCAATTCATTAACCCCTCCGTACGGTACGTGATATCAATTGTTCCTGACGGAAGCGGGCTGTTGAAAGCAAGTTGGACATACCGGTCACTTTGATTCTTTACCGTGGCGGGATAGAGCCGGCCATTCACTTTTACAGAAATGCGCTCTGAGATCGGAGTGGTGCTTAAGGCCGCTTCATTATCCACCCATCTCCAGCCGGTTTGTAAGTTGAACACAGCCATTTTACGGTCCGATGAAATGACGGCTGTCAATTCTGTAGAACTATTCGCGAGTTGGTTATTGAAAGATGCTACCCGCACTCCCGTTTTGAGACTACGAAGGGACTTTCCAGTGTACTGCACTGTGGAATAAGGAAGGTTGGAGTTATTCATTGAAGCAGACAGCTTCACATACGCTCCGGCCGCTTCAGGATTTATAGACCAGTCATCATTGAATATAGTTACATCATTTATTTTAGCACCCTCAACTGTAAAATCATTGACTGTGGGCAAATAATTGGGATCCAGCCTTTTATTAAAGTAGATATAGATAGCATTCCGCTCTTGGTTCCAGTATGCAGTTCCTGAAGTAGCCGGATCGTAGTTCGGAACGTAGCCATGAAACGGCTCCTCTAACTGAACCTGCACAGTTGTAACTTGTTCAGAAATGCGGTTGCCGTCCTTCACGACAAAATCCATCTTTAGGGGGCCCCCATATGAACCAAGCTGAAAGCCGGTATTGGATGTTAAGACCTTACCCACATCCTGTTGAGTGATTTTTGCGTAAGGCCAATCATAGAGGGGAGTTATGGAGGAATTAGAGCCTTTCCCATACCCCTTTAACACAGAATCCACCGTTCCGGCCATATCATAAGAGCCCATAACAGAATACATTTCCGCCGGCTGTTTAAATGCAATTTGCACATGGACCGTACCATTCTTCATATAAGCCTTGGGATAGCCCTCCACAAAATAGGAATCCACAAAGCTGCTGCGGGTCATAATCATCTTGTTGGCTTTCACAATGACCTGGTATGATTTGGAGCCCGTATATTCTCCGGACAATGTGGCGGTAAGGGTAACGGTTTGATCCTGTTCTAATCTTTTAACATTTCCATTCGCACTAATCACGTCCGGATTGCTCGAGGACCACTGAACATTGACCATTGGGTAACTGTCTAAGCCCGACCACAAGAGCATATTCCCTAGAATATGGTCCTTGTCCGGGTTAGCTCCGAGATAAAGCTTTTCGAGCTCGCCGAACACCCCTTCAACTGAGGAGACAACCTTGGCAGGCATGTATTGAAGCTGTAAGGAGGCGGGAGCATAGCCTTGCTTCGTGATGTCAAAACGGGAAGAAGTTACGGTTTCTTGGTTGCCGGTGTCTAGAAGATACAGGAAGCTGCCGGCGTTAAACTTCTCGTTGATTCCTTCTCCAAAGTGTGGATTATATACGGCTCCGTTAACGGTTACGGTGACACCTGATGTGTCAGCTAGCGGCCTTCCCAGGCCATCCGTCAGTTGAATGACACCGTACACGGCATATACCACTTGTCCCACCGACAGCGGAACCAAAGGCTGGCTGGCTCGAATAACAGCAGAATACTCATTGGGCTGGACACCTGACGGAATCGTTCCGGAAATGTCTGCCCGCTTGCCGTTTTCCATTAATACTCCATCCATTTCAGCATTCGGATCCTTTATATCGGTGGTGAGCAGCGTCACCTTAACTCCCAGCTGCTCTACGGCTTGTTGTTTCACCGTAATGGTTGCCTTCGCTTCGAAGCCGCCGCTTTGAGTCTGCACCACAACTTCCTTTACACCTGGAGACTTAGCGGTTACCAGACCTGTATGATCCACTGTAATAACGTTGGAGCTGCCGTCATTCACTCTCCATGTCACCGCTTTATTGGCAGCATTGGAAGGTGTCACTGTGGCGGCCAGTTGTTTGGTAGTCCCTGCCTGCATGGAAACATTCGTTTCATTCAAGGAAACACCTGTTACATTAATGGAGGGAGCTCCCCCACCAAAGCCGCCTCCGCCAAAACCACCGCCGCCCCCACCGCCAACAGGAGCTGCTGCAGGTTTATCATTAATTGTCACGGCTGCGTTATCCTTGGCAGAGATTTTCTCCACCTTCACTTCACCCTTCAGGTTGGTGGAGGTTTCGGCAACCAGCTCCTTGATTGTTCCGTTAGCCATAATACTTACCGCAGAGGACTGGTTTGTCACCTTATTGAAGCTTCCCTCCAGAGCGATCTTCTGCCCTGCAGGAACATCTGTTGTAATGGTAACCAAATCGTAGCCTGAACCGGACAGCTGGCGGGTTTCCAACGTAGCGCCCGTCTCCAGCAAAGTTGAGGAGATCCTGCTATTCCCGGAGGCAACAATCCGTACCTTCCCGTTATATTTATTTACCGCAAGAACGCCTTTCACAACAGCATCCTTCAAGAGAAGGGAATGTTCACCGCCCCCTTGAATATAGACGGCCCCATTTACCGTCACACCATCAAGGTTAATTTCTCCTTCCCCTACACCTTGGGCGATATATAAATCACCCGTTATGGTCATGCCTTTTAGAGTAACACCGGCAGCGTTCACCAATGCATTGCCCTTTATTTCCCCGTTATATGTACCTGCCTTGTTATATAGCTTGGCCAAAAATTGATCGAACAAGGATGTCGCTTCTGCCCGGGTTAAGGTAGCCAAGGGCCTGAAGGAACCATCCGGGAATCCTTTCAGAACTGTGCGCGTTGCCAGTTCGCCAACGGCAGCAGAAGCCCATGGGGCCAGTTCTGTTTTGTCTGAAAAGGCAGCAGCACCTCCCGCACTCTTCAGCTTGAAGGTCCGCGCCAGCAATACAGCAGCCTCTTGACGGGTAATCGGATTACCCGGATGGGCCTTGCCGTCGGAGCCTTCCATTATCCCTGCAGCCTTCAGTTTGGTTACTGCCTCATAAAACCAATCATTAGAGGACACATCGGAGAAGCTGCTATTCCCCGGTTGGACATATTGGGAAATGTTCTGAAGCATAGCGGCAAATTCAGCACGGGTCACAGGTTGATCCGGTTTGAATATGCCATCTCCGTACCCTTGGATAATTCCATAACCGCTCCATTTTTCAACAGCTGCATTGCTCCAATGACTAACTGTATCCGTATACCCGTAAACCTGTTCGGCTACCGGTGGAACGGAAATTTTATCCTCCGCAGCCTTTTCCTCCGCCAATGCAATGCCTGTCCATGCCGGCACCAGAAGAGCTGCGGATAAAAGCGCTGCCATTCCTTTCTTCACTTGCCTGTGCAAAAGATTCAAACAAAATTCCTCCCGTTTCTTTTTCTATGTTTGTCTACAAAAATACCGTAAACAGGAAACATATTGTTCTATGATCCTTGTTTTCATAAATATACCATTCCGTCTGGCGTCAACACGATAGATGAATTGTGAAATGTTGCAAAATTTGATGATAATACGCATATTTTTTTGCACTAAAGCGAAATGTCTCTGATGGAAAACAGCCACGGAGCCGAGCGGACATTTCCGCCTAACTCAGTGGCTGTTTTTATACCCTGCTTAATTCATCAGTTACTGTTCCAAACTACAAAACGCATCAGCATCGCGGACACCTCTGCCCTGGTGGCTGCACCCTTGGGCGCCAAGCGATTCTCTGGATTGCCGTTAAGAATGCCCGCATGTACCGCCCAGTCCATGGCTTCCGTGGCCCATGGGGAGATGTCGCCGCTGTCCACAAAACTCTTGCCTGCTCCGGCGGCGGTTGGCTGCCCGGCATACCGGTGCAGGAGGGTGATCAGCTGCTCACGGGTAATGGCTGCTTCAGGCGCGCTGCCGTCGCTAATGCCGGATGCGGCCGCCCAATCCTGCGCCTTGCTGTACCAATATTCTCCGCCTTCGGTCTCCACCCCCTCCAGCCGTGCCAGCACGGTGAAGAGCATAGCCCTGCTTAAGGATACCTCCGGGGAGAACATTCCTTTGTCCGTTCCGGAGAAAAGCCCGCGGCTGGCGGTAAAGGCTACGGCTTCGGCCGCCCAATGACCGCCGGGCACATCCGTGAAGGCAACCGGATTATCCATGATCTGCACAGTCATATCACCCTTAGCAATGAAGCTGATCCCATTGCCCGCGGGGAGAGTGGTTCCCAGTACCGACCGGGTTCCGTTCTCCCTGACCCTAACCGCTACCGTGGAAACGGAGGTTTTGGGAACGGGGATGGTGATCCGTGCTTGTGTCACACCTTGGGGCAGACGGACGCTGGCCGTGATCTCCCCTACAGAGGTGGTGGCGGTCTCCACCTGAACTCCCCGGGTGTCCGAAACCACAGAGCGGCTGCTTCCATCCGGTTTGGTTACTGTCTCCTGTTTGCTGCCGTTCTGTCTGGTGATGAGCTCGGTAACAGTACCATTGCGTTCCTTCGTGAAAACTCTGCGGTCGCCGTTCGGCCAATGGGTGGTTTCTGTCACTGCTCCGGTAGCCGGATCAGTGGCGGTGGCAGTGGTGCTGCCGTCTTTATCTTTGACAGCGGCGGGCAAAACCGGCCTAGGCCCTGTGGAGCCCGGAGACTCCTCCTCCGTGCTGCCCGGATCAATTCCGCCGGAGGCATATTCCCCTACGGTCACATCGCAGAACGCTGTGTAGCCCCCGTCTGCTGTGGTCACCGTAATCCTGGCTGTGCCCAACCCGCGGACATGGACCAGACCGTTACTGTCAACTGTCACTGCCGCCGGGTTTGAAGAGGTCCATAAAAAAGTCTTATCCGCGGCGTGGGCAGGTGTCACATTTGCGATGAGCTGGAGAGTAGGGCTTCCATAGTTGGTATACAGCTGTGCGCTGGTGTGATTCAGACTCACACCTTCAACAGAGACTGGCGGGTTCCCCGGGTTTTGCGGACCGCCGTACACACTTACGGTTACGGTTGCGGTATCCGAATAACCGCCATCCACCGTTGTCACGGTGATATAGGCCGTCCCCGCGGAATGGGCGGTAACAAAGCCGCCGTAGACGGAAGCAACAACGGTATCCGAGGTGCTCCAGGTGACCTCCTTGTTAACTGCGTCAGCGGGCTTTACCTGTGCATGAAGCTGAACAGCAGGGTTTCCATAGTTGGTATACAGCCGGATATCGGTATTGCCCAGGCTTACCCCGCTGACACGGCCTGACGGCACAAAAGGCAGGATGCTCATTTCCACATGAGGGCTGGCTTGATGGGTTTGGGTTTCCTGGTACCGGACCCAGTAGACTCCCGGCGCCAATCCGGAAATGGCCGTGCCCTCTACGCCGGACCAGGTGTGTCCTTGGTCTGAAGACCATTCCATAGCGGCGTTTATCCCTTGAATGCGGCCGTCGTTGGCGCCCGCTGCTGTTTCATCAGTCTTTACAAGTCCTTCCGGTGCAGCCTGTTCGGCTTTTTTCGGTCCGCCGGTGACCATCACCTTGATATTATCGAAGTCCACCTGTCCGTTGGCGAAGTTGTCGATGCCAAATACATGCCCGGCTAGCGTTGTGCTGCCTGGTGTGCGGAAGGCAAAGTTCTCCGCAATGGCCGCATCATCCATATACACGCTGTACGCCTGCGCAGTCATATCCGCTATAATTTTGAAATGATGCCAGGTATCATAACGGAAGGGCTGCACATTCTTCCTGGCGGATGCGTCGGCAACCTTCACCCACGGGTCGTTGCCTGCATTCTCGAAGGCCACAGTCATGGCGTAAGCGCCGTTCTGGTTTTTAGGCAGGAAGGCGTTGGCGTATTGCAGTCCCGCCTTGAAACGGGCGGAATATTCAATCACAACCCTCTCGTCCCCGGCTGCAGTCACCTGACCCATGTAGGGAAGAAACATATTGGCGAAGCCCTTGCCAGTGCCGGTGGTCAGCCTCAGGAAGGAATTCCCATCCTCCTCCACAACCTGCGCCGCACCGCTATTCTGGACCTTGGTGGCTTCGATCCCGAAGGGCTGCTTGCCTGTTATATCCGCTTCGAAATCCCGGTACGCATGGTACGTGAGGCCATCCTGTGTCAGGTTCAGCGAACCCGATAAAGCCGCCTCCGCTCCGGACAGAGCATCCCGTGCCTCTCTAAACTGCTCCTCTGTCAGATTCCCGTTGGCCGCCAGCTCCTCCGCATGGTCCAGTGCTGCCAGGAGGGCATGATAGGCGGACTGGCTATAGGCGCCCGGCCCTTCGCCTAAAGGAATGGAGAGCTCTACGGTTCTGCTGCGTGTCTCCTTCACCAATTCGTCCAGTCCCCATCCGGCGGTGACTTCAACGTCGGCTGTGGCATTCACCTCCAGCCCCTTCAGCTTGCCGGGCACCTGGACGATGCCGGGGGTGTTGAACACTAGACCGTCCAGCATCCAGACGACCTCCGCAAGCCCGGTGCTGCCATCCGCATACACCACCGGAGCAAAAAGCGGCAGCTTGGGCGTCTGTCCGGAGAGCGACTTCACCGCTACAGGGGACACTTGGACCACCGGTGATGCCTCCGGCGCCGGAGATCCCTTGATGCCGGCATACACAGCCTCCGCAATCCAGGTATACCCAGCGGCATTGCCGTGCACATAATCCGGGAATTGGGCCAAGGTGGCGTTTTGCGTTGCCTGGTGGACATCGATAAAGCCGGCGTCCGCAATGAGAGCAATCTGCTTCTGCAGCGGAACAATCTCGTTGTGGAGCACATCAGCCTGAATGCCATACCGGTTAGAGCCCGCAACGACGGTTGGAGATGTGGCAAGATACACGGCAGGATGGGAGTCCAGATCACGGTAGCTTTGGATAAGCTTCAGTCCGTGATCCACATACTCCGCTTTGTACGTTTCCCAGTTCAGCTCCTTGGAGTCATTGGTCCCCAGCATGATGACTACCACATCGGGCTGGAAGGCCTGGCTCTCCGCAAATTTCTGCTGATGCACATACCCCTTTTGGGCACCGCCGGTGTCGGTTCCGTTCTCCAGCATGGTAGCACCGCTTACCCCGAAATTCTCCACCTGGTAGTTGGCACCCAGCAGGGCTTGCAGTTGGGCAGGATACTTATCCTCCGGCTGGATAGGGCCGGCCGAATCCGAGCCGAAGGTAATGCTGTCCCCCACGGCAGCCATCTTAATCTTGGGTATATCCGGCTTGGTCGGGTCTATGATACTGACCTTGAAGTCGTCGAAATCAATGGAGCCATTCGCCATATTATCAATACCGAACCGCTGGCCGGTGAGCTTGGTGCCGCCTGTGTGGCGGAAGCTGAAGTCGGTGGCTACCGGAACAGGGTCGTTGTCCATATAGACCGTATAGGTCTTTTTGGCCCAATCCCCCACCATCTTAAAGGTGTGCCATTGGTTGTAATTAAAGGATTTCACGCTGACCTTATCCGCATTGGACGTGCCTTTATGCACCTTAATCTGATGGGCCCCATTGGCATTCTCAAAGGCCGTAACCATAGAAAAATTGTTGGTTCCGCTGTCGTTTCGCACCATGGCGCCGTTGGCATATTGGAAGCTTCCGTTGAACCGGGCCCGGTATTCAATAACGATACGCTCATTGGCTGCCGCCTTTACCTCTCCCGTATACGGGAGGAACAGATCGGCCTTGCCGGCAGTAGACGTTGTGGTCAGACGCAGGAAGGAATTTCCGTCCTCCTCCTGCACACTGGCCGCAGCACCATTGGTCATCCCCTCGATATTGAAGCCATAAGGGAATTTGCCCGTTTCATCTCCGGAAAAATCCCGGTACGCCTGATAGGTTTTGCCCTGCCGCGTCAGAACCAGCGCATTAGGCAATGCAGCTTCAGCCGCTGCAATGGCATTCAGGGCTTTGTTGGCCTGCTGCTCGGTCGCCGTCCCGCTGTGGGCCAGGGTTTCCGCCGCATGAAGCGCATCCACCAAGGCGTTATATGCAGCCTGACGGTATTGGCCCAGCGCATCGCCCAGCGGGTAAGAGATGCCCGACATGGCGGCACGTTTGCCGTTCACCACCGCCAGGAGCTGCTGCCCGACTGTGCTCTCCGTCCGGAGGGAGGGATTCCATAAGGCATCTGTTGGGGTTTCGCCGCTTTTTGTCAGGTAGATGCGGTCCACATACAGGCCGTCCTCCCGCATCCACAGGCTGAATGCATGCTCTTCCGCTGTTGTAACATTTACCTTGCCTACGTTTTTCCAATGCCACTTCTCATCCAGACTATTGCTGAAAAACACATCCGTAGAGAAATTGCCGAGGCTTCCGTCCAGCCCGCCGCGGATGGAGTCGGAGGCGTTATCTACATACCTCCAACGCAGCCAGACGTTATATGTGCCCGTGCTGTTGAAATTTATTTTGTACGTCAATTCCGGGCTGTACACCGGGAACTCGGCATTCTCCGACCACTGTGCGCCCATATCGGGAAGCCGCATAGCCATACCGGTGTCGGATTGGGTAAGACGCCAGCCGTTGGGGATTTTTCCCGGAACCTGCACGGCCTTATCCCGTTTGGAGACCGTATAGGCCTTCATGTCGGCCGTGATCTCGCTCTCCGATTCCAACGTTTGTTCCATGGCGTATTCGGCTTCCAGGCTTACCTTGCCATCCGCCTCCACAAAAGCGCCCCCTCCCCACTCGGCGGGAATGTTCTTCGGCTCTGCCGGTACTGGGATCCGGGGCAGGAGGGCGGTGCCGGGGTGAAAATCTCTATTAAATTCAGAATGATAGCTCTCATCCGGACCAAGCTCGCTTGGAATCACACCCTCCGGACCGGTGTAGAGCACCAGCTTATCAATCATGATAAAACTGTCTACCATCCACAGCTTAACCGTATGTTTGCCGGCGGAAAGAGCAGGCAGCGTCACTACGTGCTTTTCGATCATATGGAATAGGTTGCTCACCCAAATGGTGCCCTGACCTTCATCGGCCGCAGCGGATTCCACAATAATCGGGGCAGTGTTATCCACAGACACCGCAAAACGTACCTTCCCCTTGGCGTTCAGTGTGGGAATCCGGTAGATCTCCAAGGGAAACTGGCCGGAGGAGGATAGGTTGATATCATATTCCATACTGGGGGCAGAGGCGGTGACCGTGTCTTCCTCTAAAGCATCCAAATCAGGTGAATACGCACGGACTACATCCCCGCCGAAGGCGCGCCCTGCGTCACGGATGATTTGCCAGGTCTTATCGCCCTTGGTATACAAACGGCTGTAATGCTCGGCCTCCATAGATACATAACCGTCCGCCTCAGCATACCCGCTGATTGCAGATAAGGGAGCTGCCGGATTATCAACCGTTACCTGAATGGTCTTCTTGAGATTGGTCCTCGTGTCGGTAATGGTAACCGTAGCGGTTGCGCCCTTATGGGCTTCCATATTGGGTACCGTTACGAATAGACGGGTCTCATCAATGACGGTTCCGTCAGCGGCGGAGAGCTGAACCCAAGGCTGATCGGCGGTGGCCGTCCAATGAACGCTGCCTGCTCCCTTATTGAACAGATCGATGAATTTCCCAACCTGATGATATGGGGAGAAAATAAGCCTGGACTGCTCCCGGGGCAAAGTTTCCCCCTCCGCCACAACCCCCAAAGCCGGCGCACCCAGCACCAGTGCCGGTGTGCCGGGAGGCAGCTGGTTAATCACAGGGGGTGAGGCAACCTCCGGGTCAATGAAGCCTTTCCACTTGCCGTCTGCAATCGTGCTATAGTAGGCGATCTCTGCCTTCTTCGCCAGATCAGCCTCCTGTGACAGCTTGAGCATGCTGTCCGCAGAGGCCATCCTGCCCTGATCGAAGGCCAGATTGCTTCTGTCCGCATAATAATAGGCTTTGTTGACGTAATAGGCCCAGTTGATTTTGGCTTGAATCAACTCATAGAAGGGCAGCTTCTGTTTTTCGGGCAGCGCCTGGGAAATAGCCGCCGTCCGGTTGAACAGATCCTGGTAAACCGCCATTCGTTTGGAGGCTTCATCCCCGTAGTGGGTCTGGTTGAACAGGCCATCCTTCATATGCTCCGGCTTGCGGACGATGGTGTGCTGGTAGAAGGTGTTGAGAATGTCGGCCGCTTCATCGCTGTATGCGCCGCCCACATGCTGGGCAGTCCAGTCCTTCAGGAATTGGTCCGCCTTGTTTTTGTATTGCTCTACATCCCAGCCGTAACGGATAAAAAAGGTCATCTCCGCTTCCTGCGGCTTGATATCGCCCACATTCAGAATCCAGGATTTGCGGATGTTATGCTCCCAGGATTTGCTGAGCTCCTCTCCCATCACAGCAAGCGGAAGGGAGCTGAGCCACATATAGCTTTGATCCACCGGGGCCCAGTAGGACACGTGATAATACAAGCCGTGCCCGCCCTCCCGCGCACGTTCCGCAGCGTCGGGCATCCTCCGCATCATCCCGTGGTTATCGTCGCACCAGATGACGGTCACATTTTCGGGCAGATCAAAAGTGGGGTTATTATAGATGGGCAGAACTTCCTTATACGGGATCAGGGCCTGGAAGGAAGCCGCGTATTTGTCCGGGCCGAGAATTTCCTTCAGCAGCTGCTGCTGGTCCCGGATAATTTCGTTCATGAGGCCGGCTTTCCGGTCCTCCAGATTGCTGCCCAGATGCGCATAGACGTCGGACATCAGATTCTGGGCTTCGAATGGTTCATCATGCAGCCCGCGCATCCCCAATGTCCATTGGGCGTCGGTATTCTTATGCCGCTCGATATTATCGCGCCAGTATTGGAGCAGGGCATCCTTGCTTACGGTGTAGTCATACTTGATATCGTTGGCATTCTGGCCACGCTGCGCAGCATAATCGCTTTTCCACTTATCCCACTCGTGGACATTGGTCCGCAGCAGCATATCGGGATGGCTGGAGCCCAGCACAATGCCGTATTCCTGTACAAGCTCAATGTTGCCCGGCACATTATTAATGGAGTTGACGTGCATGGCGGCCCAGATGTAATTGCCCTTCAGCCGGAGAATCAGCTCGAAGATTTTGGCGTACGTTTTGGGCCCCATGGTACTGGGATCTTGGAACACCTCGGTTGCCCAACGGCTGAGCTTTTCCTCGTCATTAAGGAACACCCCGCGGTACTGCACATCGGGCATATCCGTAATGGACGTTCCGGCTTTAAGATAAACGGAAGCTTTGGCTGCAATAGCTGCATCGGCGAAAAAATACCAAGGGCTTACCCCCATCTGCTCGGACAGCTCGTATACCCCAAAAACAGCCCCCCGGGGATCGGAGCCGGCGATTACCAGAGTATGCGGATCTATTACCTTGATGAGATAAGCCTCCCACTTGCCTTTGATGGCGGACACTTCAGCGGGCGTAATTTTGCCTGCGTCCACCAACGCCTTGACCTGGGCGCTTGCGTCCAGCGTACCCACGATGACCACCGGACCGGCAGGAAGAGTGGCTGCACTGCTGACAGGAGCATCCAACCCGGTGACCCGTTTGATATCCTCCTTCAGGTCATTGACCACCCGCCTCACCGGAGCATTATCCTGGGCATCAACCCAGAGGGCTGCCGCAGCTCCGTTAGCCGCCAACGGGAAGTCTCCTGCGCCCCCCGTTTCTGCCATGTATCCGCTCTTCCCGCTCACCGGGGAAGGTCCGGCTGCTGCAAAAGCGGGTAACATGCCTGCACCCAGGACGGCGATCATCACCATAGCGAGGATACGTTTTATCTTTCCAGTCACTTCAGCTCACCTCTTTTTTATTTTGTTTGCGCTTTCATTTTGTCCCGTCCCCATTCTACCCTCCGCATAACCCGATAAAAATGGAAGATCTTAAAATGTTTTTGTACCCGTTTTAGAAAGATTGCGGCCAGCACCATTCATTTGAAACAAACGCATTCCACCTAAAAACAAAAAAAGCGGCACAGAGCTTCCGCTCCATACCGCTGTTGGTTGATGGTTTATTTCGCTGCCGGACTTGCCGCAGGACTGGTGCTGGCCGCAGGAGAGGCCGCTGCGCCTGCCGATGCCGCAGGGGAGGCTGCCGCACTTGCACTGGCTGCCGGAAGAGTGATTTTGAATTCCAGCTTGGGCAAATCATTGGTGATGAAATCGCCGATCATCTTGTCGGCAATTTCCGTCCGGATGTCTTCCTTCACTGCGTCCACGGATTGCACCTCACGCTTGTCCACACGGAGAATATGGTAACCGAAGGAGCTCTCGAAGGGCTGGCCTACCTGGCCTACCGGCTGGGTGATGGCTGCTTCCTTGAAGGCAGGATCCCATACGGAAGGATTTTGGTTTTCGTATTTGCCTTCCTTATCCTTGGATCCCGGGTCATCGGAATATTCCTTGGCCAGCGCCGCGAAGTCGCCTCCGCTTGCCAGCTTGGCTTTGACCTCATTGATCCGGGTCAAGGCTTCCTCCTTGGTGCGCAGCTCCTTGGTGCCTGTGGCGTCGTTGGGGTCCTTCAGCGCAACCAGAATATGGGCCACCGATGCCAGGTCATACACATGGGGATCTTCCTTCAGCTTGGCATCGTAATTAGACTTGATTTGATCGTCCGTCACCTTGCCGCTGGTATCCTTCAGCACAGTAGTGCTTAGTGTCACGTATTTCTCCAGGTCCTTCTTGGTAACCTTCAAAGTTTCCAGCTGCTTGTCGAAGGCGCCCTTTTCTTGGGAGTTGTAATACTCCTCCATTTGCTTGATCTGGTCCTTGGCTTCCTTCTCCGCTTCCTTCTTGGTGTCGTCGGAGGCCTTGCCGGCCATGATCTTCAGGGTAGCCAGCTGCTTCAGCAGGTACTCCTGCATTTCCGGACTGCCGGCCATATCCCCGTACTGGGAGAAGAAAATACTGTGGAACTGGGTCAGCTCCGTTTGCGTAATTTCCCCGCCTGTATAGGTAGCGACAACGGTTTTGTCGCCTTCCTTCTTGCCGCAGCCGCTGACAATCAAAGCCGCACCCAACATGACAGCCAAAGCCGCTTTGGGCAAGCGGGCGTTCTTAAGAATTTGAAACATTCTCCAGTTCCCCTTTCGGTTTTAGAGCTTCCTTATATTGTACCAGAAACCGTTCCAACATACCGATGGACTGCTCCGGCGTCAAACCTTTGCCCTTCATAATCATCATGTTCGGGGAACCGGGCACAGGCCGGATCCGGTTCTCGAAGGCCTGCTGGCTGACCGCAAGCTTCTTCTGATCCACCTGCTCGGCCATATTGCCCGAGAAGAGAATTTCCACATCGTCTCCGCGCTGCCGGATGGTTTCGATCCGGTACTCGGAGCCGTAAATCCGCAGACGGGCCACGGTAAGCAGATGTTTGACAGCGTCAGGGATATCCCCGAACCGGTCAACCAGCTCCTCCTCAATATCCGCCACCTCGTCCAGGCTGACGGCTGTAGCCACTTTCTTATAGATTTCTATTTTTTGCATACTGTCATAAATATAATCCGACGGTAAATAGGCGTCAAGCTGCATCTCGATTTGTGTCGAGAAGACACGTTTCTCCTCCGGCTCCTCCCCCAGCTCCACCTTGCGCTTCTTGATTTCCTCAGTGAGCATCTGGGAATACAGGTCAAAGCCTACGGAAGCGATAAAGCCGTGCTGCTCCGCCCCCAGAAGATTGCCTGCGCCGCGGATGGACAAGTCCCGCATGGCGATTTTGAAGCCGGACCCCAGCTCCGTAAACTCCTTGATCGCCTGCAGACGCTTTTCGGCCACCTCCGTAAGCATTTTATCCCGCTGGTAGGTAAAATACGCATACGCGATCCGGTTGGAGCGCCCTACCCGGCCCCGCAGCTGGTAGAGCTGGGACAGCCCCATTTTGTCGGCGTCATGGACGATCAGGGTGTTGACGTTGGGGATGTCCACACCGGTTTCGATAATGCTGGTGCTGACCAGCACATCGAACTCCCCGTCCAAGAAATCCAGGATGGTTTTCTCCAGCTCCTGCTCGCCCATCTGGCCATGGGCTACCGCCACCCGGGCGTCTGGCACCAGCATGGTAATCTGGTCGGCGATCTGCTGGATGCCCTGCACCCGGTTGTACAGATAATACACCTGGCCCTCGCGGGCCAATTCCCGTTCGATGGCCTCACGGGTCAGGGAATTGCTATGCTCCACCACATAGGTTTGTACGGGGAAGCGGTTTTCCGGCGGCGTCTCAATAACCGACAGATCCCGCACACCCAGCATAGACATATGCAGCGTCCGCGGGATAGGGGTAGCTGTCAGCGTCAGCACATCCACATTGGATTTCAGCCGCTTCAGCTTCTCCTTGTGCGCCACGCCGAAGCGCTGCTCCTCATCCACGATGAGGAGGCCCAAGTCCTTGAAGATCATATCCGCAGACAACAGACGGTGGGTGCCGATGACAATATCAACGGTGCCGTTTTTGATGCCCTTGATCGTTTCGTTCTGCTCCTTCTTGGAGCGGAAGCGGGAAAGCACCTGGATATGGAAGGGGAAGCCGGAGAACCGCTCACGGAAGGTTTCATAATGCTGCTGCGCAAGAATGGTGGTCGGCACCAGCACCGCTACCTGCTTGCCGTCGATGGCCGCCTTGAAGGCCGCCCGGATGGCCACTTCGGTTTTGCCGTAGCCCACGTCACCGCACAGCAGACGGTCCATGGGGCGGCTGCGCTCCATATCCACCTTGATTTCGTCGATGGCCCGGGCCTGATCCCGAGTTTCCTCGTAGGGGAACATCCCCTCGAAATCCTTCTGGTACGGCGTATCCTTGCTGAAGCCGTAGCCGGGCCGCGCCTGGCGGTCAGCATACAGCTTGATCAGATCGTCGGCAATATCCTGAACGGCGGAGCGGGCCTTGGTTTTGACCTTATTCCAATCCGTGCCGCCCAGCTTGTAGATCTTCGGCTCCTTGCCTTCATCTGCGCCGATGTACTTCTGGATCAGGTCGATCTGCTCGATGGGAACGGAGAGTTTGTCGCCCCCGGCATATAAAATGTGAATATAGTCCTTATGGATTCCGTTAATTTCAAGCGTGCCGATGCCTACATATTTCCCGATCCCGTGATTGACGTGGACAACATAATCGCCCACCTTCAGCTCCTGGTAGCTCTTGATCCGTTCGGCATTCTCCAGCTTTTTGTCGATCTTCCGGACCTTCCGCTGCTTCTGAGTGAACAGCTCGCCTTCGGTAATCACCACCAGCCTCACTGCCGGCAGCTCAAAGCCTGCCTGGAGGTTGCCGTCCAGCAGCTGGGGCTCCTCGATATGGTAGTCCTGAAGGACGCGGCGCACCCGGTCCAGACGCTCCTGGCCCTGCGCCAGGAGAATAACCTTGGCCCCCGTCTTTTTCCAGCGCTCCATCTCGGACTTGAGCACATTCATCTGGCCGTGGAAGCTCTGCATGGAACGGCACACCATGTTGACGATGTTCTGCGGCTGGGTGCCATGGACCTGGCGCAGGAACAAGCTCAGATACACAGTGGGAAATGGCTTGCGGAACAGCAGCGAATCATAGGTTTTGGACATGACAAACGCAGGCAGGCACTTGCCCTCCTGCAGCATGCTGGTCATCCACTCAGCTTCATCCCGCTCCAGCTGCTTGGCGGTTTCCACGATGCGGCTAGGCTCATCAACGACGAGGATGGTATCCTTGGGCAGCTGATCCAAGAGGGTCTCCCGTTCCGGATAGAGAAGGGAGATATACTTGGCGATTCCCGGGAAAAATTGCTCCTGCCGGAGCAGCTCAATCTCATGCATCAGCTCTTCCTGCAGCTTCTGCTTGGCGCTCCGGTCATTCATCTTGCCGAGCTGGGCTTGAAGGAGCTCGTAGGCATGCTGGGATGCACTCTGCAACCGCTTACCGTCGGCCAAAATCTCGCGGCACGGCACAATCTCCACCTGCTCCAGCTTCTCGAGAGACCGCTGCTCGGTGGCATCGAAGGTGCGGATGGAATCCACCTCGTCATCGAAGAACTCCACCCGAATTGGGTTGGGGGCGGTCATGGGGAAGAAATCCAGAATCCCGCCCCGGACGCTCATTTCCCCTTTATTCTCCACCTTGTCATTGCGCTCGTAGCCCATTGCAGAGAGGCGCTTGAGGAGCCCTTCCAGCTGTACCCTGTCACCGAGCCGTATGGTTATCCGCGCCTCCGCAAACACCGCCTGCGGCGGCAGCAGCTTGCGCAGCCCTGCGTAAGGCACCACCAATACGCCGCGGAAGCCTGAGGCCAGGCGCATCAAGGCGTCAATACGGCGGGCCAGCATCTCCGGGCTCTGCGCGGCCATCTCGGCCACAAGCAGCTCCTGGACGGGGAACAGCGCCACCTGGTCGGAGGAGAGGCATTCCGCCAGGTCCTCGGTAATCTTCTGGGCAGCATACATGTTATGGGTTAAAACCACAATTGGCCGCTTCATCTCCTCCGAGAGAGCGGCAATGGCCATTTGGCGGGCGGAGCCGGACAGGCCGGATATAATCTGCTCATGCAGTCCATTCTCCAACCCGGCCAGGATCGACCGGAAATCCGTATCTTGTGAAAAAGCACTCATCAAAGCCTGTAACACCGGACCAACTCCTTATCCCCATGCAAGAGCCGCCCATGCCAATGAGCACGGGCAGCGGATGGATACACAACGAACGGCGTTTAGGTCAACGCCGTTCCTTTTGCCGTTTATTGTCCATGTTCAGGGAAGAAACGGCTGAAAGGCGCCCTTCCGGCGCCGTGCGGCCGCCCGTATGTAATCGGGCATCTTCCCTTATACAGCCAGAAGCGCGAGGCTTCTTACCGGTAAAAAAAGCCTTGGGCTTCATCCACCAAGGCCTCTTCATCACTTTGCTTACTGCAGCGGATTGGCAACCAGCATCAGCTCGGGATTCGTCTCCAGAGCCTGCTTACAGTAATCGCAGGTTACCTTGACGGTTACGTCTCCGTTCACGCTATAAGCTATTATATCGCTCCGCTCTTCGAGGGTCAAGGAATGGAAGCCCAACTGCGCCTCCGTAAGATGGCTGCCGTTTAACCGGCCCACCTCCGTGCCGCAATGCGGGCACACATACCGAACATCCATAACAGCAGTTCCCCTTTCCAGCCATACCGGTTTTTGTGCCAGGTCTGCACGTTATCCTCCAGTATGTCCGGATTAGAGCCATTTTATGAGAAGGCTCCCAGGGATTAAGGTGAATTAGCCGTTGAATTTGGCCATGGTTTGCTCGAAGGTGGCGGTGAAGGTATGGGTCATCGCCTCACCAACCCGCTCCAGAATCAAAGGAATTTCCTTAACCTCCTCCTTGCGGAAGCCGGCCAACACATATTGGACGATATCGTAGCCTGCAGGCGGCCGGGAAATGCCGATGCGGATGCGGTTGAAGGTTTGGGTACCGGTATGGGCGATAATGGACTTGATCCCGTTATGGCCTCCCGCACTTCCCTGATACCGCAGCCGGATTTGGCCGAAGGGGGTATCCATATCATCATAGAGCAGGACCATATCCGCAAGGCTGGCCTTATAAAAATCCATAAACCCGCGCACGGCTTCCCCTGACAGGTTCATGTAGGTTTGCGGCTTGAGCAGCGCTACCTTTTCACCCTGCACCATCCCTTCCGCCACCAATCCCTTGCACTTGGAGACGGATTTCCAGGATAATCCCCACTCCGCCGCCATGCGGTCAACGGCCATGAAGCCAATATTATGCCGGGTGCTCTCATACTCCCTGCCCGGATTCCCCAAACCAACAAACCATTTCATTCTGTATCGCTCCTCTCGTACATCCTTCGATTATAGCAAATCCGCACGAAAAAAATAATTTCGGTAAGCCGCAAACTATATTCCCTTTGGCTTTGTCTTTCCTGTGGGCCCTACTTTGTCAACATACTCCTCCGAAGGAGCATCCGCCTATGTACCTCTTCGGTCAGATTCTGACCCAGGATATTCACTTTCTTCACCATATGGAGCATGAAATCCCCGTGCAAGTTTATCTGGGGGCCCAACATGCGGACATTGGTTTTGTAAGCGGTATCTCGCCGCACTTTATCCGGATCGGTCCGGTATATTACACCCGAGGCGTCTACCGTTTTGTATCCAGACCGGGCTACTAGCAGCCAACAGACGGAGAAGCTCGGCCTAACACAAAAGAGCGGACGCGTACTGCGCCCGCTCCATTTTGCTTATGAGAGAACCTGGTGTTAGGTAACCGGCTCCGCATTTTTGGCAGCTTTGGCAGGAGCCGCATCCTTTGCGGTTGGCTCTGCCGGAGTCTCCTCCACTTCCTTCTGCGGCGCCAGAATCGTCACCACCACTTCATCCTTATGGGTTTTGAGCTCCACCCCTGCCGGCATCTGCAATTCTCCGGCGGTAATGGTATCTCCCATATCCAGCCGGGTCACATCCACCACAATGGAGGCAGGGATTGCGGCCGGAAGACAGCGCACCTCCACCTGGTGAAGCTGAATCTGCAGCATGCCGCCTTCCTCTTCACCCTTGGAGTCGCCAACGAAGTCCAGGGTAACCTCGGTGCGGACCGGCTCATTCATATTGATCTGGTGAAAATCAATATGCAGCAGATTGCTGTTCAACGGGTCCCGCTGCACATCCTGGATCATCACCGTCTGTTTGCCTGAAGAGCCCAGCTCCAGCTCGATAATCCCGTTGGCATGGGATCGCAAAAGCGAAGACAGCTCCCGGTTATCTACTGTAACCAGGACGGAGCCGATTGTCTTGCCGTATACCACACCCGGCACACTGCCGGAGGAGCGGAGATGCTTTACTCCGGATTTAGTTAGATTGCCTCTGGTTTGAGCCTGCAATGATATCGCCATAATTGTTGGTAGAGCCTCCCTTAAACGGATTTCAGGTTAAGCCGCTTTTTTCCTGTGCGTCTTTCACTAGATTGCCCGTTTTGGAAGGATTCCAACCCTTGATGGACCAGATGCGTTAAATTATTCCTCAAACAGCTTGCTGATAGGCAGCTGCTCGTGAATCCGGATAATCGCCTCGCCGATGGTCGGCGCCACGGACAGCACCCGGATCTTCTCCGAAGGATTGGTGTGATGCAGCGGGATAGTGTTGGTCACCACCAATTCCTTCAACGGGGAATTGGCAATACGCTCCATGGCCGGTCCGGACAATACCGGGTGGGTGGAGCAGGCATATACGTCCGTCGCGCCGTATTCCATCAAGGCGTTGGCGGCCAAAACCATGGTGCCGGCGGTATCGATGATATCGTCCACCAGGATGGCGGTACGGCCCTTGATGTCGCCGATGATATTCATCACTTCGGAGACATTCGGCTCCGGACGGCGTTTGTCGATAATGGCCAGAGGCGCAGACAAATAATCCGCCAATCTGCGGGCGCGCACAACGCCGCCATGGTCGGGGGAAACAACGGTAATATTGGGGAGAGCCTTGTTGCGGAAATACTTGCCGAGGATCGGGTTGCCCAATAGATGATCCACAGGAATATCGAAGAAGCCCTGAATTTGTGTCGCATGCAGATCCATGCTGATTACCCGGTCCGCACCGGCGGTTTCGATCATCTTCGCCACCAGCTTGGCGGTGATGGGGTCGCGGGAACGGGCTTTCCGGTCCTGCCGCGCGTAGCCGTAGTACGGAATCACCACGTTGATGCTGTTGGCGGAGGCGCGGCGCAAGGCGTCCACCATAACCAGCAGCTCCATCAGGTTATCATTGACGGGCAGACAGGTGGACTGGATAACAAATACATCGCAGCCCCGCACACTTTCATTCAGCTTGATGCGCACTTCACCATCAGCGAATTGCAGCGCTTCAGAATCGCCCAAGGATACCCCGATGTAGGAGGCAATTTCCTCCGCCAGCTTGGGATTGGAGTTACAGGTAAAAATCTTCAACTTCGGATCTAAGTATGACACAAACAGTTCCTCCTAAGGGCTTCCCTTTAGGGAAGCCGGCTTCGTAAGCGTAATCTTGAGTTTTTGCTGGGGCAAAAACTGGCATCGTAAGCTTTAGCTGGGCTTCCCTTTAGGGAAGCCGGCTTCCTAAGCGTAACTACCACTACAACAGGACCAAACCGATGTTCCCAAAAAAGAACGAACTGCAAAAGTGCAGGTAATCAAAGCAGATTGTCTGACCAGCCGGGGTTCAACTGCAAAAGTGCAGTTATTCTCCCCACAACCTGCCGTTTCCGGGAAAATAGCCCCCATTAACTGCATTTTTGCAGTTACAGCCCATAAAAAGAACTCCTTTGGGACAAATTAACTGCACATTTGCATTATAGCCTCTCCGATTCCGGCAAGGCCACAGGATAATATTGCTACTGAGCTATTATAATGGGAATACATCCTGTATTTGATCCAAATTCCAACTCATTCTGCTCCCTATAATACTCATCCGATGCGGCGCACGACCGGCAAAGGCCTACTTCTTTTCCTTCTTGGCCTTGAACTTGTTGCGCAGCTTTTCGGCATAACCTTCCTTATTCACCTGGCGCACCCGGGCGATAGCCAGATCATTGTCGGGCACCTCATGGGTAATGGTGGAGCCCGCAACCACAAACGCACCGTCCCCAACCCGCACCGGCGCAATCAAATTCACATTGCTGCCAATAAAGGCATTGCTGCCGATTTCCGTACGGGATTTGTTGAAGCCGTCGTAGTTGGCTGTAATGACACCACACCCGATATTGGTATGGCTGCCCACAGTGGCATCTCCGACATAGCTCAGATGAGGCACCTTGCTGCCTTCCCCGATAACGGCGTTCTTAATTTCTACAAAGTCCCCAACCTTCACACCATCCGCCAGATCCGCGCCTGGACGCAGATACGCGAACGGCCCGATATTCACATCATTGCCGGTTTTGGCTTCCAGCAGTACGGATTGTTTGATGTGCACACCGTTGCCCACCACGGAGTCGGTCATTTCCACATTGGGTCCGATGACGCAGTCCTCACCGATGACGGTTTTGCCCTTCAGCACACAGCCGGGGAGCAGCACCGTATCCGCACCGATAGACACACCCTTCTCCACATACGTATGGGAGGGGTCCGTTACCGTCACACCGTCGAGCATCAGACGGCGGACAAGGCGCTCCCGCATCAGCCGCTCCGCTTCCGACAACGCCACCCGGTCATTTACTCCGATGGCTTCAGCCGGATCCGTTGTCTGCCAAGCCGCTACCTTATGTCCGTCCTCCTGCAGAATCCGGATCACATCCGTGAGATAATACTCATTTTGCGCATTGTTGTTGGTCACCCTGCCCAATGCCGCAAACAGCTTCTGGTTGTCGAAGCAGTACGTGCCGGTGTTGATCTCCTTCACCAAAGCCTGCTCCGGCGTACAATCCTTCTGCTCCACGATGCCCATAACCTGGCCGTCACCGCTGCGGACCACCCGGCCGTATCCGGTGGGGTCTGACAGCTCCGCAGTCAGCACAGTGGCCGCAGCTCCGGACTGCCCATGCACCTCAATCATCTTGCGCAGGGTTTCCTCCATCACCAGCGGAGTATCACCGCAGACAACAACCGTGATGCCTTCCTCTTTCTCCAGCAAAGGAGCTGCCTGGAGCACAGCGTGACCGGTTCCCAGCTGCTCTTCCTGCATCACAAACTCCGCCCGGCTGCCCAAATAAGACTTGACCGTTTCGCTGCCATGGCCAACCACAACCACATTGCGGGAAGCGCCGAGCCCTTCAACGGCATCCAGAACATGGCCGACCATCGGCTGGCCGCAAACAGGGTGAAGCACCTTGTACAGCTTCGACTTCATCCGTTTGCCCTTACCCGCTGCCAGGACAATACTGAGTATGTTCAAATTTATCATCTCCATCATAAATTCCAATATGAATATATCCTACTTTCCGGCAAAAGAAAAGAGAGCCCCGGAGGCTCCCACGGAAAATGCGGTTATTTTATGCTCCCTCTTCCATGACTTCTTCCTCGACAGCGGCTCTTTCGTACTCAGCCAGAACGGCTGCCTGAATTTTTTCCCGGGTGGCGGAAGAGATGGGATGAGCGATATCCCGAAACTCTCCGTCGGGAGTCCGCTTGCTGGGCATAGCAACGAACATTCCGTTATTTCCGTCAATAACGCGAATGTCGTGCACGACGAATTCGTTGTCGATGGTAATGGAGGCGATGGCCTTCATTCTTCCTTCGGAATTCACGCGGCGGAGTCTGACATCAGTAATTTGCACGTTTACGTTCACCACCTTTTTTTTAAGCAGGACTTGCTGTATATTTCCACAACAGCTGGGAAAATCCTTCTTTTTTGTGCTTAAAAAAAAGGTTTTTTTAAAAATATTTATACAACTTAAACTATTTCGACATTTCTCAACGCGATGCATTCTATTTCGACAAGAACATCCTTCGGCAGGCGTGCAACCTCTACAGTAGAGCGTGCCGGCTTATGATCCTTGAAGAAGGAACCGTACATTTCGTTGAACTCTGCAAACAGGTTCATGTCCTTCAGAAACACGGTGGTTTTAACCACTTGGGTTAACCCCGACCCGGCTTCCCGAAGCACAGCCTCCAGGTTCTTCAGCACCTGCTCGGCCTGCTCGGCAATACCCCCCTCCAGAAGGGTCCCGTCCGCGCGGAGGGGAATCTGCCCCGAGGTATACACCATATCGCCTGCGATTACGGCCTGGGAATACGGCCCGATAGCGGCAGGAGCTTCTGCCGTCGCAACAATTTTGACCATAACAATGCTTGTCTCCTTCCGGCGGCCAGCCGGCAAGGCGGATTCATCACCCACGATGCCGTTTACTGATCCGATTCAAAATAATTACCCAAGACCACCTTCACCTGCTTGCTGCGCGAATCCACATGGGTCAGACGGGCAAGGGAGATATAATCCTCCACCAAATGCTCTTCCACCTCATCGGAATCCACGAACACGCCAACACCCTTCACTGTCGCCCGGAACTCCGACAACAGATCCATCATACCGTGAATGGTGCCGCCTGCACGCATGAAGTCGTCGATAATCAATACCTTGGCTTCTTCCTTCAACGCCCGTCTAGAGAGAGACATGGTCTGGATCCGCTTGTTGGAGCCCGACACGTAGTTAATGCTTACGGCGGAGCCTTCCGTCACCTTGTTGTCCCGGCGCACAATCACCACCGGCAGGTTCAGGAACGTAGCCGTGGCATAAGCAAGCGGAATTCCCTTGGTTTCTACCGTCATAACCACATCGATATCCCGTCCGGCAAAAGCGGTTGCAAACATCTTGCCAATTTCATTCAGAATCATCGGACGGCCCAACAGATCGGACATATACATATATCCGCCCGGCAGAACCCGCTCCGGCTGCTCCAGCTGTCTGCATATATCCACCATGAAGATCTCCGACTGGGCCTTGGAGACCTTCGGAATAAACTTCACACCGCCGGCGGCTCCAGCCAATGTAAGGAGATCTCCCAGCCCTTCTGATTCACACACTTCCTTGATGATGGCCAAATCCTCGCTGATGGACGACTTGGCTGAATTGTATCGCTCAGCAAAGGTTGTCAGCGGAATCAACGTATGGGGGCGAAACAGCAAGTATTGCGTCATTTCTACCAATCTTGCGCTTCGCTTTAATTTTTTCATGCATGCACCCCCGATTGCGGATCATATCCACACTCAAATCCGAATATTATAATGAGAATATATCATTTATGTCCGTATTTATTCAAGTTCCCAATGAAATTGTTTCTTACATGCAGCTAACATCCTTCTGCATTTCGGATTAGGGGGCGGCATGCTCCCCGGTCAGCATCCTCACCGCATAGACTTCCTTGCAGAAGCCGCGAAGCCCGTTGTAGATCCGCTGTGCCTTTTTTTCCTTGGAGCAAAGGGCAAAAACCGTAGGACCGCTCCCGGACATCAGCACTCCATCCGCACCCAGGCGCTCCATGCAGTTCTTCAGCTGCCTAACCTCCGGATACAAGGATAATGTAACCTCTTCCAAAACATTGCCCAAGCCGTCGCACAGGCTGTGGTAATCCTTGCTCCGGATAGCCTCCGCTACAGCCGCCGTGTCCGGATGCTTCGCAATCCGGGAGGCATTCAGCTTGCCGTACACATCTGCGGTAGACACATTGATGGGGGGCTTGGCCAGCACCACCCAGCATTGGGGCGGGGAATCGATAAACTCCAGCTTTTCGCCGCGTCCGCGGGCAATTGCGGTGCCGCCGGTTACACAGAAAGGCACGTCTGATCCCAGCTCGGCTCCCAGCGTACGAAGCTCCCCGTCGGTGATGCCCAGCCGCCACAGGCGGTTCAGCCCCCGAAGCGTAGCCGCCGCATCGCTGCTTCCTCCGGCAAGACCGGCTGCCACCGGAATTTTTTTATCCAAATGAATATAGACCCCTTGCTTCACATCATATCGGTCCTTGATCAATCTGGCTGCCTGAAAGGCAAGGTTCTTCTCATCCAGCGGAATATACCCCGCCTGGCTGGAGATAATGATGGCATCCCGGTCCAGCTCTTTCATTTCGATCCGGTCCGCCAGGTCCACCATCGTCATAATCATTTCTACTTCATGATAACCGTCCGGCCGCTTATGCAGCACGTCCAGGGTAAGATTGATTTTGGCTGAAGCTTTTTCCATCACTCGCACAAGGCTGCACCTACTTTCAATAACGGCCTGATCCAACTTTACATATTATAGCAAACCCCGTTGGGAAAAGCATCTGGCGTGCATCGGGCGGGTTTCAAATAAAGCCGAGGCGTATAAAACGCCCCGGCTTGTATGGCTGCTCTATTCGGTTCGCGATTATCTTCCCGGTGGCTGGCCCTGTCCTTGTGCCTTGGCTGCCTGCTCGGCCATCTGGATGGCCCGCTTCACCATATTTCCCGCATCCTTGGTGGTGATGCCGCCCCAGCCTTCCCGCTGGACAGTATTGTAAAAGCCCAAATCCTTCGCCAACTCGTACTTCAGCTGCTCCGACATAACCCCGCGGCGCCTTCTGCCCATTTCACAATCCCTCCTTGGGTTTCATTCGTCTTTACCGGTAGGATGCGCAGACAGAGCCGGTTTTAGCCGCAGGTATTTGATGTTTATGAAACAAAAAAAGAAACTCCGGCAAAAATCACCGGAGGCTTGCGGCGGTCTCGCAGGGTTACCCCTGAATGTATGTAACCCGCATCTGGCCATCCTCATTGCAGACAGTCACTTCCACTGTCTCTGTCAGAATGTCCGCGTAGCTGTAGGAAACTCGTTTGAAGCTTTGCTGGTCCTGGTCCAGCTTGACAATAAATACAGAAGGGTAGGTTTCTTCAAGCACACCTGAACGTTCAATGGTTTTCCTCCGGCCGCCGTTGGCGCGGAGAGTAATCTTCTGTCCCACATGTGTTTCCATGGTACGTTTGATCTCCAAAAGCGCATTTTTAGCCATGGACTACTACCACCTCTTTCTACCCCATTATACCTCAGATTGTCCATCTTGTCAAATGAAGCCAAATATTATACCAGTGAAGAAAACCAGTTGTCAATGGTAATCCCCATAACCCGTTTTTAATATGTCCTGAACCCGTTTCCTTTATCCGTCTTTTCCAAAAAAAGAAAAACCGCCCTCCTGGTGACCAGGCGGACGGCATCGGACGTTCAGTATGTTTTAAAGCCCGGAATTCCCAGGCGGTAGCTGCCGCGGGTATCGATTCCTCCAAGCCCCTCCAAACCGCTCATGGTATGCTGGAGGATATCCGCCATCTGGACGGTATCCTTGATGGGGGTAAACGCCACCTTGGCAGCGATGTACAACGGATCCAATGCATGGATCAGCACCCGCCCCGGAGAGCTGGCATAATTGGCTCCGGCCTGCAGCAGTGCTTCAAAATGGGATTGGCAGGCTCCCGCAATAATAACCAGGGCATCCCGGTTGCGCTCATACTTCCGGGCCGTGCGGACCGCATTTACGAAGTTCTGGGAGTTTTTATAGCTGGACAGACTCTGCGTATCTTCATCCTTCACATCCTTGAGAATCCCGTCATGCCCGGTAATCACCACGATATCCGGATGCACCTGGGGCAGGAGCCGGGTCAAAACCTCCGCCATGTTCTGCTCCGGCACATAGATGCCTTCCGCCGGCACACGAAGATCCCCGTAGAGCCCCATGCTTTTGCGCAGATAATTGGGGTCCCCATCCAAGTGGAGCACCTTGCCCGGCACCTCGAAATGCCCGGAGGACTGGCGGCCGCTTCTTGCGGCGGGAGCCGCCTGCTTGACCGGCTGGGGCAGGCTTTTCGTCATCACGCTGCGCATTTCGGTGCACCGCTGCTGCATATCCTCCTCATGGCGGGCGATGCGGTTCTCGGGCGCAGGACTCAAGTCCGCGACGGACGCATCCGCCAGAAGCCGCACATCTACCCCCCGGAGCAGCGCAGTCTGATATGAAAAATCTTGAATTTTAAAAATGACGTCACCGCCATAGGATTTCCGTACCACCAGATCGCCTTGCTTCATTGCGCCTATCCCCTCCTCACGATGTATCGTATGGCAGGACTGGGCGTTTGGTGCGGTGCAAATCAGGAATTCAAGCAAAAACTCCCCCGCCGGGTGCCGGCAAGGGGAGTAAATGCGCTTAAACGCTGATTCCGGCCTCCTGGAGGGCTTCCGTAAGGCGCGCGAACTCTTCGAGGCTCAACGTCTCACCGCGGCGTATAGGATCGATTCCGGCCTTCTCCAGCGCTTGCTCCAGAAGATGCCGGGTTTCTTTCCCGAAGAACCGGGTTAAAAGATTATTAAAGATGGTTTTCCTCCGTTGGGTAAAGGAGGCCTGCACCACCTGAAAATACAGCTCTTCATCCGATACCTGGACAGGCGGAGCCTTGCGCAGCCGCAGCCGGATCACGGCGGAGTCCACGTTGGGCTGGGGGATGAAGACGGTGCGGGGAACAATGGCCACTACCTGGGGCTCGCAATAATACTGCACAGCGATGCTCAGGCTGCCGTAATCCTTGGTGCCGGGTTTGGCCGCCATCCGGTCCGCCACTTCCTTCTGGATCATCACCACGATGTTCTCCAGGGGGATATGCTCCTCCAAAAGTCGCATGACAATAGGCGTAGTCACATAATAGGGCAGGTTGGCCACCACGCTGACACCCTTCACATCCGCGAAGTAACGCTGGAACAAATCATCCAGATCCACCTTCAGAATATCCCCATGAACCACAGACGCATTGCCGTAGGCCGACAGCGTTTCCTCCAGAACAGGCAGCATCCGCTGGTCCAGCTCCACTGCCACCACACGTCCCGCACGTTTAGCCAATTGCTGGGTCAGAGCCCCCAGTCCGGGGCCGATTTCCAAGGCTCCCTTGGACTCGTCCAATTCAGCCGCATTCACGATATTGCCCAGGATATTGAGATCTACGAGAAAATTTTGGCCAAGGCTTTTCTTGGCAGTAATACCGTATCGGCCAAGGACATCCTTCGTTCTGGCCGGAGATGCCACATCCGCAGGGGAATGGGGTTTTGTCATTGGAAGCCCTCTTCACGAAAAAGCTTCAGCGCTTCTTCGAATTCTTTCCGTGTGATTTGAAACATCTGGCATCTTTTTAAGAATTGCTTACCGTTGGCATAGCCAATCCCGAGCAGGCGCCCCATCGCTTCCCGCCGGGCTGCCGCATCCGGATGAACCAAAAGTCCTGCGTCCATCAGATCATCCTGGGTGATTTCCGATTCGGCCGACTGATAGTCTGTTTTCAGGTTTTCCAGCGCCTTGCGGATCATCTCCGGGGTTGCGTTCTCAATGCCCACATCGCCGTTTTTGGTGGTTTCCTCCTGGCTCAGGAAAGCCTGCTTGCATCCCGGAAAGCGAGCGGTAATCAGCCGCCGCAGCCGTTCTCCTGCATGATCGGGATCGGTGAAGATAATAACACCCCTGCGCTTCAAGGCCAGACGGATCTTTTCGTAGACGGCCTGATTGATAGCGGAGCCGCCGGTTTCAATGGTCTCGGCCTCCACGGCACGCTTTATAGCCGCCGTATCGGATTTACCCTCCACCACAATAATTTCTTTTAGCATAGACGCAACTTTTCCCTTCGCCGCTTCGTCTTAATAAACAGGAAGAGAAGAGGCCGGCAGCCTCTTCTCGAAAGGTATCCACTTGGAACAAGCCCTAGCCGGACAGATCCAAACCCGTTAGTCGGTAACCGGCTTTTTCGGACCAATCACATACACCGTATAACCTCGCTTGGTGCCAAACTTGTTGGCATACGCATTGCTGTCGAAGTATACGTCGATCTTATTGCCCTTAATGGCGCTGCCTGTATCCTCGGCACGGCGGAAGCCGATGCCTTCGATATAGACCCACCAGCCCATGGGAATCACACTTTTGTCCACAGCAATGGTACGGCCCTCGGTTACAGTCGTGCCGCTGGAGGTCACACCGTATTGCGGGTGGTCCTCATCCTTGCCTGTGGAGGCCACGCCGGCAGAATATGCCGTCAAGGTCACATTGTTCAAGATCTTCTTATAGCCAAAGTTTACCCCGTTCTTGGTGACTTCATCCATATTGGGAGAGCTTGCGCTTAACACGGTTACCACCGGAGCCTTGGTGCCCACGGCTACCACCTTGCTGACGCTTTCGGCGGCAATCGTTTCGTCCACCTTGTTCTCCGCTACCAAAACGCCATCCTCGTAAACCTTTTCTGTTTTGATAACCTTGGTTCCTTCTACGCCGTCCTGAACAACCTCTTCCTTGCCCTTCAGCAGGTTGCTGTCATTCTGCTTCACCGTTTCGAAGGCAATCGGCTGCGACTGCTCAGCGATTTCCTTGGTGACGCGGACGATCTTGATTTCTTCCCCGGCGCCTAAGTTTTCCTCCAGTGCAGGAGTAATCTTATCCAGCGGGTCCGTGCCAATATTTAAATCCTCCAAAGCGCCTGCAACCGTCTTTCCGGTTGTATACAACGTTAAGGTCTTTCCATCGGCAGTCAATTGCACCGGCGAGGTGTGATTCAGCACAATGACGTCCCCATTCCGCAGCTTGGTATCCACAGGCAGGGAAATACGGTCATTCTCACCGTACGAAATTGCTTTTTCATCCAGTAGGTGTTTAAGAACATCTTGCCGCGTTACAACCACGGTTTCTTGTCCGTCCACCACTACGGATACGCTCTTGGTAGCCGTACCGTACAACAACATGAAAAACATGAAGGCTAAGGCGATCGAGAAAGCTGCTGCTATAATAATTCTGCGCCCGTTTTCATGCTCCCATCGCAATGCGAAGGCCATGCTGGATGATCGTTTTTCATGGGTTTCCTGAACAGGGATAGCGCCCACTTCAATCGGTCCTCCTTCATAGTCCGCCGTCTGGTATGATACAGGGTTCTTTTGACGTGACTATTGGTTTGATTATAACTTCATGCTTAAAAACCAATTCTCCTCGCATTCAAAGCAGGCTGCAGCCGGAATCTGGCTCCTCGCGCAGCACCTCCTTCGCGAATATGATGAGCGGTTGAATTATGAATATCACGGGGAACAACATAAATAGCCCCGTGAAGAGGTATCTTCTCGTGGCAAACTAAGCATAAAAATGCACGACAAGTATCCTCTCTTCAACGCTTACGAGGTTAGCTGACGGATTCGGACGAAAGAGTCGCCCTACCTCTCCGGGCTGCAAAGCAGCCGTCAAAAGGATTCACCCCAAAACCGTGCCGTCACTTCAAGGCCGTCCACAAAGCCATGAAGCTGTTCACATTCGGTTCCCCCGTTTTCCAAAATGGAAACTCAGCGAATTGGAAATTTGGCAAGCACTATTAAGTTATCATGTGTTGTATATTAATGCCTCAGGCTAAAGTTGTAAATAGCGAAAAGTCCATAAATCGGTTAAAATTAGCCATGTATGCGATTAAAAATGGTTTTTTTATCTCATTATCTCACTCGTTTTATCCATTATCTCTTTATTTCTTAATTTCAATGGCTTATGACGGCTTAATTATGAATTTTTTATTGCTTTCCTGAAAGAATTATCAAAAAATTTTGACATCGAAGGGCTAATTTCCCATCATATTTACAGTTTGTTTACCTCCCCTCATACCCTGTCCCACGCACTTTTTCCAGCACCAAATCCTTCCGTTTTGACCTCCCATTCCCTTCCTTTTCCACTATCTTGTCCCCGGTTTAATTGCATCGCCCGGAGCTTTTTCTATATAATAGCGGAAGAATACATAACGTAAGAAGCGGGTGAACGGTTTGGAACCGATGCTGCAGGTAAAAGGGCTGTACGGGGGATATTTCCCGCGCAAGCCTGTTCTGAAGGATGTGGATTTTGACGTATTTCCCGGTGAGATGGTGGGCATGATCGGACTTAACGGCGCCGGCAAAAGTACCACGATCAAGCATATTCTGGGGCTGCTCCAGCCCCAGAAGGGAGAAATCCGGGTCCGCGGGCGTACCCTGGCCGAGGCACCTTTGGAATATCGCTCGTCCTTTGCCTATGTGCCCGAGTCCCCGGAGTTGTATGAGGAGCTGACCATCAGCGAGCACCTGGAGCTGACGGCAAGAGCTTACGGACTGGAGCGGCCCTTGTATGCGCAGCGGTCCGCCACTTTGCTGGACACCTTCCATATGACGGCCAAAAAGGACAGCTTCTCCGCGCATCTGTCCAAAGGGATGAAGCAGAAGGTGATGATCATGAACGCCTTCCTGACGGAGCCGCCCCTCTATATTATAGATGAGCCGTTTCTGGGCCTGGACCCCCTTGGTATCCGCTCCCTGCTGGAGCTGATGGTGGAGATGCGGCAAAAGGGAGCCAGTTTCCTGATCAGCTCCCACATCTTGTCCACCATTGAGCGCTACTGCGACAAGTTCATTGTTCTCCATCAAGGGTGCATCGCCGCCAAAGGGACCCTTCCCGAGATTTTGAAAGCGGCGGGCCTGCCTGCGGGCAGTAGTCTGGACGATGCCTTCTGTGTGCTGGCCGCGTCGGGAGGCGCCGTCGGATGAGGGAGGATTTCGCGGATCTGTGGCGCAAAAGAGCGGCAGCTTTCTGGAAGGAGAGCTTCATCTATATCAGCTATGCCGCCCGCAGCGGCTTCGCCGGATTTTTATTAATGTTCTTTATAATAGGCGCTTATTATTACGGCAAGTTTCTGCAGAGCCTTCCGGAGGCGTTTCCCTACTGGAGGTTTACCACCCCCCTGCTGGCCCTGCCCCTGGGGATGACCGGAATCCGCACCTTCATGAAGCAGGCGGATATGGTATTTCTGGCCCCGGCCGAAGCGAGGCTGCGCAGCTGGTGGACCAGCTCGATTGTATACAGCTTCGTGTTCCAAGCTGCGGTCACCCTCCTGCTGCTGCTCCTGGTCTGGCCGTTGTATCTGGCTTGTGCGGATGAGGCAGCGCTTCCCTTCGCACATGCCGCCTTGTATCTTGCGGCCGCCAAGCTGCTGGCGGTGTTGGGCCGCTTCCGGGCGGACCGGCTGGTCTACCGGCTGAACCGCAGCGCCGAGACTCTCGTCCGCTGGGTGGCTGCGGTGGTCCTGCCCTTCGCCCTGTTGACGGAAAACCCGGGGAAGGCATGGCTGCTACTCCTTCTGGCGGCGGTAGTGCAAAGCTTGGTGGTGCTGCCGTTCCCCCGGCACAGAGTGGCCTGGGAGCATCTGATCCGCCGGGAGGAAATCAGCCTCAAGCGTCACTACACCTTCTACAGCTGGTTTGCCGATGTGCCGAAGCTAAAAACCAAACCGGCGGCAAGACGTTTTCTCGGGGGGATCACCTCTCGGATTCCCTTCCGGCAGGAGGACACACACCGGTATCTGTATGCCAAGACCTTTATCCGTTCAGAATATTATGCCATATTGGTACGCACCTCCGTGATAGCCATCCTGTTGTTCCTGGCCGTGAATCATACGGCAGCGGTTCTGCTCATTTACGGGGTTGTGCTGGTGATGAATTGCGCCACAGTGTCCTCGTTGGCCCAGAGCCACCGGTACAGCTTCTGGCTGGAGCTGTATCCGCTGGATGCGGAACGCAGAGTCAAGGCAGTGTCCCGCATCTGCGAAGCCGCACTGCTCTTCTCCAACATAGCAATGGGAGCTGCGCTTATTGGCTTTCACGGCAGCGGCAGGCTGGAGGCCTTGGCAGCTGTAGCGGCGGGTTTTCTGGTTATCCTCTACTTCACACGGGTGTCGCTTCCCCGGAAAATCAAACATGCCGGGGACTGAGTCCTCCGGCATGTTTTTTTCTACGATTAACTTCACATTACAGACAATTTACGCCCTTCTTCACGCTCAAAACAGAACGGAACCACCGGGAAATCCCGCTCCCCGGCGGCGCGCATATTTTTCCCCCATAAAGCCTTGTATTCAGCGGGTTTCCAAGCCCATTTAAGACCTGCTCCTAACCCGTTTCTTCTATTATAATGTAAACTTATAAACGGTCATTTCAGGCCCAGCAGCTTAACCGCATTTTCGGTGGTAATCCGGGCGATTTCCTCTACGGACATCCCGCGGATTTCGGCAGCTGCCTCTGCCACATAACGCACATATCCGGTTTCGTTTCGCTTCCCGCGGAAAGGATGTGGGGTCAGATACGGGGCATCCGTTTCCAGGAGCAAACGGTCCAGGGGAACCCGGGCCAGCACCTCTTTGGGCTGCTTGGCATTCTTGAAGGAAACCGGTCCTCCGAAGGAAATATGGAAGTTCATGTCCAGGCACATTTTTGCCGTTTCCCAGCTGCCGGAGAAACAATGCATGATGCCGCCTACCTCTGCCGCTTTTTCCTCCTTCAGAATCTCCAGAATATCCTGATGGGCATCCCGGTTATGGATAACAATGGGCTTGCCCAGCTTCTTAGCCAGCCGGATCTGCTCCCGGAAAACCCGAGCCTGCACATCCTTGGGGGAGGTGTCCCAATAATAATCCAGGCCGATTTCGCCCAGAGCCACCACCTTGGGAAGCTTCAGCAGCTCCTCCAGCTCCTCCAGGTCCTCCGGTGTCATATCCTTGGCATCCTGGGGGTGCCAGCCCAGCACCGCATAGACAAAATCATACGTCCGGGACAGCTCCAGAGTAGTGGGAATGGTTTCACGGTTAAAGCCCACATTCACAATCCGGGTGACGCCGGCTTCATATGCCCGCATCAGCGCCTCATGCCGGTCTTCCTGAAAGGACGGACTGTCCATATGGGTGTGTGTGTCGGTAAACATGCTTGTACCTCTTTTCTGCGGTTGCATTCTTGACGTTTTTAATGGGAGAAGCGGCTACGATCGCTTCTGCAGCAGCTGCCACAGCTCGTCGGGCATGGATTCCGCCGCCAGCAGCTCCTCCGGGAAATAAATGTGATGCTGCCCTTGGCGGATGCCGCTGATGGAGCGGACAATTTCCGAGCGGCTGGAGATTTCGAATAGCTGGTCTCGGGCATCCAGCAGCAGAATCGGAAGCTTCTCCTCCACCTCGCCGGGTTTATATACATCATACGGAAGATCCGCCGGAAAATCGAGATACATATAATAATCCGGATCAAGCCCCACCTTCAACAGGCAGTCCCGCACCCCCCGGGTAAGCGGGATCTCGCTTTCCTCCAGAGGCACATATTTCAGGAGCCGCCTATCCAGGAAACGGCCGCATAAATCAGCCAGCACCGGATCGGAATCCTTGGTCCACTGCATAAAGGCCACCTGCATCAGCGCTTCATCCAGGTGCAGATAATCGTTGACCGTCATGGAATGGTCGAACAGCCGGCGCAGCGTATCATTCAGGAAGGAAAAAGTATGCGCACCCCCATATAATACTCGCGCCCGGTCGAATATTTTGGATAGCAGAATTTCCCCGCTCCGGGTGACAGGGTGAAAGTAGACCTGCCAATACATCTGATAGCGGGACATCAGGTAATCCTCCACCGCGTGCATGCCGCTCTCCTTCACCACAATATGTCCCTTATGGGGGCGGACCATCCGCAGAATCCGCTCCAGATCGAAGGTGCCGTAATCCACACCGGTATAATACGCGTCACGCAGCAGATAATCCATCCGGTCTGCATCCATCTGGCTGGAGATCAGGCTTACCACTATTTTTTTCTCGTAGGTTTTCCGGATAACGGCGGCAATCTTCTCAGGAAGCTCCGGGTCAGCCTTGCGCAGAATCCGGTTCACCTGGGTTTCCCCCAGAACAATCCGGCAAGTCCACTCCTCGTGGTCGCTATTAAAGGCCCTTTCGATGGAATGGGAAAAGGGGCCGTGCCCCAAATCATGGAGCAGTGCCGCACACAGGCATAATAACCGTTCCTCCCGCGGCCAATCGGAAAATCCGCTTTTTTCGAATTGCGATATAATCCGCCGGGTTATTTCATACACACCGAGAGAATGGGAGAACCGGCTGTGCTCCGCCCCGTGGAAGGTCAGATAGGACGTGCCCAGCTGCCTGATCCTCCGAAGCCGTTGAAACTCTGCTGAATTAATCAGCTCCCATATGGTTTCATCCTGGACGTAGATGTAATTATGTACCGGATCCTTAAATACCTTTTCTTCCGACAGTTTGCCTGACATGTCCGCGCCCCCCTTCATTGGATTGAGGTAAAAGTCCTCTTTTTCACTTGTCGAAAAATGTCGCAAACAACCTCCTTTAGTCCCGAACGGATATTCCTTAAAAACTAGTAATATTACTATTCGATTTTTCCGGCAAAAATATTACTCGAAAAAAGTCCACTGTTATCAGGGTTATGGGATTTTATAAGCCAAAATTTAGTACCTTTTTTTACAAAAAAACAGTTGACTATTTTGGGAATGGTTGGTATCATAATAAAGTGCGATGTCGAAAGATGACGATTGTAAAATCTGCCACCAAATTTGAGAGGAGCAACATATACAATGATGAAATCTACTGGTATTGTAAGAAAAGTGGACGAGCTGGGCCGGGTTGTAATCCCGATCGAACTTCGCCGCACCTTGGGAATTGGCGAGAAGGACGCTCTTGAAATTTATGTAGATGGCGAGCGCATCATGCTCAAGAAATACGAGCCTGCTTGCATCTTTTGTGGCAATGCTGAGAACGTTGCCTACTTTAAAGGAAAAATTGTTTGTAATGTTTGCCTAACTGAGATGCCTAACCCTGTGACAAAATAGGAATTATAGTGTATAATAAATCCATAACCAATGTTAATTCTAACCTTTTTATATCTCCTCTAGTCCCTGAACAACCTACGCAAAGCCGGCGTGGTTGTTGAGGGATATTTTTTGTCCTCCGGCCTGTTGCCCAAACCTACTAATAGATAAGCCAAAACGGGGGCGAATGCCCCCTTATTCCTCCAGCAGCTCCTGATAGATATCCCGGCGGGACACGCCCCGGTCCCCGGCTGCCTTCTTCATGGCCTCCTTGCGGCTGAGCCCGTCGGCTTCATACCGCTCCACATGCTCTGCTGCCGACAGAGTCTTCCACCAGCTTGCTTCAGCGGCCATGTCATGTTCCCCAGGCCCATCTGCAGAAGCTCCCTCTACCACCAGGCAATACTCACCCAAGGGCGGAGCCGCCTCCAGCATGCTAAGTGCTTCCTCCAGGGTTCCCCGGGCAAACTCCTCGTAGCGTTTAGTCAGCTCCCGAGCCAGCACCACCTGTCGGTTGCCCCAGGTTTGCAGCATTGCCTCCAGCGTTTTGCCTACCCGGTGCGGAGATTCATAGAATAACAGAGTCTCCTTCACCCCTTGAAGGGAGGAGAGTTTTTCCCTCAGACCTTTTTTGTCCCGGGGCAGGAAGCCCGCAAAACGGAAGCCGGTGGTGTCCAGGCCTGACGCAATCAGCGCAGAGAGCGCCGCATTAGCACCCGGCACAGGTATTACAGGAATATCCGCCTCAATGGCCAAACGGACCAAGTCCGCTCCGGGATCAGATATGGCTGGCAAACCGGCGTCGCTGACCAGGGCAATGCTCTGCCCTTCCTGGAGAAGACGGACCAGCTCAGGGCCGCTGTGAATTTTATTATGCTCATGGTAGCTGACCAGCCTGCCCGCAATCTCGAAGTGGGTCAACAGCTTCCGGGTCTGCCGGGTATCCTCCGCCGCTATAATATCGGCCTCCTTCAGGATGCGCACCGCCCGGAATGTCATGTCCTCCAGATTGCCGATGGGTGTGGCCACCAGATAAAGTGCTCCGCCGACACCGCGGTCTGCCGAATAGCTCCGCTGTATATTCATTCCGACACCCTCTCCTTATTCTCTACCCGGAGGCTATCGGCTGAACCATAATAAACCTCCATCAGCTCCGCGCTATATTGCCCGTCCGGGCCGTAGACCACCAGGGGCGGAAGCAGCCGCAAATCCGGCTTGCCTCCCCTGATGCCCTCCACCAGTACCATATTGGCCTCTTCCTCCGCTTTGGGGTGGACAAAACGGAGACGTTTGGGTTCCAAACCTGCCTTCCGCATCCCTTCCAGGATGTCGGTAAGCCTTCCGGGCCGATGGACCATGGCCACCTTACCGCCGAATCGGGTGAGCCGGCTGCAGGTCTGCAGCACATCCTCCAGGGTACAGAAGATTTCATGGCGGGCGGCGGCAAAATGGACATTCCCGTTTTGCTCTCCTGCGCTTACGGGGAGATACGGGGGGTTCACCGTCACCAGGTCGAACAAACCTGCTTCCCGGCTCCGGTATTCCTTCAGGTCTCCCTGCTCGATATGAACCCGCTCCTCCAAACCATTCAGACGGACACTCCGGGCTGCCATGTCGGCCAGCCGCTCCTGAATCTCCAGCCCCCAAATCTCCGCTTGGGTGCGGGTGGACAGCAGCATGGGGATAACGCCGTTGCCGGTGCACAGATCCATCACCCGGCCCCGGGGAGGCACCGAGCAGAAGCGTGCCAAGAGCACCGCATCCATGGAAAAGGAAAATACATCATCCGCTTGGATGATCTTCAAGTTATTACGGAGTAAATCATCCGCTCGTTCGTGAGGCAAAAGCATATCTGTTCTCTGGACTCCTCTGTGCCGCCCAAGTGCTCATAAGGCCAGCCGCTCATGTCGCGGCTGGCCTCGTTCATCTCATGCGCCATCAATATTATTTATTCAGGAATGACATACAAAACAGGCAGTCGCCTTCGGTACGCAAATGTCCATAATAAACATTGCATATGTGAAAGCCTTCATGATAAAGCCGGGCCAGATTCTCATAACCTTCCCGGGTCAGGGACAGACCCTCCGGCTTGGCGGGCTCGGCGTCAGGCTCCATAGTCGGTTCCGGGTATTGATCCTCACGTATCAGACGCAAGAGCCGCTCATTCTCCATCTGAAGCCGCTGGTTTTCCTCCAGAAGCTCCACCACAATGGTCTTCAGCCTGCTCAAATCCGCATACATGGTGCCCATTTGTTCTTCCATGGCTTCAATCTGTGTGAAAATTTCCTTTTTCTCCAACGGTTGTCACCTCAGGTGAGCCTTCAAATTACTCCTGCTCCGCTACATCATCCCCCGGGAGCTCCACTACCCGGTTATTCTGCTCAAACAGCTGAACCTTTACCATCCGGCTCTCCACATTCAGGCTCACCACCTTGGCCTGCCCCATGGTGGTAATTACGATACGCCCAACCTTAGGCAGCTCGGTTTTGCCGCTTTCATAATTGTCATGCTCGTATTTCAGACAGCACATCAGCCTGCCGCATAATCCGGAAATTTTGGTGGGATTCAGGCTGAGGTTCTGATCCTTGGCCATCTTAATGGAGACGGGATCGAAATCCCCCAGGAAGGAGGAGCAGCACAGAATGCGGCCGCACGGCCCGATTCCACCCAACAGCTTGGCTTCATCCCGGACTCCGATCTGCCGGAGCTCAATGCGGGTGCGGAAGATACTGGCCAGATCCTTCACCAGCTCCCGGAAATCCACCCGGCCCTCTGCTGTAAAATAAAAGATGACCTTATTCCGGTCAAAGGTATATTCAACGTCCACCAGCTTCATCTTCAGCCCGTGGTCCTTGATCTTCTCCTGGCAGATGCCGAAGGCTTCCTTGGCGGCGGCCTTATTATTATCCACCACCCGGGCATCATTGTCGTCCGCGATCCGGATGACCCTCTTCAAGGGAAGCACCACATCGCTTTCGGGCACATCACGCTTTCCGATGACGACCTTGCCGTATTCCAATCCCCGTGCCGTATCCACAATCACACTGCTGTCTTTTTGAACAGGCAAGTCAATGGGGTCAAAGTAAAACACCTTCCCCGCCTTCTTGAAGCGGACGCCCACAACGCAATACAAAGTTTTCTCCCTCCAATCTATGTTAACCTTTATTCAAGGCATTAGCTTGCAGGCCGGTCCTGCATTCCGATAATGGCCTGCTCCAAGGCCAGCTGGGCATTCGCCGTGGTGCGCAGCTTCTTCTGAAGCTCGATCAGGAGCTCCATGGCATGCACCCAATACCGCAAGGGCAAACGCATGGCTTCCTTATAGGTCCAATCGGTTTGATCGGCAAACACCACATCTTCCCGGCGGCCGTTCTGAAGGTGAAGCATATCTTTCAGCAGAAGCAGCCACAGGTCCAGAATAAGAGGAAGTCGATCCGCCATATCGGACTTAAACACGGCCTGCTGCGCTGTAATGAGCACATGAGGGAAGCGGAAAAGCGCCTCCTTAGCCAATTGTATCATTACATTTCGCGCTTCTGCAAACTCCTTTGATTGGATAAATTCCCGCGCGGCCTCTACTCCTCCCGCCACATGGGCGGCAGGCAGCACCAGCTCCAGCGGAAGCCCTTCCCGCCGGTGAAGCACCTCCACAATTTCGGGGGCAGCCAACGGAACAAAGGGTATCCATTGGGCCCTGGACTGGATGGTAGGCAGGAGAGCATGTCCGTTTTCCGTAATCAGAATGGCCATGATATCGGTCCCCGGCTCTTCCAGAAACTTGAGAAGGCTGTTGGCCGCTTGGACTGTCATCCGGTCCGCTTGTTCAATCACATAGATCTTCTTCGCGCCGCCGGACAGACGGTAGCCCAGCTCCCGCTGCAGCTCCCGGATCTGGTCGATCTTCACGCTGGCCCCTTCGGGCTCTATCAGAATCAGATTGGGATGGTTGCCGTGGGCCACCTTGCGGCACTCCACACAATCCCCGCAGGCGTCATCCTCTCTGGCGGTGCAGAACACCGCTTGAGCCAGAGTCACGGCCATTTCCTTCTTGCCGGAGCCCGAAGGCCCGGAGAAAATGTAAGCATGGGACAGCTTCCCGGTACGGAGGCTGTTGACGAGCATCCGCTTGGCCCGGAACTGTCCCGGTATAGAATCAAACGACAATGGTGCCTCCCTCCTTCCCAGGGATCCCTTCTATTTAAAAGGTCAAGTTTATGAGTAAGCCTTTAATTTCACCGACCCGCTGCAGGATATCGATTTTGCCCTGCTCCGTGTCCAGCAGCTCGTCCGCCATGGCAAGCAGATGGCCGTCGATTTCCTCCAGAAGCTTGTAGCGTTTGGTGCGGCCCCTGCGGTCCCAGCCCCGGGTATCCTTCAGCCCGACACCGCGGCGGGCAGTCTCCTCCAGAAACTGCTTGATCAACAGCTTGTACTGCCGCAGCTCACGGACGGTCATGGAACGGGACAGGCGGTCGCCCTGCCGCTGGATCTGGTCGATCATCCGGTTCAATTGCTCCTGGCCGGCTTGTTCATCTTGCTGGCGCAGACTGTCAGAGAAGCTTTTTTGCTCCACAGGATGGAAATTGGAATTGTCCGTCCGGCGAAGCTCATTGCCGGACGGACGCCAGCCAGGATTGATTTTCATGAGGATATGTCCAGCCTTCCTTGTGCGAATGAATTAATAGTGCTCGAAGCGTTCAACCGGCATGACGAACACCGCGGCGCCGCCCACCTGAACCTCAACAGGGAATGGAATATAGGAATCGGAAGTTCCGCCCATAGGGGAAACGGGAGTAACCAGCTGTTCCCGGGTCTTGCAGTTGTTGCGGATTACATTCAGCACCTCGGGCACCCGCTCATCCTCAATACCGATAATGAATGTGGTATTGCCGGCCTTCAGAAAACCGCCGGTGGACGCCAGCTTGGTGGCGCGGAAGCCGTCCTTGATGAGAGCGTTGGACAGACGGTTGCTGTCTTTATCCTGAACCACAGCGATGACAAGCTTCATAGCAACTCCTCCTTCTAAATGATAGGATAGCTCCACAAGCCGCAGGTATACCGGCCGGGTGCTTATTACCTCACGATATGTGCCGGGGACAGCATGGGTGACAGCCGCCTAAAGGAAAGGAGTCTCCATGAACATGCATTACCCGCATTTTCAATAAAAAACTCCATGTCCATACTTTATTTGACATGAAAGCAACGTTTTCCTGCTTGGAAGGAAAGATTCAGCGCCTGCCGTACGGATTGCGCCACTTGATCCAGAGGCTGTCCCGCATCAATGCGGACAATCCGGTCGGGATACCGGGCATGGAGAAGAGCATAGCCTTCTCTGACCTTATGGTGAAAGGACCGGCCCTCCAGATCCAGGCGGTTGATCTCCCGCCCTTCATCCTTATGGATCCGGGAGAGGCCCAGCTCCGGGTCAATATCCAGCCACAGGGTAAGATCCGGCATCACCCCAGCTGTGGCAAATTCATTAACCGAATAAATTTCGTCGATGCCCAATCCCCGGGCGTGCCCCTGGTAGACCAAGCTGCTGTCCACGTACCTGTCGCTCAGCACCGTTATTCCCCGGGCAATGGCGGGCAGCACCTTCTCCACTAGATGCTGCCTGCGGGCTGCAGCATACAGAAGCGCCTCCGTTCTGCCGTCCATGGAGATATGCTCCTTGTTCAGAATAATGGAGCGGATTTCCTCGGCAATCCGGATGCCTCCCGGCTCGCGGGTAATCAGGACCTCCATTCCCTTCTCCTGCAAAAAAGACTCAATCTCCGGAATCAGGGAGGTTTTGCCCGCTCCTTCTCCGCCTTCCACCGTAATAAACCAACCTTCTGCCACTGCTATACCCCATTCGTTGTTTATTTCAGCCATCCGTATATCAAAGCGCAAGCGCCGCAACAATAAACCGTCAGGAATCCTGTCCCGTTACCAGTATACTACATCCGGGTCCCGGAGGCGCACCCTGAAATTTGGCTCCTGCCCGATACAGACGCAAAATCCGCTCCGCAGCCCCTGCCGAAATGGTCTCACCCGGAATCAATAGGGGAATTCCCGGCGGATACGGCACGACCGCCTGGGCGGCACGCATACCCACCGCCTTACCGAGGGGCATGGGCGTTCCTCTGTTGACGCCGGTAAGCCCCATCGGCACCGGCTCGCTGACCGGATCCGCAGCTGCCGCCGTCACAGCCAAATTCGCAGATACGACGTCAGCTGCCTCACCGCCGCTATATCCGGAAGAGCCGGGTAAGGAGGCGATAACCTCCGCCAGCCGCTCCAGATCCTCTCGGCCCGTGGCCGGACTGGCCGCCAGCACCGCATAACGGTCATCGGCCATCTCACCGATGATACCGCCCCCGGCCAGCTCCTGCAGGAGCTGAAATCCGGTGCGACCGCCTGCCGCATCCTCCATCACCAGCTTATACGGGTCCCATACATCATAGGCATTAGCCTCCGGCTCCGGCATAAGCACGCGGATTCCAGTGCCGTTCATACCGGCCAGCGCCTCCCGGAATCGCCGGAGCTCCTCCAGCCCGGCGCCAATCTCCGCTTCCCCACGAATGGCTGCATAACGTCGGGCCATATCCAGCGAAGCCATGATGGGATAGGACGGACTGGAGCTTTGCAGCATAGTCAGCCTCTCCCGCAGGACATCCCGGGGTATGCGGTTACCCTGCACATGGAGCATCGCCCCCATGGTCATGGCCGTCAGCATCTTGTGGGTGGACTGCACTACCCCGTCCGCTCCACGGGACAACGCCGACACAGGCACCCCCGGGTGAAGCCCGAAGTGGGCGCCATGTGCCTCATCCACCAAAAGCGCCATCCCTGCGCCGTGTACCAGCCGGGCATACGGCTCCAAGTCCCAGCCCATCCCGTAATAATTGGGATTGGTCAGAAACACCGCCTTCGCCTGCGGATACCGCTCCAATGCGGTATGAAGGGTAGTCCGCGCCACTCCTCCGGCTATCCCCGTCTGCCTGTCCACCTCCGGCTCCAGCATCACTGCCCGGGCCCGGGCCAGCATCAAGGCATGGATCACCGATTTATGGGCGTTGCGCTGTACCAGAATGAGGTCATCCTGCTGGCAGACGGCGCCGATCAAGGCCAGATTCCCCGCTGTGCTGCCTCCTACCAGGAAGAATGTCTCCTCCGCGCCGAAGCATTCCGCTGCCAGCTGCTGTGCCGCAAGAATCGGACCCTCCGGATGATGCAAATCATCCAATCCTTCTATTTCGGTATAATCAAGCTCCATAACAGAGCCAAAAAAATCCTTCTCTTCCCCCTGTAGACTTGCACCAAACTTGTGGCCGGGCACATGGAAGCTGCTTTCCTTCCGTTTGCTCCGTTCCACCAGCGCTTGAAGCAGCGGGGCTTGGGTCTGATCCATCCGTAAGCTCCTCCCAACCGGAAACAAAAAAAGAAGGACAAGAATACTCATCCTTCTTTAACTATATGAAAAAAGCCGGATAAAAGAAAGCATCTGCCGTCCGCTTTTTACGCATTTTTGGGGTACCAGATCCGCTTCAGCTGGTGGATAAAATAAGGGTACTTGGCATCCTGCACATCCGTCCGGACAATTTCCATTTCACATTCCTCACAGATAAATTCCGAAATCACCCGTATGCCTTCCTTGCCGGTGCTCCCGCAGATAATGCAGATCTCCCCGACAGCCCCGCTTTGACTATGCTCATGCTCCGCCGCCGGCTCCGTGCTCCGTTTCAGGTCCAGTCCTTCGAATTCCTCCAACCTTATCACCTCTAATCTTTTTATCTATCAGTATGTCCATGAAACTATCCGCTCATTCGTTGTTTCAAAGCTTTCCTCCGTTTTTATATGTGTATGTGGGCAGGGGCCTGTTGGTTCCTGGAAAATAGCTGCAAAACCAGCCCTCCGATGCCGATATTAAGAAAGAAGAGGAGGCGCATCATGTCCAAACATACCCTATCTGAGGATTCTACTATATATCATTATACCCTGCTTTACCGGTTTACCCGCAAGCATCCGTTTTTCTGGGTGTATTCCGCCTGCCTGCTCCTATGGGCCTTTGCGGATGCCGTATACTCCGGATGGGAAGGCCTGCTTCAGCTTGCTGCATCCGTAGCCATCGTCACCGCTGTTCATGCGATTATCGTATTGCCTCTCACCCGTCTCTCCCGCGGCTCCGTGCCCCGTATATGGAAATGGGCCTTTGCCTATCCCCTGGCCGGTTATTTGCCTGCCGGGCTGGTGCCGATCAAACAATGGGACCGGGCCAATCATCACCGTCTGCTCATCGGCTTTGTGCTGGTGGCACTTCTATATGTATGGCTGCCCCTGCCTTGGCTGGCCAATGCGGCGGCGGCCCATTATTTTCTACTCCTCCCCCAGCTGGTCTATGTGGGAAAATGTCTCCGCCTCCATGCCGGCGGCATGCTGAAGGTAACGGAACGGGACATTTCTTTCTACAAAAATTAAGGGTCCACGGCTAAAGCCCTCTATACCCCCCCGCAACTTTTGCCAAATGAAACATCCCCCTCCTTCGCTTGACAGCATATCTTCCATAACACTATAATTTGTAGTGTGAGGTGTGTCACAGTGAAGATACAGAACTTCAAGTACAGCGAAAAAGGTCTGAACCGCTTTTTTGGCCCCCTGGAAGCTAAGATTATGGAGATCCTGTGGTCCCATACGGAATGCTCCATCCGGGATGTCCAGAAAATGCTGGATCAGGAACGTAACCTCAACTTCAACACGATCATGACCGTCATGAACCGGCTTTTGGAAAAGGGTGTGCTGACGAAGCGGATGGATGGGCGTACCTCCTTGTTCCGTCCGGTGCACAGCAAGGAAGACTTTATGGACATCCAGTCCAAGGAGATTACCCACGAGCTGATGGAAGATTTCGGGCCGTTGGTTGTCAATCATATGATTGATGCCCTTGATGAAGCGGACCCCGATTTGCTCAGCCTCCTCGAGCAAAAAATCGAAAGTCTGAAAAAGGGAAGATAGCCTATGGGAAATTCTCTATCCAAATCGGTCTTGATCCTGTCCTTGTTGGCAGCGGGGCTTCTGTTTGTTCAAATGGTCATGTATGCAGGCTTTATCCTGTTCCGCTGGGATGCGCTGCGCAGCTGGTTCGATATGTGCAACAGCTGGTTTATCCAGTGGGGGATGCCATTTATGGCGATCCTATTGGATGCGTTAGTCTGGACCACCGTTTTGGCCGGTGTGACTATGCTGGGTATCCAGCTGGTCTCATATCTCCGCGTCAAACGAAATTTTGCCCCTCTGCGTCGCAGGGACCAGGAGCAGGCCATCACTCTCGCTTACCGTCTCCCACGCAGAAGGTTAATCATTATTGAACAGGAGAACGCAGTGGCATTGACCATGGGCTTCATCCGTCCGGTCATCGTGCTGTCCACAGGTTTAATCCGCATGCTGGATGAGCAGGAGCTGGAAGCCGTTATCCGTCATGAAGAATATCATATGCGGCATCACGATGCCCTGCGAGCAATGCCTGCCTATTTGCTGTCCAAAATGATGTGGTATTTGCCGATTCTGCGCTGGTGTTATCATGTGCTTAAGATATCTGCGGAGGTTCAGGCAGACCAATATGCCGTATCACGTACAGGTACTCCTGTAGGCTTGGGAAGCGCCCTGCTGAAGTTAGCGAGGCACAAGCCGGTGGTACAGATGAACTTTGCCCATGCATCCTTTGCGGATTCTCCCATTAACATCAGAATCCGCCAGCTTATCGATCCCGCGGGAAAACCGCCTATGCGTCTTCCCTTGCTTTCTACCGTCGTTTCACTTCAAGTGGCTGTCGTATTGGCCTCGCTTTTACTTCCGGCTTTGATGTAACACGCTATTCCATGCCTCGGAATGGGGCATCTTTTTTGAAAGTAAACACTACACGTTGTAGTGATAATGGGATAGATCATTTGAAGCAACCACTATTAAGGAGGAAATGAACCAATGAATAAATGGAAACTGGCAACGATTATTACAGTGATCGTCATTGTGGCAGGCGGCGGTATCGGATATTACGCGTACGATTATTATGCAGGCAACCATGTGGAGGTTAAGGATGTCATCAGCGCACCTACCACCTCTGGCGGTACACAAGGTGCCGCCACGGCCGCTACTCCCGCTGCAGCTGCTGATGTTAACGGCACTTGGAACATTCAATCGGCTTCGGAGGTCTACTTCTCTGTCACCACCTCCAAGGAAACCGTCAACTTCTCCGTTAAGCCGGTAACCGGCTCCTGGACCCTGAACACTGCCGATCCCACTCAGAATAAGGCAGAAGGCGCCGTGGAACTTAGCGGCCTCAGCTCCGGCAACGGACAGCGGGACAACCACATTAAGGGAGCTGACTACCTTCAGGTAGAGCAGCATCCGAAGGCGACCTTTACCGTCAAATCCTTCGAAAATCTGCCGAAGGAATGGAAAGCCGGCGCTACCGAATCCTTCAAGATGACCGGCACCCTCACCGTCCGCGGCATCGCCAAGGACGTCACCTTCGACACCAAAGCGCAGCTGGATGGAACCCAGCTGAAGCTGGAGGGTCAAACCGTCGTCACCTTTGAAGACTATGGTATGAAGAATCCCCACACCGTCGTCCTCAGCGCACAAAATGATGTTACCGTCCAGCTGCGGCTGGTACTCAGCAAATAATAGAAAGACCGCGTACCGAACTTAGGACGCGGTCTTTTTGTGGCGTCTGGGGACACACGCATTCGCTTTATACCAATCTCCGTCTGATACGCTGGGCTTACGGACACCACAAACCATATTCGTCTCATTGTGCGCCATCCTGAACTCTAACGGACCCAGGTGCTCTTATTCCGCTAAAAAGATGCCTCCACCGCCTCCATTCATTCAAATAGCGTCACTGGAGTCCGTTAGAGTAGCCAGACCCCTGTTTTTGAGTAAATAGCGCCTCTCCAGTCCGTTAGCCCGCGAGACTACAACAAAAAGACCCTCTAGCGTGAGCTAAACGGTCTGTCTGTGCTTGGCAACGTCCTACTCTCCCAGGACCCTGCGGTCCAAGTACCATCGGCGCTGGAGGGCTTAACGGTCGTGTTCGAGATGGGAACGCGTGGTTCCCCTCCGCCATCATCACCAAACGCTTTGCAAGTCAAGGCTTGCGCCCTGAAAACCGGATGCGAAACGAGGTCACCGAAACCTCTTCATCTATACCACTGCTTACCAAGTGAGTGTGGCTACCGCCAACCTCGTAGGTTAAGCCCTCGACCGATTAGTATTCGTCAGCTCCATGTGTTGCCACACTTCCACCCCGAACCTATCTACCTCGTC
>NZ_JBJURJ010000025.1:0-97990 GCF_046098205.1 Paenibacillus mesotrionivorans | reverse complement strand
TCCAACAACGGCACCAAGGGCAACCCGTGTCTGGTAGCCGACCTGTTCGGCGACTGGCGGGAGGAGCTGGTGGTGCGCACGGCGGACAGCACCGCCATCCGCATCTACATGAGCACCGAGGTGACGGACCGGAAGCTGTACACCCTGATGCATGATGCACAATACCGGACAGGGGTGGCGTGGCAGAATGTGGTGTACAACCAGCCTTGTTATACCAGCTTCTACTTCGGCACCGATATGAGATGGGACAAGGTGCCGGTTCCGGATTTGTCGTTTAAGCGTACAGCGCAAAATGAAAAGGTTGGAGGGGTACAGGTATGAATACGCAGGACAAACAAGAGGCAAAGTCCCAGGTATATAACTTTAATTACGGCTGGACCTTCAAGGTGGCGGATGCGTTCCCGCTGGTAGCTGCGCTGGAGGCGTGGAAGGATCAGTCGGGCCGGTTTTTTTACGAGAAGGAATATGAGGAGTTGGCTTGGGAGACTGTAGGCCTTCCCCATACCTATAACGACAAGGACTTGTTTGTAGACCGGATCAAGGACGCGGGAAGCGGTCAAAAAAGAACCTTCTCCTTCTACCGCAAATGGTTCCGTCTGCCTGACTCCCACAACGGGAAAAAGGTGCTGATCGAGTTTGAGGGCATCCGCCAAACCTGTTACCTGTACATCAACGGCACCTTGGCCGGATATTACGAAGCGGGGGTTGCGCCCTTCGCCTTTGATTTGACCCCCTATGTGGATGATGACGGGGACAATCTGATTGCCATCGCCACGGACAACACCTCCACCCGGGATCTGGATTTTTTCGTGGCGGAGACGCCCAATCACCCGGATGCCCTACCCGGCGCCTTCATCGATTCCTTGACGGAGCAGGACAGCATCCCCGAGTCGGCCCGGAGTGTCCGGTACTTCTGGAATTGCAATGACTTTAACCCTTCCGTGGGCGGCCTCACCAAAAATATCCGGCTCCATGTGAAGCCGAAGCTGTACATCACCCTGCCGATTTACAGCAATCTGCAGACCAAAGGGGTGTATATCTTCGGAAGCGACTACGATATCCCCCAGCGACAAGCCGCCATCCATGTACAGGCAGAGATCCGGAACGAAACGGGGGCAGGCCAAACCGTCCAACTGGAGAGCATCATCTCTGACCATCAGGGCAACGAGATCAGCCGGACCTTATCAGGGCTGAACCTGATTCCGGCCGCCGAGCTCCCGGCAACACCGCCTATCACCATCACGCCGCAGGATGCGTACCGGAAAGACGGGGAGAAATTCATCCCCTTGGCTGAGGACGAAGTAGCGCCAACCGTTACCGAGTCCGTTGAGGTTACTATCATCAAACATTCCGCCACCGTCTCGGGACTCCGCTTCTGGTCACCGGATGATCCTTACCTGTACACGGTCCACACCAGGCTGATTCTGGATGGGGAACTGCTGGATACAGTGAAAACCGTTACCGGCTTCCGGAAGGTTTCCTATGACGGGGAACAGGGGCTTTTGATCAATGACACCCGGGTTTGGCTCACCGGGTATGCCCAGCGTTCCTCCAACGAATGGGCGGCTGTGGGCATTCCCACTGACTGGCTCCGGGACATGGACGCCAAGCTGGTTCGCGAGAGCAACGCCAACCACATCCGTTGGATGCATGTGGCAGCCAGCCCGGCGGATATCCGCTCCTGCGACCGGTACGGCGTCGTCTGCACCCAGCCCGCAGGGGACAAGGAGCATGAGAATTTCGGCAGGCAGTGGGACCAGCGGATGGAAGTGATGCGGGACATTATCATCTATTTCAAAAATAATCCGTCCATCCTGTTCTGGGAGGCGGGCAACAATTCCATCAGCAAGGAGCATATGCGCGAAATGCGCCTGTTGAAGGAGCAGTTGGATCCCAATGGCGGACGGTTTATGGGCTGCCGCACCCTGAACACCGAGGATGTGGTTCAGGAAGCGGAATATGTGGGTACCATGCTGAACCGTCATGCAGGCCGTTTCCAATCCTCCAAAATGCCGGTGACGGAAACGGAATACCTGCGGGAGGAAGCACCGCGCAGGGTGTGGGATGATTTTTCCCCGCCGGACTTCGACTACGACAATCTGTATCTGGGCCGGGGGGGCCGGAAGCAGCCCGGAGGCGACTGTTTTGATTTGACCTCCGAAGAGCTTTCCCTGTATGCCGCACGAGGGTATGCTGAGTTTTTCAATGACCGGATCGGCGGCGCCTCCGGCAAAAACTTCTACGCGGCAGCGGCGGCTCTGTGCTGGACGGATTCCGCACAGCACGGCAGACAGGCGGCGTCGGAGAATGCACGGATGAGCGGCCGGGTGGATCCGGTGCGCATTAAGAAGCAGAGCTTCGAGGCGTTCCGGACCATCCAGTCTCCCGTGCCCATGGTCAAGATTGTCGGCCACTGGAATTACCCTGAGGAGGGCGGCAATAACTACAGGTACGCGTTGAAGGAATTTGACGGGACCCATTGGCGCAAAACCGGAGAGTACGCTTACCGCAATCCCAAGGATAAAACGGTGTATGTCCTGGGCAGCTACTCCATTGCCAGGGTGGAGCTGTTCATCAATGGGAAACCGGCAGGGGTTTGCGATAAGCCGGTGGATACCTTCGTATTTCCTTTTGAGCAGATCGATATTACCCAATCCGGCTCCATCACTGCCAAAGCGTACGATTATGAAGGCAAGCTGGCGGCGGAGGACAGAATTGAAACCGCATCGGCCCCTGCCAGACTGCGGATGACTCCCCATACCGGAGACCGGGGCCTTCTGGCAGATGGAACCGACGTTGCTTACGTGGATGTAGAGGTTCTCGATGAGCAGGGCCGTTTATGCCCGCTTGCTTTTGACCGCATCGACTTCACTCTGGAAGGGGAAGGGGTATTCCTGGGCGGATACAACAGCGGACGCTTCAACGGCTTCGGCAAAGAGGACAGCGTCATCCACCAGAACCATGTGTACGCGGAATGCGGTAACAACCGGGTGTTCATCCGGTCTACCCGGAGCGCCGGAGAGATCAGGCTGACGGCGCAGATGAGGGGTGTGCCGCAGGCCGCAGTATCGCTGCAAAGCCATTCTGCCGATACGGCTCCATTAGCCCTGGAACAGATCCAATGTCTTGCGCCGGTCTACGGGGACACCGCACCAGCTTCCGCCTATCCCTTCGAAGCCATTCCCGAAGCGGACGCGGCCAAGTATGTGCCCGAGGACAAGATCTACTGCAAGGTGCTGGTGGACGGCCAGGAGCCGGATACCCGGGGTATCCTGAGCGTCTATAACCATGGCAGCATCTACAGTCCGGTTCTGTTCATTCTGGAGCGCATCAAAAACATGCGGCCGGAGCTGTTCGATTACTCCTACGACGGGGACAAACAAATCCTCACCTTAACCTCCGGGGGCAACACCGTCACCGCAGAAAAGGGACGCACCCACCTTCTTGTCAACGGGGAGGAGAATCTGTTGAACGGAGAGCCTTACATCCACCGGGATGCCTTCATCGTGGAGATCAACGCAGTCATTTCCTATATCCAGGGTGTGGTTGCCTATTACGACGACAATGTCCGGGTGTTCCGGATTGAGCTCCCGGCGAAGAACGGGTAACCGTTCATTAATCACCACCAATCAACATAAACAAACCTCTCCTTCCAATGGCAGCTTGCGTTCCATCGGATAAGGAGAGGTTTTCTATATAAAGATGATATATTTTCCTGTTCTACTTATCCAATAATATAAGCCTTAATCCTACACCCTCATGCTTTACTTGCGGTCCCATGCAGTTCCGGTAAGAGGAGCGCGTATTGGCAGGATAGTCCCCCCATGCGCCTCCACGAATCACCCGGGCATCGCCGGATGAGGGGCCTTGCGGGTCTGAAGCCATTTCCTTTTCATAAGGATTGCTGTACCAATCGCTGACCCACTCCTGGACATTTCCGTGTATATCGTGAAGTCCCCAGGGATTAGGCTTTTTCTCCCCTACGGGGTGGGTGCGGTCGCCTGAATTTGTGGTGATCCAGGCAAAGTCCTCAATAAGCTCTTCCTGGTTTCCGAAGCTCCATGGTGTGGTTGTGCCTGCCCTGGAGGCATATTCCCATTGGCCTTCAGTGGGCAGCGCAAAGCTTCTGCCGGTCAGTTTCTGGAGCTCTGCCACAAATCTCTGGCAATCCTCCCAGCTGACTGATTCCACCGGCAATTTTGCGCCTTTAAATGCACTGGGATTGCTGCCCATGACCGTTTCCCATTGCTCCTGTGTTACCTCATATTTCCCCATGGAGAAGGCTTTGGTGATCTTGACCTCATGCATAGGTCCTTCATCTTCATCACCGAATTCCTGGGAGGAGCCCATGGAGAATGTACCCGGATGGATCCGCACGAACTCCATTTCCAGCTGTTGTCCCAGGTTTACCTTTTCCACAGCCTCTGCCATCACGGTGTTGGGCAGCGCAGCGTTTTGGTTTGCTCCGGATGCTGCAAACGCAAGGTAGTAAACAATAGCACCAATTGACACAATTCCAATGAACAAAAGCATAGGCTTCAACCGGTACGGGATAGGCTTCATTCTTTTCACCTTTCTGTTCCAAGAGGAGATGATGCTGCCAAAATGAGATGAGGCTGTCCAAAGGTAAAAGCGGCCTTGACGGACTTTTTGGACAGCCCCTTTGTCTTTCCAACCGGTTATTTTAAGGCTTTTACGATGAGAGAAATTGCCTCAGCTCGGGTTGCATTTCCCTTAGGCTTGAAGCTGCCGTCAGGGTATCCGTTGATAATTCCATCCTTCCGGGCGGTGAATACCTCAAGGGCTGCCCAGGAGGATATTTCTGCCTGATCCGAGAAGGAGGCTTCTCCTGAAACAAGAGGCAGCTTGGCTGCTTTGACTGCCATTACGGCCATCTGTTCTCTGGTAATCAGATCATCCGGCCCGAAGAGGGAATCGCTGTAGCCGTCTACAATCCCATGGGCATTGGCAGTGGCAATGTAATCCTTCGCCCAGTGGTTTGCTGTGTCGGAGAACAATTGACCTGCTTTGGCTTCCAACTTGAAGGCTGCTACAAGTATTTTCACAAATTCCGCCCGGGTGATGGATTGATCGGGCTTGAAGGTACGGTCTGGGTAACCGGCAACTGCACCGGAATGAATCAGCTTGTCAATTTCCGCATGTGCCCAATGGCCTGCAATATCAGTCAAAGCAACGGAAGGTGCAGGTGTGGCCGCTCCAGGTGTAGTGGAGGGAGTTGGTGTGGGGGCAGGGGTTGACGGTGAAGGTGTTATGCCACCACCGCTGCTGCCGCTGCCATCGCTGTCACTGTCGCTGTCGCTGCTAATGGCCGTTTGAGCATAAGCGGCAAATTTGGTGAAATGCTTCGTCCAAATGACAAGGTCGGCTCCGACGGTGATATAGGCATCCCCGCCGGCAGCGATTTCGGCGTCAGCCGCAGTCTGAGTATCGGCGCTAAGGACTTGAGTGACTTTGGTGAAGACGGTGCCGCTTTGGTAACCCGCTTTTTTGCCGCCCATTCCCGGAATGACCAGTCTTACAGCCTTGTTGAAGGTTAACGGCACATCAGGGGAGCCTGTCTCGATTACGGCATGTGCAGTTGCAGTATAGCCCGGATCCGGCACTGGAGTGACCGTGTTATTGGCCAACACAGCGGGCAGGCTGATCATTCCATTCCATGCAGCAGGCGCTGTGATGATCAAGCCTCTCGGCAATTCTGCTTCCAGGGTGACTGCAGCGGAGCCGATGGTTGCTGCAGCGGTTACCTTTGCGCCAGGCAGCGGGGCTGTTGTAACAGTGGAATCGGAGGGTTCATACAGCAGTTGGGCAACGCTCAGAGCTGCGCCTGAAACGGTGGAGGGCACCGAAATGGACACAGGTGATGATGTATGATCGTAGGTGCCCTGGGTTACGGCGACGGTTTTATGGGTATCGGTTACGATTACCGGTGTGTCGTCTGTAATGACAACAGGAGGCGTGTATCCGCTATCGGCTGCATAAACGGTCAGATTGGCAGAGGCTTTGAGGCTTCCCTTTGCCGCAGAGACATAAAGAATGCCGGGGGACATGTCCGAGGGAACCGTAATCCTAGTAGAAAACTCCCCGTACGTGTTGGAGGTTACAGTCGCCGAATAGATATCGGTACCGTCAGCTTGAACAGCACGTACAAGAACGTCAGTATTGGCAGCTGTTGAACCCGACACTATAATGGACTCTCCGGTGGCTGCATGGAATTGGCTGAGACTCATTTCCACGGTCTCAACTGGTGCAGCGCTAACCGTTACCGAACTGGTTGCGCTAGTGCCACCTTCTGCAGCAGCTGCTGTAATAACTGCCGTTCCTGGGGCTACGGCAGTAACAGTAGCACTGGTTTTCCCGGTAACGGGATTATAAACCGCATCTGTAACCGTTGCTACATGGGCATCACTGGATGTAAAGGTGACCGTTTTATCTTGGGCATCCAGAGGAAATACCGCGGCTTCCAATTGAGCAGATGCACCAGCCGCAAGCTCAATATTCTGATCGGTAAGGACCACTCCATCTGTATAACCGTAACCCAAACCGGCAAGATCGCTGTCGCTGGCCAGCTTCATAAACGTAATGTCCGGCAGGCTGCCATCCGCTTTACGGGGCAATGTCAGTTGTGAAGCGTCCAGACTTTGGAAATCTTCCTCCGATACCGCAACATCCATTGTCCACGAATTAAAGCTCTCTCTTTCCGGAGGTAAATTCGCATTCATAATATCTTTGCCTGAGAAGGCGATATTATAGTGCAATTCCTCCCGGTACCCGTCAATATCGCTGTGCAGATCCTCCAAGATTGTCCGCTCCAGCATGTTGAAATTGGCGGTTTTATTGTTGAAAGCGGTATTATATGTCCAAATAGCGGCTTGTCCCAAATGGTGATTGGCATAGAAGCCACTGGCGTTGTTATTGGCAGAAATGCAGTTTTTCACGATATGCACGGGGACCGGATTAGGAAGCTTATTGCCCCAGGTTCCGCCGCCTACCTTAAACCCGTTGGAATCCCCACCGGCTGTCATATCGTAGGCCCAGCTGTTTTCAAAGGTTATAGACCCCTGCGAACTGATGGTATCATAGCCATCATCGCTGTTATGCCAGGAACGGCAGTTTTTCACTGTAACCGGATTAGCATGAAAACCAAACCCATCCGTGTTGCCGATTGAGGCGCTGGTGGGCCCGATATTGTTGTATGCATCACAATTGATAAGCGAGCCGCTGCCCTGTGTTGTGAAGTAGAAGCCGTTTGCTTCGGTATCATGGGCGGAAACCCGGTCAAAATGGGCGTTGCCTTGAATCCGGAAGCATTCCGACTGCTTTTGGGTGCCGGCTTTAACACCAATAACCTCAATGCCTCTAAACGTCACATTGCTGGTGCCAACCGGCACATGAAATGCAGCAACGCGCTTCACCGGCACTACACTGGAGAAATCAAACACAGGCTTTTCATCCTCATAAGCCTCATACGTAATGTTGCTTTTGCTCATCCGGTGCACATAGTTGTAATTGCTGTCCGTGGCGGCGATATCAAAGGTATCGTATATACCTCCGCGAATATAGACCACATCTCCTTCAGAAGCCTCTGTTTGCGCTTTCATAAGACTCTTGAAGGGAGCCTCCAAGGTGCCCGGATTGCTGTCATTGCCATCCGGAGCGACATAAAAGCTGGCGGCATGAGCGGATGCCGACATAATGAAAACGGCTGCAAATCCTGCTATAACAAATAGAAGTGTTTTGCCAAAAGCACCTAAAAAGGAAGACAAAAATCTTGTGTAGCTGCTGTGGATCGGGCTGTCCATTTCTCACTTTCCTCTCATTAAAATGTTTTATTCATGGGTACTGATGCAGGATTATAATAGCTCCTTACAAATTCCCCCTTTCTTGTACCAGTGTTTTCAGAACATATTGTATGCGCAATCAAAATTGTCTTCAATCGCACTTTCTTAAGGGGCTTTATGCCAACATAGCACTTCTTGGGGAGCATAGGACATTGCCGCACATAAGCATATTTCTTGCCCCTACTGCCGCCTATTCCCCCTATAAAAATGTCCGGTTGTCGGAAACCGGGGGCTGCCACATAATAAAGTCACACCGCTCGTCGACGCGCTGAAATTTTTGGAGGTGGAAGAAGTTATGAAGCAAGCGGCTGCCCAAGGGAACATTCAAGCCGTGCACATGACCGGCAAGGACCGCCGGAATACCTTATGGAAGCGGGTCCGCCGGGAAAAATGGATGTTTATCTTGCTCACGCCCGGTTTATTGTACTTTCTGCTTTTCAAATATGTTCCCATGTGGGGGGTCCTGCTGGCCTTTAAGGATTATCAGCCCTTCCTTGGATTTATAAAAAGCGAATGGGTCGGATTGGAGCATTTCCGCGTGTTTTTCGCCAATCCTGAATTCACCATGCTGCTCAGCAACACCCTTTTGCTTTCTTTATATAATCTGATTTTCTTCTTCCCGGCTCCCATTATTCTGGCGCTGCTTCTGAATGAAGTCCGGGTGGCCTTCTTCAAACGGTTTGTCCAGACCCTTGTGTATGTGCCGCACTTTATCTCCATGGTCATTGTGGCCAGCTTAACTTACGTATTCCTGACTACCGAAGGCGGTGTGGTCAACGAATTTCTCTTCCAGCAGACCGGCAGCAAAACCGACTTCCTCACCAGTCCGGACTGGTTCCGTCCCATTATCATCATCCAGACCATCTGGAAGGAATGCGGCTGGGGCACCATCATCTTCCTGGCGGCTTTAGCCGGAGTGGATATGGAGCAGTATGAGGCGGCGATTATGGACGGGGCCAACCGTTGGAAACAAACCTGGCATATTACCCTGCCGTCCATCCGCAGCACCATCGTTATCCTGCTTATCTTGCGTATGGGCAATATTCTGGACAATGGCTTTGAACAGATCTATTTGCTGCTGAACCCGCTGAACCGGCATGTGGCAGAAGTGTTCGATACCTATGTCTACATGGTGGGCATCACCCAAGGCGCATTCAGCTACAGTACGGCTGTAGGCTTGTTCAAATCCATTGTGGGTGTGGTTCTGGTGATGGGCACCAACTGGCTGGCCAAGAGGTTCGGCGAATCCGGCCTATATTAAGGAAAGCGAGGAGTAGAGGACATTGGCTAGACACTACAAAAGTGTACCGGGTACTGCATTTGACATCGGCAATTATCTGTTCCTGACGTTATACGGGCTACTGGCCGTATTTCCCTTTATCTATATTATCGCAGGCTCCTTCGCCAGCGATGCGGAGTTGACGGAGCGGGCCGTATTCCTGATTCCCCAAACCTTCACGACGGCTGCGTATGAATATATTTTCTCCACCAACATCATCATGCGGAGCGTTTGGGTTTCCATCTATATCACGGTGGTCGGCACCATCTTCAATCTTATCTTTACAGTCACCATGGCGTATCCACTGGCGCGCAAAACTTTGCCCGGACGGAACACCTTTTTGAATATGGTTATCTTCTCCATGCTGTTTGGCGGGGGAATGATTCCCACCTATCTGGTGATCCGGGAGCTGAATCTGCTGGACAGCCTGTGGGCATTGATTATTCCCGGTGCCATCAGCGCTTTTAACCTGATCATCGTGAAGAACTTCTTCCAGGAGCTTCCCCCGGAGCTGGAGGAGGCGGCGCGGATTGACGGCTGCACGGAGCTGGGGCTATTATGGAAAATTGTGCTTCCCCTCTCCAAGCCGGTGCTGGCTACCTTCACCCTGTTCTATGCTGTAGGCCACTGGAACAGCTTCTTTAGCGCCCTGCTTTACATTAACAATCCGGAAAAGTGGCCTCTGCAGGTTATGCTCCGGCAGATCGTGATGCTGTCCCAATCGGCGGCGGGGGATATGAGCAGCATGGACCCCAATTTCGTGAAACCGCCTGACCAGTCCATCAAAATGGCTGTTATTGTCATCGGTACGGTTCCCATTTTGCTCGTGTATCCGTTTCTCCAGAAGCATTTTGCCAAGGGTGTTATGATCGGCTCTGTGAAGGGGTAACGGCTTGCGATAAATAGAAAGCATTTTATTAAGGAGGTCATTGGTTTATGCAACAAAACAAAACGCAATGGAAAAAATGGCTTGCGGTAGCATCGGCAGCGTCCGTTACCGCAACGGTGCTGGTTGGCTGCGGCAGCGACAGCACAGATTCTGCAGCAAATTCGCCACAGGGTTCGGCGGGAGCCTCCGCATCCGCAGCGCCGGCCAAGCCGCTGGAGCTGAGCATTATGCTGCCGGTGTTCAACACCAGCTACCCCAAGGACGGCAGCCCCGTATTGGCGGAAATCGAGAAAAAAACCAACACCAAGATCCACATTGACTGGGTGCCCAACTCCTCCTACAACGATAAATTTAACATTACGCTGGCCTCCAGCAAGCTGCCCAGCATCATGTACGTGCCTGACAGCAAAAGCTCCAGCTTTGTGAATGCGGCCAAATCCGGGGCGTTCTGGGATGTGGCTCCGTATCTGAAGAATTACAAGAATTTGGGCCAGGCCAACAAGGTTGTGCTGGAGAACTATGCGATAGAGGGCAAAACCTACGGGATTTACCGGAGCCGTGCCCTGGGCCGCAACGGCATCAACTTCCGGCAGGACTGGCTGGATAATGTAGGGATGACCACTCCCAAAACCATCGATGATTTCTATAATATGCTCAAGGCGTTTAAGGAAAAGGACCCGGACAAAAACGGCAAGGACGATACCTACGGTATGGTACTGGTCAAATGGACGGGCACCTGGGCCAGCGGCTTTGACACCATCAAGCTTTGGTTCGGTGCGCCTAACAAGTGGGGCGTTGCCAACGGCGCTCTGGTGCCGGAGCATGAAACCGCGGAATACTTCGAGGCCCTGAAATTTATGCGCAAGCTGTTCGAGGAAAAGCTGATCAACCAGGACTTCGCTGTTTATGACAGCGCCAAATGGATTGACCCTGTAGTGAACGGCAAAGCCGGTGTCATTGTGGACGTGACGGATACCGCAGGCCGGATTGAGCAAAAAATCCATGAAGCGCTGAAGGCGGCTAATAAAGACGAGCCCACTAAGCAATTTGTGGACAATTTGATCGGCGTGGAGGGCAAAAACGGTCTGAAGGCACTGCCTACCACAGGCTACGCCGGTATCCTGGCGATTCCGAAATCCAGTGTGAAAACCGAAGCCGAGCTGAAGCAGGTGCTTCAATTTATCGATCAGACCAACGAAGCCGAGCTGCAAACCCTTCTGTATTCCGGGATCGAAGGCAAGCATTACACTAAGGACACAGACGGTTTTATCGTTCCCAGCACAGAAACCGCCCTTATTGAATCTGAAGTATCCGGCTTGGGGCAAATGCTGACTTATATTCCTGAAACACGGACGCTGAAGAGCAAAAAAACCCAAACGCCGCTTTCCATCAAAACGGAAAAGCTGCAGAAGGAAGCAGAGAAATACGTGGTTCCGAACCCTGCCGAGTCCTTTATCTCCAAGATTTATTCCCAAAAGGGACCGCAGCTGGATAACATCATCAACGATGCCCGGATCAAGTATATTGTGGGGCAATCCTCGGAAGCCGATTGGAAGGCTGCAGTAGAACTGTGGAAGAAGAGCGGCGGCGATGAATATGTCAAGGAAATGAATGAATTGTACGCCGCTTCGCCGAAAAAATAGAACTTGCCGGAGGAAAACCGTGTCGGGGACACGGTTTTTTTCTGCTGCACGAGAATGTCCTAGCCTTTCGGCAAAGTGCTATCCGGCGGGCAGGAGCATCAAGAAAGTGCAATTGAACAAAACAGGCCGATAAGGTATCCTAGGTAGGGAAAAACAAGCCGATGGCTGGTGAATATAACGATGGTAAAGCTCTTTTCCAAGGAAACAACGTACTACCGGCAAAGTCTGCTGCTGATTCTGGTCATTGCCACTTTGCCCGGGCTTTTATTGAGCGGCCTGATGTATTGGGGAGCAGGGGGCCAAATTGAGGAGGAGCTGCATCAGCTCCATCAACAAAAGATCCATGAACGGGCCGAAACCATCGACGATACCCTCTCCCATCTGGAGATGTCCTTGGGCCATTGGGCCTTTGAGCCGCAATTTGACTATTTGCTGAACAACAAGGACTTCTGGAAGAACTACACCCAGGCATGGGATATCACCAAAACCCTGCTGGTCATCCAGAGCACCAGCGAGCTGATCGAGCGGGTGGAGCTTTATCTGGAGGGATCGGAGGAAGGGGGCATCCGCTTTAATCCGGAGCATAATGTGATTGAGCAGCCTGAATTGAATGAGCAGTACATGGCGCTCTTGCGGCAGGACCGCTCCATCTTCTGGACCTATCCCGGCTCGGGCAATGCCAATAACCGGGATTTGGCGCTAGTCCAGAAGGTGCCGGGGAACAGCAGCGAGCCTATCGGCTTTCTCATGGTCCGCATTAATATGGACAAGCTGGGACAATTGGTGGAAACCCTCACACCGTATAACGGAGCCAAAACCCTGCTGGTGCGGGAGGACGGCGGCATCATTATCGGTACCGGCGTCGGAGAGAAGGATGAGCCGTTCGTTGCGGATATGATCCGGGATATTCAAGCCAAGAGCTCCGAGGAAGGCCTCTATTTCAGCAATTGGAAGGGCAGCAAATATTCCGTCACCTATGACCGGTTCTCCCAGCTGATTAACCACTGGGGGTATATTTCGGCGGCTCCCATCCGTTCTATCACGACGCCGCTGCTGTCCATCTCCAAGCTGATTATTATCGTCAGTCTTATCGGCCTTCTGCTGGCGGTGTCCTTGGCCTGGCTGGCGTCCCGGAGGATTTACTCCCCCATTGGCAAGCTGGTGCGGATGCTGGGCGGTGAAAAAAGCGGAACGGCCGCCAAGGATATCGATGAATTTTCGCTGATTAACCAGCGGTGGCAGGCCTTGAACCGGGAGAACAACTCCCTGCAGTCCAAGCTGAAGCATGAGCTGCCCCACTTGAAGGAAAGCTTCCTGCAGCAGCTGATTCAGGGGTACCTGTACCGGTATTCCGGCCCGGAGCTGATCAGCCGTTTCAGCCAATATGGCGGGAATGTGGAGCAGGGAATTTTCACTGTGGTTTATCTCCAATTGATCGGCTTCGACCGGCTGATGGACCGGTTCAACAAGGGCGATGAGGGGCTGGTCACCTTTGCCGCCTGCAATATTATTGAGGAAATCACTGCAGGAAATCTGGAGCAGGGGTATGTCATCAACTTCCATGACTTGTCCATTGCCGTCCTGATTGTAGAGCGGGGCAACCACCAGCGGGACCGGATCTATGCGGTGTGCCGCGAGGTTACCCAAACCATCAACCGGATTCTGCGGATGCGGGCTACGGTGGTGATTGGCCCCACGACGGATCATATTACCCAGGTGGCTTCCGTTTTTGAAAAAGCCAAATCCGCCACCCGGTACCGCAGCTTCGAAAATGAGAATCAGATCCTGGACATGGAGCAGCCGGATCTGTTCTTCGAAACGGGGAGCTTCAACTATCCTTTCGCTGTTGAGCGTGAGCTGATTCAGGCTCTGCGGGCGGGGGAGCGGGAGGAAGCCGTACGGCAGCTTACGCTGTTTGTGGAGGCGATGTCGGCTGAGGGGATGAAGGAAATTGATGTGCAGCAGGGGCTGATGCGGCTGTTGGCGGGCATCCTGAATGCCGTATCCCAGGTGGGTGTGAACCCGGCCAGCCTGACCAACGGCGGCAATATCTTCGAAGCACTCTCTCAAATCCGCGATCCCCAGTCCATCCTCCAATGGTTCCGGGAAAATATTGTGGAGACCTATATGAAGGAGCTCGAGAAACGCTCCAACGACCAGGTGAAGCGGATGATCGAGCAGGCCAAGCAATACCTTCAGGAGTATTACGCCAAGGATATCTCCCTGGAGAGCTGCGCGGATCATGTAGGGGCCACCTCCCATTTGCTCAGCAAAGCCTTTAAGTATGAGGTGGGCATCAACTTCACCGAGTACCTGACCGAGCTGCGGATGGACAAGGCCAAGGCCCTGCTGAAGGATTCGGATATTATGATTAACGAAATCGCGCTTCTGGTCGGTTACCAGCCCAGCTATTTTATCCGGCTGTTCAAAAAGCTGGAGGGGATTACCCCGGGACGTTTCCGGGAAATGGTGAGGGGGCAGGAGGGGTAGGGGGGAGGCGGTTAGTTAAATATGTTGAACGGAATTGATATCTTGAAATGGGACTTACTGTGTATTGATTAATGTGATAAAATGCAAGAGCAATAGAATAGGCTTGCAAGGGCGGTCGGCTAATCTCCCGGAAGGGAGGTGATGCCTGTGGAGGTTAAAGATGCTTTGACGCTCATGATTAGCTTCGGTGCGCTGCTTGTTGCGTTGCTGACGTTGGTCGTGGCCATCGTCGTAGCAATTAGCCGGAACACAAAGAAATAGGCCGCCCTGCTCAAGGGATGCGACCTATTTCCTGTAGGTTTAACCCGTAACGCCGACCGCCTTTCAAGCGGCTGTTGCACAGGAGAGTCGTGTTGCAAGCACGGCTCTCTTTGCATTGTACTCTTATACTAACACTAGTATACCATGCACTCGAATTGGCTTTCAATGTAATTGGAGATTATCGGACCCAGCGTGAAATAAGCGGAAGGTCCTTGGGGCTGCGGAACCGGATGATGGACAGGGTGGTGAAGTACACTGCCAACGCGAAACCCACCGATCCCAGCACCGTCCAGACCAGGGGGATATCCATCGCCGTGGCATAGCTTAATGCCCATTGGCCGCAGAGAGCCATAACCAGCATGGACAGGAAAACCCGGGCATACGGGCGGATTTCCCAATAAAAGCCGATGGTGCTGGAGATGGAGAGGAAATTCAGCAGGGTCAGCACAATAATCCCGATCCCCATCCCGAAGGCGATGCCCACAATGCCGAATTGGCTGCCCAGTACAAAAATGGCTACAGCCTTCAATCCGGTAGCGATCAGGTGGTTTCCCAACGTGGTGTTGGCCCGGCCAAGCCCAAGCAGAATCGCATTCAGCGGTGCGTCGAAATAATGCAGGAAAAACATGGGGGCCAGGATTTTCAGCAGGATACCCGCCTCCGGAGCGTGGTAGATCAGGGTGGTCAGCGGCGTGGCCCAAATGAACAGAATCACCGTGGCCGGAGCCCCGATCATCAGGCCCAGCCGGAGCGCCTGGTCCATCCGCTGGTGCATCAGGAGGCTGTTTTTGTTGGCGGAGGCTTCGCTGATGGCCGGAATCAGCGCGGTGGACAGGGATTGGGTGATGAAGCTGGGCATAAACAGCAGAGGAAAGGCAAACCCGGTAAGCATGCCGAACTGCTTGGTGGCCATGACCGTCCCAATGCCGGTGAGCGCCAGGCTGGTGGTGATGAGCATGGGCTGGAAGGCGCCATACAGGGAGTGGACTACACCGTTGCCTGTGATGGGCAGGCCAATCCGCAAAAGCTCGGCCAGCGTGGATTTGCTCTTCTTCAGGCTGCTGCCCCAGGTTACGCCGGGTATCCGCGCTTCTCCCCGCAGCTTGTAGCTAACTGCAAGGAACATCAGGCTGCTGGCTTCGCTGATCACCGCAGCGGCGGTAGCTCCTGCGGCGGCATAGGCAATGCCGTAGGGAAGCAGCAGGTGGACCAACGCCAGCACGCAGGCGATCTGAACGGTGAATTCCAGCACATCGGATGCCGCAATGGTCTGCATCCGCTGCTTGCCGCGGAAATATCCCTTGAGTACAGCAGAGATGGCGATGATGGGCGCGATGGGCATAATGGCCAGCATGGCGTAGTAGGCCCGCTGGTCTGTGAGCAGGATGGAGGCGATCCGCTCCGACCCCAGCAGGCACACTGTAGTCAGGCTGATGCTCAGGGTGCTGGTAATAGCCAGCGATACGTGGAGAATCCGCCGGATTTTTTCTTTATCCCCCTTGGCGTCGGCCTCCGCCACCAGCTTGGAGATCGCGACGGGCAGCCCCAGCTCCGTGATGGTAATGACCAGGGGCACCAGCGGCTGTGCCATCATCAGCAGGCCAATTCCCTCTGCCCCCAGCACACGGGCAATGTACATGCCGCTGATAAAACCGAGAATCCGGTTGACGAATGCGGCAATGGACAATACAAAGGTGCCTCTCATGAAGGATTGCTTCTGTTGCGGCATTGGCATCATGTCCTCCCGAAGAATCAAATACTGCTATTGTATTCGGGGTTGTCTGCGAACATGCAGTCCAAGTGAAGGCTGGTTGTCGGAGCAGAGCGTGTGCGTGGGCGTGGGTATGGGGATTGGCATGGGCATGGGGATGGGGATGGGCGTGGGCGTGGGTATGGGATGGGCGTGGGGATTTCAACCGGTCATAATGCAAAAGTGCATCTATTGGTGGGGTTAGCCGCTTAAACGGGGGTCCCAAATGCAAAAGTGCAGTTATTTCCGGGGAATTCCACCTGATTAGCGATTTCGGCGAAAAATAGATGCACTTTTGCAGGATAGATGCGCGAATGAGGGGACACGGGGAAAAATAACTGCACTTTTGCAGGATAGCAGGAAGTTAGCAGAGGGAGCAAGAGTAGGCAGGGGCATGTTAGTAGGTGGAGAAAGGCACAGCAGTTGGCAATGGAAGGCTAGCAGGAGCAGGTTGGTAGAGACAGGTTAGTAAGTGGAAGAGGGCAGGACAGTTGGCAATGGAAGGGTAGCGGTTGAAGGCTAGCAGGGGCAGGTTGACAGCCTGGTAGTGTGGCTAACGGAACTATGCGGCGCTTAGAGGGGAAATCGGCGGCAAATTTTAGTTTAACGGAACTCAGCGACCGTTACAGCACAAAATCGCATCAATGAGGCGCTTTTAGAGCCGCTAAGGGTTTGTGAGTTCCGTTAAAAATCCCAACCGGCGATTTTACGTGTCTAAGAGTCGCTAAGTTCCGTAACATCCCCTTTGATCATATTCCCTCTGTGATTAATCATGGTTTGCAGAAATTTCAGCGAAGCCTGCAGCTCCGACTCCGAAAAAGCCTCCATCTCACGGATGAATCTCTGTTCGATGATTTCGTGCATCCGGGCATGTACCTCATACAGCTCCCGGCCTTTGGGCGAAAGGCTGAAGAAGATCTCCTTCCTGTTATCGTTCAGCTGGCTGCGTTTAATGTAGCCCTCCTGAAGGAGCTTGGTGCTGATTTTGGTAATGCTTGCTTTGGACAAGCTCATTTTCTCCGCAATCGATGTGCTGTTAATGGGCTCATGGCTGCCGATGCAATCCAGGACATGCACACTTGTCATATTGTTCGGAATGGAAGTCAGCCCATACTGCCGGGTAAGCTCGGCGAAAGCCTCCATCTCCGTGGAAAAAAATTGTTCCGTTAAATGAGTAAAATGGAGAACGCGGTCATACAGCAGCCGCTTCAGTCCATCGGATGGGCTCATCATGTGACTCTCCTTTTTTTGCAAAATCACCTTTATCCTAACCGAAAATGATTCACTTGTAAACAAACGTATAGCGCTCACACTTTAAGATTCGTGCCTTTCGAAGAGCTCCTTATATCCTACCTAAAAGGATTGACAGCTCAACCATCAGGTATTATAGTTTACTGGTAAACTATAATAGTTTACCAGTAAACTATTTTTTGGAGTGGAGGGATCAGCATGAATGTGTCCCAAACGATAAGAGAACGGCGGACCGTCCGCAAATTCCAAAGCACCCCTATTGCCCAAGAACAGATCGTTGCCTTGCTGAAGGAGGCCGCAGGTATGTATGAGGCCGAAGGTACGCCGCATTGGCGCTGTCTTTACATCGGCACGCCGGAGGCCCGTGAAAAGCTGGCTGAGCATATGCTGGCCAAGGTGAAGGAGAGCGGCTTCGGCAAGCTGCTTCCCGCTCCAATGACGAATTTTATGAAAAAAATGACCGTCGATATTCCTGCTCATGTGATCTTCATTGCAGAAGCTGCCGACACAAAGCGGCAGAGGGACATCAATTACGCCGCGGTTTGCAGCATTGTCCAGAATGTTCAGCTGCTGGGTTGGGAGCAGGGGCTGGGTATGCTGTGGTATACGGACCCGATGATTTGCGGAGAGTCCTTTTATAAGAGAATTGGCCTGCGGGAAGGGGAAAAATGTGCTGGAATTCTGGAAATCGGCCATTTCGAGAAAATTCCCAAAGCCCGGAGCAGAACACCCGCGGAGAAAAACTGGACCATGATCGGCGAAGGAAGCAGACCGCAATCCTCTCTTATGACCCCATCTCCTCAAACCATTCTGGAACTGCTGAATGAAGCGGTTTGGGCGCCCAATGACGGGTTGCGGGAGCCTTGGCGTTTTATTTATGTGCCGGGATCGCCGGGAGGGGAATCCGCCTTGCCGTTTCTTCTGGTGGTGGCCAAGGAGGAGGCCGACCCTCATAAGCAAGATGAGGATTACGCGGCAGGCTGCTGCCTGGTCCAGAATTTTCAGCTGCTGGCCCAATCCAAGCCCTGGCATGTGCGCCGCCTGATTCCGGAATGGATTTATGACGGGGAGCGGTGCAAACGATTCGGACTCCGCCCGCTGGAACGGATTGTTGCGGTACTGGAGCTGCGAGCCGGGGAAAAGCCTGCGAAGCTTCAGTCCCCTCCTCCCGCGTTCAACATAACCCTGAATTTCGAAGCCCCGTAAGGCCATATACTCGGGAGCAATCACATCTTAAGCTGTGGTTGCTTTTTATTTTGCCAACTCCGTTTTGCAATTTGCTAATTCCGCCTCCGATTTTCACTACCCGGTTTCCGATTCTGCCCATATTCCGCCGCTTGTCCGTCCCGTAGTGTTGGAGGGGAGAGATGCTTCTCCCAATTCCATTTACGGAGGTCCACAGAAATGAAAAAATGGATCGCGACCACACTCACCGTTCTGGTAGCTGCAGGCCCTTTGGCCGCTTGCGCAGGCAAGGATGAAACCAAGGACACTGCCGCCAGCCCGGCTGCAAGCGCAGGCAGCGGTGCGGGCACTCAAGCCGCCGCCAATGCCTATCCGCTGAAAACGGATAAAACCTTAACCTACTGGGGCGAGCTGACCGGAAACATTACAGGGGTCAAGGCTTCCCACAATGAGGTGCCCTTCTTCCAGGAATGGCAGAAAAAAACCGGCGTCCCCCTCAAATTCATCGCTCCCCCTGCGGGACAAACCAAAGAAGCCTTCAATATGCTGCTGGCCTCCGGCGACCTCCCGGACATGCTGGAGTACAACTTCCTGAGCTTCCCCGGCGGCCCGGAAAAGGCCATCAAGGACGGTTACATCGTCAAGCTCAATGATCTCATCGACAAACACGCCCCCAATCTGAAGAAGTACCTTCAGGAGAACCCGGAGATTGACAAAATGGTCAAAACCGACAACGGCAGCTACTACTGCTTCCCGTTTATCCGGGGGGACGAGTATCTGCGGGTGTTCCAAGGACCGATTATCCGCAAGGACTGGCTGGATGAGCTGGGGCTGCAGGTGCCCACCACCATCGACGAGTGGACCACAACCCTGACTGCCTTCAAGGAGAAAAAGGGCGCCGCCGCTCCTCTCAGCTTTAACAGCAAACCCCGTTTCTTCAATGATTCCGGAAGCGGCTCTTTTGTAGGTGCCTTCGGAATCCTGCGCGGTTATTACCTGGGCAATGACGGCAAGATCAAATACGGTCCGGCGGAAACCGGCTATAAGGATTATTTGGCCCAAATGAACAAGTGGTACAAGGACGGCCTGATCGACAAAAACGCCGCCACCTCCGATTCCAAGGCGCTGGACAGCAACATGGCGTCTGGTGCAGCAGGGGCAACTGTCGGCAATGCCGGAGGCGGGATCGGCAAGTGGCAGCCTTTGATCCAGGCCAAGGACCCCAAGGCCGTGCTGGTGGCTGCGCCGTATCCGGTGCTGAAGAAGGGGGATTTCCCCGAATTCGGCCAGAAGCAGAAAGCCTTTTCCTCCGAGGGAACCGTCGCCATTACCACTGCAGCCAAGGACCCCGTCCTGGCCACCAAGCTTCTGGACTACGGCTACAGCGAGGAAGGCCGTCTGTTCTTCAACTTCGGCACGGAGGGCGTCAGCTACAACATGGAAAACGGCTATCCCAAATACACCGATCTCCTCCTGAAAAACCCCGACAAGCTGGCACCGGCCCAAGCCATCTCCCTGTATGCCCGGGGCAGCTACAACGGTCCGTTTATCCAGGACAAACGGTACGTGGAGCAGTTCTTCGCCCTGCAAACCCAGCGGGATGCAGTGGAGGTCTGGAAGAAGACCAACGGCGACAAGCATAACCTGCCTTCCCTGACCCCTACGCCTGAGGAAAGCACCGAATACGCCACCATCATGAACGACATCGATACCCTGGTGGACGAAATGACTCTGAAGATTGTGCTGGGCTCCGCACCGCTGGAGGAGTTTACCAAGTATGTGGACAAAATGAAGTCCCTCAAACTGGACCGCGCCATCGCCATCCAGCAGGCCGCGTACGACCGCTACAACAAACGGTAGGAGTCTGACAAATTCCTATACAGAATGACTGGGAGGGAAAGGAGTGGCTTGGGCGAGTTTTTTTGGCGGCCTTGAACCCTTAAACAATCCGATACAATCAAGGCCGACAAAATCTGTTTGAGCATCCAAGCCACCCTTTCCCGGTAAGTCATGGATTCATATGGGAATTTGTTAGACTCCAAAAAGAAGGAGTGAGAGGCATGGCCCATACTGCGGAGCTTTCTACGGATAAACCCGCCGACCGGTCGCCCAGCCGGGCGGCCCGGCTGGCCCGCGATTTTGCCCTGAACAAGTATCTGTACATCATGATGATCCCCGTGGTTGTCTATTACCTGGTCTTCCATTATGCCCCCATGTACGGGGCGCTCATCGCCTTCAAGGATTATTCCCCCATGAAGGGGATTGTGGGCAGCGACTGGGTCGGCTTCCGGCATTTTGCCGATTTTTTCAACAGCTATTATTTTTGGCGGATTCTCAAAAATACCATCACCATCAGCCTCTATTCGCTGATTTTTGAGTTCCCCACCCCGATTATTCTGGCTCTGTTGATTAATGAGGTCCGCCACAAAACCTTCAAACGGGTGGCCCAAACCATCACCTACATGCCGTATTTTATCTCGCTGGTGGTCATCTGCGGCATCATTACCGATTTTACCAACGCCGACGGCATCATTAACCGGATCTTCGTCTGGATGGGCTATGACGGCCAGGCCATGCTCCAGCGTCCCGAGCTGTTCCGCTCCATCTACATCCTCTCCGAGATCTGGCAGCGGATCGGCTGGGAGTCCATTATCTACATTGCCGCCCTGATGGGCATTGACCAGGAGCAGTATGAAGCGGCCCGTATGGACGGGGCCAGCCGGTTCAAGCAGATGATGCATATCACCCTGCCCGGCATCATGCCTACCATCGCCATTATGATGATCCTGCGGATGGGCAATCTTCTCAATGTAGGCTTCGAAAAAATCATTCTGCTCTACAACCCCATCACCTACGACACGGCGGATGTGATCTCCTCCTTCGTGTACCGCAAGGGTTTGCTGGAGTTCGGCTGGAGCTACAGCTCGGCGGTGGGTCTGTTCAATTCTGTCATCAACCTAATTCTATTGGTGACCGCCAACTATGTCAGCCGCAGACTGAACGACAGCAGCTTATGGTAAGGAGGACGGACAATGAAGCAAGAATCCGGTGTATTGGACAAATTGTTTGATGTGGTTATTTACGGCATTCTGATCGGCCTGGTGATTGTGACCCTGTATCCGTTGTTATATGTGATCTTCGCATCCGTCAGCGATGCGGGGGCGCTGATTGCCTTTAAGGGCATTCTCTGGAGGCCTCTGGGCTTCAGTCTGGAGGCGTACCGCAGCGTACTGGATAATCCGGGCATTCTGGCCGGGTACCGCAATACCCTGTTTATTGTCGTGTTCGGGGTGACGCTGAATCTGTTTATGACCTCTCTGGGGGCCTACGTGCTCTCACGCAAAAATGTGATGTGGAACAAGGTGTTTATGTTCATGATTGTTTTCACCATGTTTTTCCATGGGGGACTGGTCCCCATGTATCTGATCGTCAAAAATGTGGGCTTGCTGGATTCCCTGTGGGCCACCATTATTCCCTTCTCCATGAGCACCTTCAACCTGATTATTATGCGGACGGCCTTTATGGGCATCCCCGATGGGCTGGAGGAGTCGGCCAAAATTGACGGGGCCAACCACTTCACCATTCTGTTCCGGATCATTCTGCCCTTGTCCATGCCGGTGATTGCGGTGATGGTCTTGTATTATGCCGTGGACAAGTGGAACGGCTGGTTCTATGCCTCCGTCTTCATCAAAAGCCGGGAGCTGTTCCCCCTCCAGCTGGTGCTCCGGGAAATTCTCATCTCCAACTCCACGGACAGCATGTCCACCGGAGCCAGCGCCGCTGACCGGCACCAGATCGGGGAAACCATCAAATACGCCACGATTGTGGTGGCGACGCTTCCCGTGCTGTGCATCTATCCGTTTGTGCAGCGGTATTTTGTCAAAGGGGTGATGGTGGGTTCTCTGAAATAAGGGAGCGCCGCCGTGTACGAAACAAGCAGCCTGTGCAGCAGCCTGAATGGACTCCATTCGGGCTTTTTGCCATATAAAAAAGGCGGTTTGGAGCTTTTGCCAACCGGATTTGCCAATTTCAACATCACATGGCCGGACAGGGGAAGTATAATGGAACCAGTCACCCCGATTTTCCTTTACTCTGGCGTTGTGAGGAGAATGCAATGAGCATCCGGCAGCTTTGGCAAAAACGCAAAAGCATCATCGTCACCTGGCTGGTTTCCTACAGCACAGTATTGTTTATCCCCATTATTGTAAGCCTTATCATTTACCGTCAGTCCGGGGACACCCTCACCAGTGAAATCCACCGGGCCAACGATTATCTGCTGAAGCAGGTCCGGTATACGGTGGACAACCAGATCGATCTGATGAAACGCCTGAATATGGAAATTACTTGGAATTCCAAGCTGCAAACCCTGATGTATTCCAGCAGCTATTCCAATGACGCCCAGTATACCGCCTATCTTTTATCTAAGGAGATGCAGTTGTACCAGACCTCCTATGCGTCGGTGGACGAGTTCTACGTCACCTGGTCCAAGGAGGAGGCAGTGGTCCGCCCCGGGAATATCCGGGATATGAAAACCGCCTTTCAGACCATACATGAAGGCGGTGAGCTGACATATGACGGATGGAAGGAGCTCTTGCGGTATACGCCGGGCAACCGTTTTTTTCTGCTGCCCCGCACCGATTCCTCCAGCTCCCGCAGCGCCGTGGCGTATATGACCCATCTGGCCAAGGATCTCAGCGGGCGTGAGGCGGGCACGGTGGTGGTGATGGCCGATGCCAGCCGCTTTCAGCAGGCTATTGAGGGCATCTCCGGCTTCAGCGGAGGCCAGGTGTTGGTGCTGGACCAGGACAACCGGGTGCTGCTGTCCAACCTGCCGCTGTCCGGGGATCAGGACGCCATTCTGAAGCTGCTGAAGGAGAAGGAGGAGCTGACGGAGCCCACGCGGTTGGGAGATCAGGAGCTGATGTTCGTCCGTTCGGCCGTATCCGATTTGAAATATGCCTTGATCATACCCGGCAATCTCTATTGGAAAAAAGCGGAGTACGTCCGCCGTTTCACCTATATCAGCATCAGCATCAGTGCCGTCGGAGGTGTGCTGCTTACCTGGTTTTTCCTGCGGCGGAACTATTCGCCCATCCAGGCTATGGTCCGCTCCCTAACTGAGAAGGGGACGGGGGGAGAACGGGAGGGCAACGAGCTGCATTTTATCCAGCAGGCCATCTGGCAGACGCGCAGCGAGAAGGAGCAGCTGGCTGTGGAGATGCAGGCTCATCACCACATCCTGCGGACCAATATGCTGACACGGCTCCTGAAGGGCAAGCCGGATATTCTGGTGCCTTATGAGGAAGCCTTCAAAACCTTCCAGATCCGGCTGATCTCGGATGAATTTGCCGTGATGCTGTTTGTGGTGGAGAACGGAGACAGCCTCTCCGCCAAGCTGCCGGGGGTGAACGACATTGAGCGCCGGCGTCTCATCCAGTTTATTATCACCAATGTGGTGGAGGAGCTGGTGGGCCAGCACGGCCATGCCGGGTATGTATCCGAGGTGGACGATATGATGGTCTGTCTGGTTAGCCTGGACGTTCAGGACGGGGCGGAATGGAAGGAAGGCCTTCGGCGGATTGCCACGGAGGCCCAGCAGTTCCTGCTGCGTTTCCAGATGGATATCACCGTTGCCGTCAGCGGGGCGCATCCGTCCCTTAGCGGGATTGCCGAGGCATATCAGGAGGCACTGGACGCCATGGAGTACAAGATGGTGCTGGGCAAGCAGGAGATTATTATGTACGGGGATATCCGGCGGGAGCCCGGCAGCCCTCCCGAAAACGGTTATTCTTACTCCCTGCAGGCCGAGCAGCAGCTCATCCATACCATTAAGCTGGGCCAGGCAACCCAAGCTGCCGCCCTTATGAATGAAACCCTGGACCGGAACCTGCAGCGTCCTCATGTATCGGTTACCCTGGCCCGATGCCTCATGTTTGATCTGGCCGGGACCATGGTGAAGGCCATCAATGAGATCGGAGACAAGGACGGCGGCATGCCCGCGGATAATCTCGGTTGGATGGAGAAGCTGATGGCCTGCGACACCGTCTCCGAAATGCGCCGGGAGCTGCTGGTACTTCTGGAGCAGGTCTGCTTGTATGCCGCGGCCAAAAAGGAGGCCCACCAGTCCCGGGAGCGCCAGGAAATGCTGCGGGAGCTGGTGGACCGGGTGTCCGCCCACATCCGGAGCAGCTATGCCGACCCCAATCTGAATGTGAATGCCATCGGCGAAAGCTTTGGGCTGAAGGGCAGCTACCTGTCCAAACTCTTCAAGGAGCAGACAGGCGAGGGTCTGCTTGATTTTATCCACAGTGTGCGGATCGGGGCGGCCAAGGCCATTCTCACCGGAGAGCAGGATGCTGCGGTGGCGGATATCCCCTGCCGGGTGGGCTATCTGGATGCGGCTTCTTTTATCCGTGTGTTCAAGAAGTACGAAGGCATCACGCCGGGCAAATACAGGGAATTAAACGGGAGAGGTTTGGTATAGCGTCATAGATGCGGACAACAGGGAGGGCAAACGTATGAAGCATCGGATGGGAAGCGGCATTCTTATTCTGTTATTAGCTGTGTTGGTTCTGAGCGGCTGCTTCGCAGGGGAACGGGGGCAGCGTCAGGACTTTTCCCCGGCTGTGGAACCGGAAGAGGAAGCAGGCGGTGCCCAGCTGCCCGGGAGGGAGCTGACCTATTGGGCTGAGCTGAACGGCAATGCGGGCAGCGTCAGGCCGACGTTTACGGAGGTGCCGTTTTTTCAGGAATGGCAAAAGCGGACCGGCGTCCGTCTGAAGTTCATCCAGCCTCCGGCAAACCGGGCCAAGGAGGCCTTGAACGTGCTTTTGGCCTCCGGGGAGGTGCCGGATATGATCGAATATGAATGGGAGCGTTTCCCTGGCGGTCCGCAGAAGGCCATCAACGACGGCTTTATCCGCAAGCTCAACGACGTCATTGACCGGTATGCCCCCAACCTCAAACGTTATCTACAGGAGCATCCCGAGGTGGATAAACAGGTGAAAACCGCAGAGGGCAGCTATTATCTGTTTCCGTTTATCCGGGACAGCGACAGACTCCGGACCTTCCAGGGGCCGATTATCCGCAAGGATTGGCTGGATGACCTGGGACTTGATCTACCGGAGACCATAGAGGAGTGGTATACGGTTCTTAAGGCCTTCAAGGAGAAGAAAGGAGCGGAGGCCCCCTTAAGCTTCCTTGGGGTGCCCAATGCGCTGCAGGCCATGGAAAACGGTGCATTTTCCGGGGCGTTCGGTGTTATAAAGGGCTTTTACCTGTTGGACGGCAGGGTGAAGTACGGACCTCTGGAGCCGGGGTATAAAGCATTTATCGCTACGTTCCGGCAGTGGTACAAGGAAGGGCTCATTGACCGGAACATTGCCGCGGTGGATACCCGGTCCCTGGACGCCAGCATTCTGTCGGGACGCAGTGGCGCCACTATCTGGAATGCCGGGGCGGGTATCGGCACCTGGCAGCCCTTGCTGACAGCAGCTGATCCGGAGGCGCGGCTGGCGGGAGCTCCTTATCCGGTGCTGCGGAAAGGGGAGCGCCCCTTCTACGGCCAACGGAGCCACTATGTCAGCTCAGGTGGCGTGGCCATTTCCGCCAAAAGCGACCAGGTGGTGAAGGCCGTCCGGATGCTGGACTACGGCTACAGCCCCGAAGGCCATATGTTCTTCAATTTCGGCATGGAGGGGGTCAGCTATACCATGAAGGGGGAGTATCCCCAATATACGGACCTGATTCTCCGGAATCCGGATAAGCTGGCGCCCTCCCAGGCTTTAGCCATGTATTCCCGGGCCAGCTACTTCGGGCCTTTTGTCCAGGATGAGCGTTATGCGGAGCAGTATTACAGCCTGCACCAGCAGCGGGAGGCGGTGAAGCTGTGGGCGGACACGGATGCAGATGCGCATCTGCTTCCGCCAACTCCCAAAACCGAGCGGGAGAATGCGGAGCTGTCCGTGATTATGCAGGATGTGAGCCTTCTGGTGGACGAAATGTCCCTGAAGCTGATCTTGGGCATTGAGCCGATGGAGGCCTATGACAGCTATCTGGACAAAATCCGTTCCCTGCGGATTGACAGGGCGTTGGAAATCCAGGAGACGGCGCTTGCGCGGTACAATTCGCCGCAGTGAAGCAATCTTCATTTTGGCCCGTTTGCGGCAAACCTAGGGAGGCTCCCGGCAGCGGCTTAATACCCAATTTAGTCCACCCTTATCCTGCAAAAGTGCAGCTATTCTACCGGAATCACTCCTCTACCAGCACCCTAAATGCAAAAGTGCATCTATTCGCCGCCTAGGAGTACATCTTGCTCCCATCTTATGAAAATAACTGTATTTTTGCCGGATAGACCGTAAAAGCGAAGGTTTGATTCCCAAATACATGCACTTTTGCATTGAGGAAGAGGCTGGGAGTGACGTTTCCACGTGCATGGCCCTCTCCAGTTCTCCAACTGGATTCAAACGAACCACCACCGACGATTTTTCTCATATCCTTAGGTGCAGAAAAGGCTTTGTTCACAAAATTTTTAAAGTTTTATGCCGTTTCCTCTGGAAAAACGGATTTTTGAATACATCCGATTTTTTTTGTTCACACCTTAAGATAATTCCATAACAAAATAAAATAAAAGTCTAGACATTGGCCGGGGGACAGGCTAATAATAGAGGTAACAGGTGTTTTGCCTTGCTCGTAAATATCTGATTTTCTTCCGTATGCTTATTCGGGGAATGCGAAATGAAAACGGAGCCAACGATAAAGGTAAGCATAAGGCAACCCCTTCACTAACAATGACACAAGGAGATGGAAAACATGCGCAAGTTTGTATGTGATGATGCGGAAGTAAAGGAGCTTATTGACCGTGTAGTCCGGAGAACCATGAATATTGACTTTACCTGGAACTGGTCCTGCGGCGTTGCCTTTTACGGCATCTCCAAAGCTTGGGAAGTAACAGGCAACCAGGAATATATCGATTTTCTCGTAAAATGGGTGGATGAATACCTGGAGCTGGGCATCCCGACGCTGATGGTAAACTCCTGCGCCATGGGCCATACCATGATTACCCTGCACGAAGCGACAGGCGACCAGAAGTATCTGGACCTGGCGTTGATGAAGGCCGAATACCTCCGCAAAGAAGCCATCCGCTTCGGCGAAGGTGTGTTCCAACATACCGTTTCCTCCGATAACGATTTCCCTGAGCAGGCCTGGGCCGACACCCTGTTTATGGCCGCCTATTTCCTGCTGCGTCTGGGCTTCAAGCTGGACAAGAAGGAATACATTGACGATGCGCTGAACCAGTTCTACTGGCATGAGGAATATCTCCAGAACCCCAAGACCAACCTGTTCTACCATGCGTGGGACAATGTGAGAGGCGACCACCTGTCCGGCATTTATTGGGGACGTGCCAATGCTTGGGCGGCCTACACCATGGCCCAGGCTTACAAGATGCTGAACCCGTTTATGCCCATGTGGATGCAAATCGGCGGCGCGCTGGGTGACCAGCTGAGCGCGTTGGTACGCCTGCAAACCAAGGACGGCCTGTGGCGCACGGTATTGAACGATGAAACCTCCTATGAGGAAACCTCCGCCTCCGCCGGTATTGCCGCGGCACTGGTGAGCTACGCCCACCCGCTGCACCAAAACTATATTGCCAGCGCCTATAAGGGCATCCTGGCCAATATCGACGAAGACGGCACCGTGCGCAATGTATCTGCCGGCACCGCCGTGATGCACTCTGCGGATGACTATAAAGTGATCTCCAAGAAACGTGTACAAGGCTGGGGCCAAGGCCTGACTCTGGCATTCCTGGTGGCGCTTCTGCAAAACAAGGAGATCGTCAGCAAGATCTAATCCGGACGTATGAGCTTTTACCAAACCTACATGAAGAAGCGGGACTTGCTCCTGCTTCTTTTTTACTTTCCAAAGGTGGGGAACGGGAATAGGATAGAGTAGTTGATCCGGGGCACGCTGTACAGGTTGACAATTATTTCAGGGGGCTTTTTGACGATTTGTCTAATGTAATGGATGGAATTTGCACGTATCATGTTAGATAGTATTACATGAAGTGAACATCAATCATCCTAAACAGAAAGCGTGATAACCATGAGAATCGGCGTGCCAATGGAAATCAAAAATAATGAAAACCGGGTGGCGATGACCCCGGCTTCCGTCAAGGACTATTGCAGCTTCGGCCATGAGGTGAAGGTCCAGAGCGGTGCAGGGCTAGGCAGCGGCTTCTCCGATGAGGAGTATGCCAAGGCCGGAGCTGTAATTGCCGCCAGTGCGGCGGAAGCCTGGGATGCGGATCTGGTGGTGAAGGTGAAGGAGCCGCTGCCGGAGGAATATACTTACTTCTATGAAGGACTGCAGCTGTATACCTATCTTCATCTGGCACCGGCTCCTGAGCTGACACAGGCTCTGCTGGAAAAAGGAGTAACCGGCATTGCGTATGAAACCATCCAACCGGCGAACGGCACCCTGCCGCTGTTGACTCCCATGAGCGAGGTTGCCGGCCGGATGGCCATTCAGCTAGGGGCCCGTTTCCTGGAAAAGGCCAGCGGCGGCAAAGGAGTGCTGCTGGGCGGTGTGCCCGGTGTAGCTCCAGCCCGTGTGGTTATTATCGGCGGCGGCATCGTCGGCACCAATGCGGCGCGTATGGCCGTCGGAATGGGTGCAGATGTAACCTTGCTTGACATCAGCGCTGACCGCTTGCGCCAACTGGACGACCAGTTCCAAGGCAGGCTCAAAACCGTCATGTCCAACAGCTACTCCATTATGGAAGCGGTGCGTCACGCCGATCTGGTGGTCGGCGCCGTACTGATCCCCGGTGCCCGTGCCCCGCGGCTTGTGACGGAGGAGATGGTCAAGAATATGCAGCCCGGCTCCGTCATTGTGGATGTAGCTATTGACCAAGGCGGCTCGGTGGAGACCATTGACCGGATCACAACCCATGACCAGCCCACGTATGAGAAATATGGTGTTATCCATTACGCGGTAGCTAACATGCCGGGTTCTGTAGCCCGCACCTCCACCATCGCTTTGACCAATGTGACCACTCCCTACGGGCTGCAGATTGCCAATAAAGGCTGGAAGCGTGCCGCTCAAGAGAATACGGCCATTGCCAAGGGTGTTAACACCTTCGGCGGCAAAATCATCTATCCGGCCGTAGCCGAGGCCCAAGGGCTGGCCTACACCGCAATCGGCGATTTGCTGGCCGACTAAAAAAACCAATCCCTTCCGGTCCTGTCGTTAGCCGGAAGGGATTTTTTCCGATTCAGAGCATTGCGTCACTTTTGGGGGACGGTTTTTGTGCGGGCGCTTCGGGATGAAGCAATTGATGGGCGCGCAGGGCTACGGAGATAGCCAGCCGGGTTTCCGGCGCCATAAAATCCTCGCCCAGCAGCTCCTTGAGCTTTTCCAGGCGGTAATAGAGGGATTGGCGGACAATGAACAGCTTCTGGGCGGCAAGCTGCTTGGAGCCGTCATGGTCCAGGTAAACCCGGAGCGTGGTCAGAAGATCGGAGCCTTTGGCCCCGTCATAATCCAAAACAGCTCCCAGGTAGCTGCGGACAAATTGCTGCAGCGTGCCCGCATCGTTTAGCGCGAGCAGCTGGAATACGCCCAAGTCCTCGTAGAACAGGGCCGGCCTGCGGAAGCAGGAGTGGAGGGCAAGCGCCTGTACGGCTTCCCGATGGCTGACATGGACCTGGTCTAAGGAGCTGCAGTCTTTGCCAACGCCTACCGCCAGGCTCAGATCCTGCAGCTTATCGTCCGCTCGTTGACTTAGTAAGGAGTCCAGAGCAGATTGAAAACGCGCCTTGGTCCGGCCTGTGCCGTTTTTGTCCACGGCGATGGCAGCCAGACGGTTGTTCTTCATGGTCAAGAAGAGGCGGAAGCCGTGTTTTTCGAAGATGGAGCGCAGCAGGAGGGACAGGTGGTAGCGGATGGTTTCCGCGCCGGTTTCCTGCAGATACAGAGTTTCGTCATTCAGATTCTCGATTTCAAGCAGGCATACCCGGATATGCAGCTCGGCATGGCGGTTTAAGCTAGGGCCTAACAAGGCCTTCACCTGCTTTTCATCCGCCAGCCTGTTGTTCAACAGCTCATCCACCCACAGATTTTCCGAAAATAGCTTGCGCTCCTCCATATACCGGGTACGGAGCAGCTCCTGGGCAATGGACAAGGCGGCGGAGTCCAGCAATACATAATCGAATTCCACCGGCTCCCGGTGGCACACCAAGGCTAAATACGCCCATTTTTGATTAAGCACACCGATGGTTTGAAGCACAATCTGGCTTCCGGAAACAAAATGCGGCTGGGGGATAGCTTCTGTCCCTATGGAAGGGGCTGCCTCCTGCTCCTTGAAGCAGGCGTCTGTTGAAAGAAGCAGCTGTGCTTGTTGATCTGCGGTAAGGGGAGGGTAACAGACAGGAGTGCCGTTCAGCGGACGGTAGACCAATTGGGTGCCTGGGCTTTTATGCAGCAGCTTCAGCACATTCAGGGTGCCATTGGCTGTAAGTGTCAACCGGTGGAATTCCCGGGAGATGCCCTCCAGCTCCCGCAGGGTGCGGTGGTGGCGGTTAATGATGAGGGAATGCAGGTCCTGTGTAATATCCACAAACCGGATGGAAGGGGGAAGCAGGATCAGCGGAAAACCGGAGCGTTCGGCCAATTCCCGCAGCTCCTCCGGCACCGTGTGAAAATAAGGGCCGATCTCGATGCACAGGCAGGCGGCGTTCTGCTGGATCAGCTTTTCCATGTAGCGGACGGAATGGGCGGTGTCCAGATTAAAGCCCACTCCCGTAGCCAGGATCATTTCGCCGCCGTAGATGAGATTTTCCATTGTGGAAATCTCCAAGATATGCACCCACCGGATCTGACGGTCCAGCCCTTTGGTCCCGGCCATCAGTTGGGCTCCGGCGAAGGGGGAACGCTTCAGCGCCTCCCGAACGGTGAGCAAAAATTCGGCACCCAGACAAATCCCCCCTTCCGGTCATTTGACAATGATGTTAGTAAATATAACATACCATGCCGCGGGAAGAGGAGGAACGGGGAAAAGGCACGAAAGTTTTGCGATTTTATGAAATTGTGGTTTCCGATTGACATGTCCAAATATCAGGTTTACCATCAGTAGGGAAAAGTTTACAATGGCATACACAAACACGGGGCAGCTGCCCCCAAACCTGAGGAGAGAAGCGAAATGAATGTGAAGCTGAACCTGTTTCCCGGCGGTCGAGTGAAAGCGTTAACACTCAGTTATGACGACGGGCGTATCCATGACCGCCGCCTGGTGGAAATTATGAACCGCCACGGCATCAAAGGAACCTTTCATTTGAATTCCGGCTTTTTCGGAAGAGACAGTTACATTACAGAGGAGGAAATCGGAAGCCTGTTTACGGGCCATGAGGTTTCCGCCCACACCACCACCCACCCGTTTTTGGAGCTGACACCAACGGAAGGCATCGCCACCCAACTGCTGGACGACCGCAACAAGCTGGAAGAGCTGTGCGGCTACCCTGTCAGAGGCATGTCCTATCCCTTTGGCACCTATGACAGCCGTGTACTGGCATCCTTGCCTGCTCTAGGCATTGAATATTCCCGCACCACCCAGAGCCATGGCGGTTTTCAATTGCCCTCCAATTGGCTGGAATGGCATCCTACCTGCCATCATAGGGACATGCTGGCCAAGGGTGAGGAATTCCTGGCCCTGGTGCCCCGTTATTCCCGGATGCAGCTGTTTTATTTGTGGGGCCACAGCTATGAGTTCGATAACAATAATAATTGGGAGGACATGGAGAAGTTCTGCGCTATGATGGGCAATCACGAGGACATTTGGTACGCCACCAATATTGAGGTGCTGGATTACATACAGGCGCTTAAGGGCCTGCGCTTCTCCGTGGACCAGTCCAGAGTGTACAATCCGTCGGCAACGGATGTGTGGGTTACTGCCGAAGGCAATGCCGTCTTGATTCCGGCAGGCAAATATGTGAAGCTGTAAATCCGGGAGGCTGATACCAATGCTGGAGATTAAACCCCTGACATCCGAGTTGACGGCAGACTATCTGGATTTTTTTGATCACCGGGCTTTTTCCGACCATAACCCCAACGGGCCCTGTTACTGTACCTCGCCGAATATGGAGGACGCGGACATACGGCAGATGGTTAGCGAATTTGGCAGCGACGTGAAGGGCATTATCCGCAGGTACGCTGTAAACCTGTTAGCCGAAGGGAAGATACACGGTTATTTGGCCTATGATGATGGCATCTCCGTCGGCTGGTGCAATGCCGGGGATATGGACAGCTACTGCAATACCGACTTTATTCCGGCTTATTTCCGTCAAAATGCCTGCGGCAAAACCATGTCGGTGGTTTGCTTTGCGATTGATCCGGGATACCGGGGAAAGGGTGTAGCCCGGGCGCTTTTGGAGCGTGTGATCGCCGATGCCCGTGATGGGGGTTTTGCTGCTGTGGAAGGATATACCCGGGTGCAAAAGGATGGGGGATTCGAGGACTACAGCGGTCCTGTCCGGCTTTATGAAAAAGCCGGGTTTGCCGAATTCGCCAGGATTGAGGGAAGAGTGGGCATGCGCAAAGAGCTGCAGGGTGTGGACGGTATCCGGGCGGAGGCAAGCGGGGAGCCGGTGACACGGTAATCCGGACATATGCACACCGGGACTCCAGCATGTATAATGGAGAGTACCGCGCGAGGCGCCATAAGGAGTGCAGCAATGATGATGAACATATCCCCCAGACTACCCGGTGAAAACAACAAGGATTATTCCTACCGGGTGATTAAAGCAAATATTATGTCCCTGAACCTGCGGCCGGGGCAGGTGATCAGCGAGATCGATCTGGCCGCCGCTCTGGAGATTTCCCGTACGCCTGTCCGGGAAGTGCTGGCTATGCTGAAGGAGGAGCACCTGGTGGAGGTGTATCCCCAGGTGGGCACCTATGTGTCGAAGATCAATCTCCAGCTGATTGAGGAGGCGGCGTTTATGCGCTTCACCCTGGAGAAGGAGGTTCTGAAGCTGGCCTGCGCTTCCTTCCCGGTTGAGGAGCTGCTGGAGCTGAAGAAAAACGCCGCACTCCAGAAGCTCCTGCTGGGCCAGCAGGGACAGGCTCCGGAATTCCACAAGCTGGACACGGAGTTCCACCATATTATTTTCCGCGGCAACAAAAAGGAGAATGTGTGGACCTCCATTACCCGGCTCAGCACCCATTACAACCGGATCCGGCTCCTGTCGGAGATGGAGCGCAGCTACGATGATACTATCCGGCAGCATCTGCGGATTGTGGAGATCATCGAGAACAAGGAAATGGAAAATGCGGAGAGGATGTACCAGGAGCATATTCTCTGGCCTATGAAAAACTGGGAGGCTCTGTATCACCGGGACAGCCCGTACGCATCGTATTTTTAAGGCTTGAATGGGCAAAGCCGCTGACTTCCCAACTGGGAGCAGCGGCTTTTATTTATGTTCTATGAGTCACGATAATGTCAATGAAGCTGGACCCGCCATTTTTCAATTTGCTCCAGTGTAAAGCCGGTAAGCTTGGCGATGAGCGCAGGGTCAAGGCCCTCCCGGATCATCTGCCGGGCTACTTCCATTTTGCCCTTTTCGACTCCTTGTTCCAAGCCCTTCTCAATACCTTTCTCAATTCCCTTCTCCATTCCGATTTCGATGCCTTCTTCCATGGCATATCTTTGAAAATGGGTTTTCCACTCCATAATTTTGTTCTCCTCCTTGCTGCTCATAGCTTCCACCTCCCGCCACACCTGCCGCTCCTCTTCAGGGGTCATTGGCAGGTACGCATCAAAAAATACGTTCAGCAATTCCAGCTTCGCCGGGTCCAGCTCCAAACGCATGAGCATCCGCAGGAACTCCAGCTTCAGTTGGATCTTCTCCCCCTCATTATAGCCCATACTGCTGAGAAGTGCAGCAACCGCCGGGTTATCCGAGCGGATATAATCCTTCCAATTGTGTTTGCGCAGCTGAAGTGAATAGAACCGGAAACGAAGCACCTCCATAAACGGCAGGCTCCAGCCGAAAATGTCAGGTTCGGCCAACTGCTGACGGTGGCTGAAAATGGCCACGGGGAGAACCCGCAGCCGATGCTTTTCATAAAGCCTCGCTGAATAAATAAACATCCGCTCGGCAAACTCCTCCTGGAAATAAGCTTGGGGCTCCTGATGAACCAGTATAAAAGCATCCTCTTCCTTCAACCGGGTTTTGATCAGAAGATCCAGGCGTTTTTTGGTGCCGCCCGTTATATCCACCACCACCTCCTCAGATAGAAACTCCACATGTGCAAAATCGATGGCCGCTGCAGCCTCCGGGAAAAAAGCCTCCATAAATTCCCTGAAGAAAGTACGCAGCAGCATTTTGTACAGCCCGTCATGATCCGTCAAAAAATCCGTCCTCCCCCTGCACAGTAAGCCGCGGAACGAAAAAAAGCACACGCTACCAGCTCTCCGTCAGGAGAACAGGCAGGTGTGCTTCACGGCTGCTTCTGTTCTTAGCATATCAACAGCAGGAGAATTTTTCAAGCCGGTTTTGACAGTTTGATGTCTTTTGCCGGAGAGGATTGTGCTTCCTTATCTGACATGCTAGTATACTAGTATGCAAGTTAAGTGCAAACTTTCACAAGGAGACTAGACACCCATGGAAATGACCTTCCGCTGGTATGGTGACGGCGATCCTGTCAAGCTGGAGTACATTGCCCAGATTCCGGGCATGAAAGGCATTGTCACAGCAATTTATGATGTTCCGGTAGGCGAAGTATGGCCGATGGACAAAATTGAGGCCTTGAAGAAGCGTGTGGAAAGTGTAGGCTTGAAAATTTCCGTTATCGAGAGTGTTCCGGTTCATGAGGACATTAAGCTGGGCTTGCCTAGCCGTGACCGTTACATTGCGAATTATTGCGAAACCATCCGCAACCTGGGCAAAGCGGGCATCCCGGTGATTTGCTACAACTTTATGCCCGTGTTTGACTGGACCCGCTCCGATCTGGAGTACCGTCTGCCGGACGGCTCCACCACCCTTCAATATGATGCCGAAACCGTGGCCCGTATGGACCCCAAGCTGGGCGAGCTTTCACTGCCCGGTTGGGATACCTCCTACGGCGAAGGCGGCCTGGGCGGCCTGTTGAAGCAATATGAGGGCATGACGGAAGAGAAGCTGTGGGACCATCTGCAATATTTTATCGAGGGCATTCTTCCGGCAGCCATTGAAAGTGAAGTTAAAATGGCCATTCACCCGGACGATCCGCCCTGGTCCATCTTCGGGCTGCCCCGGATTATCACCAACAAGGAAAATCTGGACCGTTTCCTCAATCTCTACGATTCTCCGTACCACGGGCTGACTCTGTGCTCCGGCTCCTTGGGCTGCGATGCGAAGAACGATTACGTGGATATGATCAACTATTTCGGCGGCGTCAAAAACCGGATCCACTTCGCCCATCTGCGGAATGTAAAGATTACCGGCGAAGGCTCCTTCTACGAGTCCGGCCATCTGTCCGATTGCGGCACACTGGATTTCTACGAGGTGGTCAAAGCGTATGTGGACTATGGCTTCGACGGGCCTTTCCGTCCGGACCATGGCCGCATGATCTGGGGCGAAACGGGCAAGGCGGGCTACGGGCTGTATGACCGTGCCCTGGGTGCCGTCTACATCAACGGACTGGCTGAAGCCGTCCGCAAGTCCAACGCAGCAGCGGCGAAAGGGGTATAATTCATCATGTCATCCTTGCCATTTTCCATTGATCTGAAGGGAAAGGTTGCCGTTGTCACCGGTGGTGCGGGTGTGCTGTGCGGCCAGTTTGTAACTGCGCTGGCGGAATGCGGCGCCAAGGTAGCCATTCTGGACCGTGCTCTGGAGCCTGCCCAAGCCAAGGCGGAGGAAGTGAAGGCCCTGGGCGGTACGGCCATCGGCGTACAAGCGGATGTGCTGGATAAGACCAGCCTTAAGGCAGCCCATGAGGTTGTTCTGGCAGAGCTGGGCCCCTGCGATATTCTCATTAATGGCGCCGGAGGCAACCATCCCAAAGGCACCACCACCAAGGAATATCTCTTCGAAGGCGATCTGAAGGAGAAGCTGGAGGATACCATCACCTTCTTCGATTTGGACCCTGCTGGCATTCAGTTTGTATTTAACCTGAATTTCCTGGGCACCCTGCTGCCCTCCCAGGAGTTTGCCGTGGATATGGTCGGCCGCAAGGGCTGCACTATCATCAACGTTTCCTCCATGAACGCCTTTACGCCGTTGACCAAGATTCCCGCATACAGCGGCGCCAAGGCAGCGGTAAGCAACTTTACCCAATGGCTGGCCGTCCATATGTCCCGCGTGGGCATCCGCGTCAATGCCATTGCCCCCGGCTTCTTCGTGACGGCGCAGAATGAGAAGCTGCTGAAAAACCCGGACGGCACGCCTACTCCGCGGACCGAGAAGATTCTGAACAGCACCCCCATGGGCCGCTTCGGCGAAGCCGAGGAGCTGGTGGGAACTCTGCTGTATCTGGTCAGCGAAAAAGCCTCCGGCTTCGTCAACGGTGTCATCATCCCGGTTGACGGTGCATTCTCCGCCTATTCCGGCGTGTAAAACCAACGCTACGACCAAAGGTCCCGAGGAAAGCTTATTATGCTTTCTCCGGGACTTTTTGCTGTAGTATGCCGCTTATTTGCCCAACAAGATCCAGGACCAATGCCATTTTTTAATCATAACCCCGAATGCAAGAGGGACTGCCAATCGCAAAAGAGTGGACAACACAATGACAGAGAGCTCAGGAAAAGAGATAAAAATCCGATCACAAAATACTAAAACAAATGGATGGAAGAAATAAATGAAGAGCGAATACTTGCCTAGATAAAACAATGTCTGGGGAATGATGCTAAGCCTTGCAAGACCTTTTGCGGCCTCGATCAGGGATAAGGTAGCGAATATACAATATGCTTGTATAAGCAGTTCGGAAAACAACCAATACAATTTCCATCCGGAAAATAGTAAAAGATACTTTTCGATGTGCAAAATCAGAAGCACTAGAGTTATCCCATACAAAATGGATCTTTTTTGTTTGATCCATATGGAATATGGTTCATAGTACCGTCCCAAACAGCAGCCTAGAACAAAGCAGAGTAAATAAGTGGAGGCCCAAATGGATTTATCCTCCACCCAATGAAACGTTTGATTGCCGATACCGCTCATAATTTGAATGAAAGCTGCAAGTGCAAGCAAGATAAGAAAAACGTTTCCAATTTTTTGATTGCGGAGAAAATGAAGCAGCCCGATTATGGCTGGTGTAATCAGATAATATTGTGCGATAAGAGGAACAAAATAAAGATGATAGCTTGCCGCACCTGAATATAGATCCGTTAAATAGATTTTCAGCCATACAAAAAATGATTCATTAACCCCAAAATTGTGGTAAAAATGGTAAGCGAGGGACCACAAGAAATAGGGGATTAGCAGGTACTTTCCTCTGTTCATGTAGAAGGACAACAATTCCTGCTTTGTTGCAAACTTGGCGTTACGGAAACATAATACAAACCCGCTCAACAATATAAAAGCGGGTACGGCAAAGCTTGCCATTTTGTTGATGATGAGATAAACAAGCTGATTGTTCCAACCGAAGGTTGCGTTAGAAGCAGCTGCAGCTGTGCTATGAATCACAACAACCCCGATTATGGCAATCCCACGTGTGGCGGTCGCTTCTGTTATGTGTCGGCCATTCATAGAGGCTCCTTCCGTTATCTGGCGGTGCGGTCGAATAAGGTACATTGGAAATTATATCTGATTCCACTTTGTAATCCAACTATATTCCAAATCTGGGAACTTATTTTTTGAGCAGCAGCAACCTTTTTCTGGTTCCATATGTCTAGAGCATATCACCCAAAAGGAAGGGATGCGTGATGTTCATGCGCAAATTTGCAATTGGTCTAATGTCAGGAATAATCTTATCCTTTGCCACGGGGGCGCTTGCTGCCAGCTCCGAGGTCAAAGCTATTCTGTTTCCAAGCACTGTCCATATTCATCAAGATAACCAAACGAAGGAACTGGCAGGCGTCGGCACCATATTGAACTACAACGACAGCATTTATATTCCCTTGCGTTCCTTTGCCGAAAATACGGGCTCTACCGTTATGTATACCCATCCTGACTCTGGCTCGGATGCTTTGCCTCAGGTAGATATCTACGCTCCCCGCCTCACATGGAAATCCATTTGGGTGACCAAAGGAAATATGCCGACCTCCCCCCTCACGCTGCGATTAGGAACGGTCAATGAGGGTGATGCTTCAAACGGTCAGGCAGTCGGGATTTATGCGGAGCTTTTTAATACGAAGGAGGACACGCTTCTTATTTCGAAGGCTGAGGCCGAAGTCAAGATTGAAAGAGTGGGAGGGGAAGGTTCTCCTGAGCTGGTCTGGACCGGAAATCTTCATTCCCCGGGCGCCGCCTCCCCCGGAGAGTGGATACCCGGAAGCAATGACAAAATGGTATGGGGCATCCAATCACCGATTCTGTATTGGGACAAAAAGGATAAGGACGGCAACGCCGTTTCCCCGGGACAATATCAAGTTACCATAACGAATCCGGTAAACGTTGCGTATTCAGCCGTGTTCTCTGCCCAAGAAGGTGGGGGTAATCAGGTGATTCAGCCCGATTTGTCCAATAGCACGATGATCTATATTCCATAATCAATACCGTTCCAAACGAACAGCCCCTTTTCCGGTTGCAGGAAAGGGGCTCTTGCTTTATCCAAGGAATGTTTATGCCAAAACCAGCAGACCGAAATCACAGCTCCGGTGAAAGTCGGGCTGGGCGGAGGTTACCGGGCTCCAGCAGCCGTAATGGGGAGCGGAGGTTTCGTCGCCGCATTTGTAGAAATTGCCGCGCATCTCCCAGCCGGACAGCGGGTGGAAATCCGGAAACAGGCTGGCGAGCCACTCGAAGGGGATGGTGTAGGCCACCTGCCAGCAGGGTTCGGCCGGAGAATCTGGGAGGGAAGCTCCTGCGGACTGTATGGCAAAGCGGGTGAAGCCGGCCGGATCAAGAAACTGCCGGTCACTCCGTCCCGAGCCGATTTGCAAAAGCAGTGTGCCTGCCGCATTCATCTCAAAGTTGACATACCGGGCATCGCTGCCAGGACAGGGCTGCAGGAAAAACTCCACGCAGCTGTCTTTGTATACGGGTTCATTATGCTGCCGCCAGATCATCCGGGGGTTGGTTTCCCATACTTGAAACCCTACGTGGAGGCCAGCTTCAGATTGCCACAAACGGACCTCCGTTCTGGGAACCGAGCTGTATTCCGGCCAAGGGGCAACTCCCACCGGTAAGGGCGGGACCTGCTCCGGCAGCACCTGTTGAAATGCGGATTGCGCTAGAATAGGTATGGTATACGACAGAACCTCACTCTGCTGAGCCATCGGTTATTATCCCTGCCCTTCCAGACGGCGTCCGTTCACCCACACGCCGGATAAGGCCAACTCCCGGTCCAGCCAGAGCAAATCCGCTTGTTTGCCCGGGGCAATACTCCCGGTTTCGTGGTAGATGCCCAACTCCCGGGCGGGGTTGCCGCTGGCCGCTTTGCTGGCATCGCGGAGGCTCATGCCTGCAGCTGTGACAGCGTGGCGGAAAGCGCCCAGCATGGTCAGTGTGCTTCCCGCCAGGGCGCCGCCCTCCTTCAGCCGGGCTACCCCGCCGTCCACCACCACATCCAGCTCACCCAGCTTATAGTCGCCCGCGGGAAGGCCGCAGGCCGACATCGAGTCGGTGACCAGCACCAGACCGTCCGGACCCTTGGCCTGGGCCAGGAGGCGGATACAGGAGTGGTGGACATGGTGCCCGTCGGCGATAACCTCCGCCTGAATCCGGCTGTCCGTCATAACCGCGCCTACAGTGCCCGGCTCCCGGTGGTGCAGCCCCTTCATGGCGTTGAAGGTATGCACCGCATGGGTCAGCCCATGATCGGCAGCGGCGGTGATCTCGTCATAGGTGGCATCCGTATGGCCGGCGGATGCCACGATGCCGTGATCGGCCAGCCAGCCGATCATCTCCAGGGCCCCCTCCCGTTCAGGGGCCAGGGTTACTACACGGATGAGGCCCGGATACTGGGCCTCCCAGGCCTCCAGCCAATCCCGGCGGGGCGGCATAATATAGGCCGGGTTCTGGGCTCCGGGCCACTTGGGGCTGATGAACGGCCCCTCCAGGTGAACACCGCCCAGCTTGGCACCGGGCATAGGGCCGCTCCGGTAGGCCCATGCCGTCTCCAGCACCCGGTTGATGCTCTCCCGGGAGGCAGTGACAGTGGTGGCCAGAATGGTGGTGGTCCCGTTCAAGGCATGGTGCACTGTTATATTGTCGTAAGCAGAGGCTTCCGCATCCATAAAGTCGCTGCCATGCCCGCCATGCACATGGAGATCGATAAAACCGGGCACCACATAACCGCCGGCGGCTTCAATCACAGTGGCAGAACCGGAGGCAAAAGGACTTTCAGCGAATGCCTCCCGGGTGCCGGCAAACTCGATCTGCTCTCCTTGAAAGCAGACGACGCCATCTTCAAAAACAGCTTCCTCTGTGATTACGGTCGCTCCTTGTAGGACCGTACGTCCCGGTTCAGACTTATTGTTTGCCATGAAAGCACCTCCCGGCTTCCTCATCCAGCAGAACGACCAGATTGGGATGGGTTTGCAAGAGCGAAGCGGGAATTTCCGTCCGGATGGGGCCGGTCAGAGCCTCGTGAACAATTTCCGCTTTGTCTTTTCCACGGACCACCAGGAGGATGGTTTTGGCCTTCAGGATCATGCCGACTCCCATAGTCAAAGCATGGGTAGGCACCTGCTCGATGGAATCGAAGAACCGGGCATTGGCCTGGCGGGTGGATTCCCGCAGCTTCACCACATGGGTGCCGCTGTTCAGCGACTGGTCCGGCTCATTGAAGCCAATGTGGCCGTTATGGCCGAGACCCAGAATCTGCAGGTCAATCTGCTTAGCCTCCTCCAATAGAAGGTCATACCTGCGGCATTCCGCTTCCAAATCGGCTGCCGTACCGTTGGGAATATGGCGTTGGGCTGCAGGCATATCAATGTGGCGGAACAGATGCTGGTCCATATAGGCGTGGTAGCTTTCGGGATGGTCCAGAGGCAAACCCGCGTATTCATCCAGGTTGAAGGAGGTGGCCAGCTTGAAGCTCACCAGGCCTTTTTTGAAGCTGCTGACCAATTCCTCATAAATGCCGATGGGAGTGCTGCCTGTGGCCAGCCCCAGCACAGCCCGGGGGTTGGTCTGGATCAGGCCGGTAATAATGCCTGCTCCTGCAGCGTTTAGCTCTTGATTGGTACGGAAGGTTAAAATGTTCATAGGTACGATCCTTTCTCCCGGCGGTATTTGTTGACCATTTGGAAGGAACGCTCCAAATGGGGCACATGCTCGTCAAACTGCCGGCTCAAGAGAGCCGTGAACAGAATGTCAATGATATGAAGCTGGGCGATCCGTGATGCCATATCTCCCCGGTGCATGCCTGATTCCAGAGATGAGGTGAAAAGGGGGATATCAGCCGCGGCGGCCAAGGTGTTGGGCCCGTAACGGGTCAGGGACACCGCTTTGGCCCCGCCTTCCTTAGCGCAGCGGACGGAGTCGATGATCTCCGGCGTTTCCCCTGAGTAGGAGACGGCGATTACCAGATCGCCCGGTCCCAAGTTGGAGGCCGAGGTAATCTGCATATGGGGGTCCGTAAAGCACTGGGCCCGTTTCCCGATGCGGATCAGCTTCTGGGCAAAATCGGAGGCCACAATCCCCGAGGTGGCCACCCCGTACAGATCGATCCGCTCGGCGGTCTGCAGCAGCTCCAATACGGCCTCCAGCTGACGGTAATCCACCAGACGGGTGGTGTCGGAGATGGAGTGGATGTGATTGGCCTCAATGGCGGATACGATGCCGGGAAGACTGTTGCCGGCAACAATGTCCTGGTAGGTTTCCGGCAGAGGCTTCATGGCCAGCTCGGCAGCGATTTTCATCTTCAGGTCCGCAAAGCCGTTGGTCTGGATCAGCTTGCAGAACCGGGAGATGGAGGCGGTGCTGGCATTGGCGGCTTCGGAGAGCTCCTTGATGCCCATACGGATCATCAGCTCCGGCTGCTCCAGAATAAAAGCGGCGATTTCCCGGTCCTTGGGGTTGAGCTCCGATAATCGCTCTTGAATCGAATGCAAGATGCCGCTCATAAGCTTCCCTCACGTTTGCGAAAATTTATTTACGAAAATTACATATTTTTAAGAAAATAATTTACATGTTTATCATATCAAATTCCCCTCCCGCCCGCAATACCCTGCCTGCTTGGCCCGCTGTTTTATGCTATAGTACAAGTAGAAAAGCATGATGGAAGGCAGGGATTGGCATTGACCCTTTACCCCGCAAATAAGCAGCTGACCGATTACCCGCAAATTCAAGGGGAGTTCCCTTTTCTCCTGAGCATAAATGAGCTGACCCGCCCGTTTCCCGCCCACCGCCATGACTTTCTGGAATGTTCGCTGGTGCTGGAGGGAGAAGGCTGGGAGGTAGTGAATGGCATCCGGCATGAGATGTCACCGGGGACGTTTACCTTTTTGCTTCCGTTCCAGGTGCATGAGCTGGGGGTTGCTCCCGGTCAGGTTCTCCGGCTTTATAACTGCATGTTTGACCGGGAGTGGCTGACCTTCGGCATGAATGGGGGAGGGCTTCTGGGCAAGCTGCTGTTCCGGGAGGAAGGCGGGAATGCCTTCGTCCAGCTGTCGGAGGAGGAAACAGCGGAGATTGCTGCGCTGTTCGGCAGCATGGAGCGGGAGGTGGCGGAAAACGGCAGGTGGTCCAGGGAGATGGTCCGCTTGAAGCTGTCGGAGCTCCTGATCCGCTTCGACCGGTTCCGCGGCCCCCGGGGAATTATCCGGACCGGGGAGCTGCCGGAGCGCGGGTCTGTCTGGCCGGCTATCCGGCACATCCAGTACCACTACCGGGAGGAACTGACCCTGGCAGGTCTGGCCAAGGAATTTGGCTTCAGTATTCCTTATCTGAGCGCGGAGATCAAGCGGAAAACCGGCATGAATTTTCTGGCGCTGCTCCATTCCATCCGGATTCAGCATGCCTGCGGGCTGCTTTTGTCCACCTCCCTCACCGGGATGGATATTGCCGTGGAGGCAGGGTTTAACTCGTATAAAGCCTTTATGCGCAACTTTCGCGCCACCATGGGGATGACACCGGGCGAATACCGGCGGGAGAACCATGAATTCCGGGAGTAAGCCGGCTGTGTCTGCCAACGGCGGATGCTGTAACGGAACTCAGCGTCCGTTAGCCGCCGAAAAGCAGGGGTTTGCTGGTTTAACGGAACTCAAAGACGCTTAGCGGGCGTAATCCGTCATGATACAACGTATTTTCTCCTCTAAGCGCTTCTCTGTTCCGTTAGAAATGCAAACCCGTGATTTTTGGCCTGTAACGGCTTCTGAGTTCCGTTAGCGCCAGCCGTTGAGAATCATCACCCAACAACCGGTGTGGGGACGCTATTTTCGAAGCCCGCCCCTGCCCACAAAAAAAGAAGCGGCATCGCGCCGCTTCTTTTTTTCAACCCCTGCTTATTGAGCCGGTTCCCATTTGCACCGGATTGGAGAAACAATCGCATTGTCCGCCTTCAATTCCTTGAAGGCCTTGTCCACTTCCTTGCGGTCCAGGCCGGTGGCTTTTTCCACTTCGCCTGCTGTAACCGGCTTGCCAGCAGCCTTCATGGCATCCAGCACTTGTTCCTTTGCACTCATCGTAAGCACCCCCTTTCATGAAGCTCATCATTAGCCCGATGCAAGCTGCTGCCGCCTTCAGACCGTCGCTACCGGTTCTCCGAAGCCGCCCACAAGCGCTTCGAGGACTTGCGCTCCTTCTTCACCGCGTACATTTTGAAATCCGCCGTCTTCAGAAGCGACTCCACATCCTCCCCGTCGGAGGGATACAGGCTAATGCCGATGCTCGCCTGAACATTAATTTCCCGGGCGCCCATCTGAATGCTTTTGCGCAGATGCTCCGAAATATTCTCCACCGCCGCCAGAGCCTCCTGCATGGTCCCGATGCCCGGCAGCAGCATGGCGAATTCGTCCCCGCCCAGCCGCGCGGCGGAGAGACCCGACCGGGTCAGCTCATTCATCCGCCTGCCCAGCTCCCGGAGCACAATGTCCCCGTCCTCATGGCCGTAAGTGTCATTGATAAATTTCAGATCGTCCATATCGATATAAATGACGGCGAATACTCCACCGGCGGCCTTGGCGGCTTCGATGGCTTTTTCCACCCGCTCATAGAACAGCTTCCGGTTGGACAAACCCGTCAGACTGTCGTTGTAGGCCAAAAAGCTGATATAATCCTCCGCCTTTTTGCGCTCCGTAATGTCATGAATAATGGAATAGATAATGGACCGTTTGCCGAAGGGAACGGCCGAGGAGTGGATCTCCACATCCCGGATATCACCGTCGGCCAGTTTATGCTTCATGTGCAATACAGCGCTTTGCTCCTGCACAATGTGGCGGGCCATAGCCACTCCCTCCTGGAGGCTGGTGCCATCCAGAGCGGTCAGCTTCATGGATTCGAACTCCTTGAAGGAATAACCGTAGAATGCCAGCGCTGCGTTATTCACCGATAAAATCTGCAGGGACTCCGGGTCCACCAGACACATAACCGCGGAATGCTTGTCGAACATGGCCCGGAAGCGCTCCTCACTTTCCCGGAGCTTCCGCTCGAATTCCTGATGGATGCGGATTTCCTCCTGAAGCCGGTTCTTCACGGCGATATCCTGTCCGATCACCATAATACCCAGAATATCGCAGCTGCTTTTGTCCCTGATCCGGGAGAAGGAGAGTCGCAGCGGGATCATCCGCCCGGTGCTGCCCATTAGATTGACCTCTGCATAGGCGGTAGTATCGGAGGCAGTCTGCCCATGCACAATGGTGTCGATCACATCCTTTTCCACACATAAATCTCGTAAGGGCAGATCGCTCAGCTCCTCTTGGCTGTATCCAAGGAGCCCCACTGTCCGGCGGTTGATCCGTTGGATCCGGCCTTCCGTCGAAAGCAGGAAGAAGGAATCCATCATTTCCGTCAGAATCTCGTCATACAGAACATGCTCAGATAACGAAAACAGCCCATAGCGTTGATTGGCTGCAATTATACCCAGAATCAGGATCAAACTAAAAAGCTGGCCGGAGGTGGACCACTCCGGGTAGCCCATGGCCGGCAGAATAAACTGGGAGACAAAATTGGCCGCAAAGGTCAGGGCGGCACTGGCCAGCACCAGATTCAGCTGCTTGCGCTGGCGGCGGTTCGCGCTTTGCAGGCGCATACGGAGGATAACCCCCAGCGCTGCCAACTGGTAAACCACATCGTAGCTGTTGTCCAGCCATTGGAACACCAGCCCGGTCATTCCGGATGTGCCTGATCCGGTATCCATCATGAATACCCGCATATATAGAAGGACAACCGGAACCACATAAAGCAGCGCTTGAGGGAGCGGCTTCATAAACAAAGGGTTCCGGGCAAAACGAAGGGCGCTATGGAGCACCAGCGCGCTGAAAAAACACCAGCCCACGGAGGACAACTTGATCCAGAACACGGAAGATTCCATGTAAACAAAGGCATAAGCAAACGACCAAACAGCCAGACTCAAACACGTCAACGAAAACAAAATGCTGACGGCGTTCCGTTTATATTTGGCTACCGGATAAATGCCGGCTAAGAGATACACCACAAACGCGGTGAGGGAGAAGATGGTATAGGTAGTCATAGGGGAAATTCAAATCCTCCTCTAAGGCGTGCTTACAAACTCCGAAGGGAGCAGATGTTGCCGAAAAACACGTCCTAAGTGTTCCGTTATCCGGCCCCGTGGTTATGCTGATCCTGCCCGCCGGCCAGCAGCATCACGAATACCTGCACCACGCGGGCATCGAACTGGGTGCCGGACTGACGCTCCAGCTCCCGGACGGCATCCTCCGGTGACATGACCTTCTTACGGTAAGGGCGGACACTGGTCATCGCGTCATAAGCGTCGGCTACGGATACGATTTTGGACAGGAGTCCGATTTCGCTGCCCTTAAGGCCGCGGGGATAACCGGTTCCGTCCACACGTTCGTGGTGCTCATGGACAATTTTACGGCTGTTATCCAGAAAATGCAGACCCTCCAGAAGCTTGTCCCCAATGGCGGGATGCCGCTTCATCATTTCGAACTCCTCGGGGCCAAAGCTGCCTTGGTTGTTCAGGATATGCTCGGGAATACCGATTTTGCCGATGTCGTGGAGAATGCTGCCGAACCGGAGATCGTGAAGCTCCTGGCGGCTCAGATTCATGGCCCGTCCGATGGCCAGGGAATAATCCATGACCCGTTCGCAATGGCCCCGGGTATAGGCATCCTTGACTTCAATAGCGTTGACTAGAGCCCGGACCGTTTCAAAATAACTGCTCTGGTTTTCCCGGAGGCTGTTCTCCAGCTCATGCTGGATGCGGCCCCGCTCCTCCAGCAGCTCCCGGATTTCGCCGGCCATCTGCTCCACTTTTCTGCCCAGCAGGGCAAATTCGTCATTGGAGCGGATGTCCAGGCTCACCTCATAATCGCCTCGGGAAATTTTCTGGATGCCGGAGGCAATGGCCTGGATAGGTTTGGTGATGGCACGGGACCGGTAGAAGCCGTAGCTGCCGGCGATACAAGCCGCTGCAAGCACCAATATGGTCGATACAAGAAGATTCCTCAACAGGGATTGCCGGAGGCTGTCCTCGTTGTAGATAATCTCGATAACGTTGATTTCATTGCTCCCTGAGGCATTCACCAGCCGGTAGGGGACATATTGGTGAATGGCCTTTTTTCCCCCGTAAACAGCCTCTGTTTCCACTGTCTCCAAGGTATCCTTGGCCTGGGCAAAAGCAGGGAGATGCGTTCCCTCCACCCGGTAATTCAGCCCGTTGCCGTCCTTCTTGTAGGAAACCCCCAGATAATCGTAGAGGATCACCCTGTCGATAAACGGATTTTCCTGGACAACCGCCGTTTCGAAGTTATCGAAGGTGCTGGTTTTTAGCATGAGGAGGCGCGGGTCAATGAGGGTGCCCGTCTCAAAAATGTATTGGCCGTCCCCGGAGGGAAGATAGCAAAATTTGGTCAAATTGGACTTGTTCAAGGAGAGGCTGATCCGCGATCCGGCGAAGCCGCCCTCCCGCACCACACCATCAAGATAGCGGGTAAAGTCGCTGTACGGCTTGAAGTTCAGCCCGATATCCCCGGGATTGGTGGAGGCGATAACCGTATAGCTCCGGTCAATGATATACAGATCCATATCCGGCTTGTCCGCAATAAAAGGCTGCAGATCAAAGCCGATCCCGCCCGTGCTGGAATAGTGGCTGCGTACCGCCTCCAGTATGGGCCGTGCTTCCTCTTCCATGGGACGCTCCACCAGCAGGTTCATCCGGTCGGCATCCGCCACGGTATTCCTGATCCGCTCCTCAATCATCCTCCGGTTCTGTCTGAAGTTATCCTCAAGCAGATGTTTCACAAAGAAATATTGGAAGGCGCCCATCAGACCGGACATGAGGAGAACGACGCTGAACAGCAGAAGTCCGAGCTTAAGCTTGAAGGGATAAAGAGATGGACGGCTCAGGGAAAGCATGGATGGGGGGATCACCTGCCAGAAGATAATGATGGGGAGCTTGAAAGATATATATGTATTGTATATAGAATTCGGCAAAAAGGATATATCATCTATAAAAAATCAACCTGTTTTCTAAATTCCGCCTCATTGTAAACACTTACAAGAAAAGGGATAATGACCGTATCAAAGCATAAGGGGGATTTGTTTATGAAACATCGGTTCAAATGGATCAATCTGGCGCTGGCAGGCACCCTGACTCTGGGGTTGGCCGCTTGCGGCGGCAACAGCTCCGGCGCAGGCAGTGCAAGCCCGGATGCCACCAAGGCACCGGTTGCCACCAAGGAAGCCTCCTCCGGGTCCAAGGGAGACAAAATCACCATTACCTTCCAGAACATTTATCCCGATCCCACCGATCCCAAAAACGGCCTGATGAAGAAAATCGTCGCCGCTTATGAGGCGGAACACCCCAACATCAAGATTGAACTGGATTCCCTGAATACCGACCAGCAGAAGCTGAAGCTGAAAACCCAGGCAGCCTCCAACGAGGTGCCGGACATCACCATCGTGAACCCGTCGGCACAGATGAAGCCGTATGTGGATGCCAAGCTGCTGGCCCCCCTGAATGACATGGTGGAGCAAAACGGCCTGAAGGCCACCTTCCAGGAAGGCATTCTCGATTATTACACCTTCGACAAAAATCTGTACGCCCTGCCGGACGGAAATAACATCGCAGTCGTCTTCTACAATAAAGAGCTGTTCGCTCAAGCTGGAGTCAAGGTGCCGTCCACCTTTGAGGAAATGGTGAGTGCGGTCAAAACCCTCAAGGAGAAGAAAATCACGCCCATGGCCATCGGCGAAAAGGATACCTGGACGGGCTCCTTCCTGTTCATGAACATGCTGCTGCGCACCAATAACGGACCGGGTTTCCTCTCCGACGTAATTGCCGGCAAAAGAACCTTCGAGGACCCGGCGTTTGTGGAAGCCATCGATGCTTTCCAATCCCTTGTGCAGGCAGGGGCCTTCCAGGAGGGCGCCACCTCCTTTGATTACAATGCAGGGGAAAACCTGTTCAAAACCGGGAAAGCGGCCATGTACTTTATGGGCAGCTGGGCTACCGGCGGCATAGAAACCTCCTCCGTCAACGGCAAGGTAGGGGTGTTCAAATTCCCGACCATCAACGGCAAGGGCAATGCCAATGAATTTATGCTGGCACCGGGCAGCGCCTTCGCCATCTCCGCCAACAGTAAACACCTGAAGGAAACCAAGGACTTCCTGAATTATTTCATGCTGAATTTCCCCAAGGAAGCCTTTAAGGTGAAGGGTGCCGTAGGTTTGGCGCAAAAGGTGGAGGGCGATTTCAAGGCCAACGGCTATTCGGACATGGCCATCGAAGTGATGAATCTGTTCAAGGATGTGAAGGGCGGCGACCTGGCCTTTGATAACACCATGAACCCGGGCACAGCCCAAGGGCACCTGCAAAGCATCCAGAACCTGTTTGTCCAAAAGATGGATTCCAAGGTAACCGCCAAGGAGCATCAAACCGCGTATCAGTCCAACAACAAATAAGAGACAGCAAAAAAAGGCGGTGGAGGGGGGAGCGGACCTCTTCCACCGCTATCTGTTCGAGGAGGGAAACCATATGAACGTATTGCGCGTATCCAAGCTGACCATCGGACTGTTTGTGCTGCCCTGTCTGCTCCTATACAGCTGCCTGGTGTTTGTGCCCATCGGGGTGTCCATTTACAGCGGGCTCTTGGACTGGAACGGCATCGGCCAGGCGCATTTTGTGGGGCTGGACAATTTCCGGACCCTGCTGTTTCACGATCCCGTCTTTTGGCCGGCGGTGAAACGGACCCTGAATTTCGCCCTCTTCTCTATGGCGGAAATTCCCGTGGCGCTGCTGTTGGCCATCTTGCTGAACCGTTTTGTGAAGAAGCCGAATTTTCTCGTGTCCAGCTATTTTATGCCGGTTATTCTGTCGGTGGTCATTATCGGCCAATTGTGGAAAACCATCTATAATCCTGCCTCCATGGGAGGCATGCTCAACCAGCTGCTGGAGCTGGTGGGGCTGTCGGGCCTGACCCGGAGCTGGCTGACCGACCCGTCGGTAGCCATGATCGCCCTTTATTTTGTGGCCCTGTGGCAATATCTCGGCTACCACACCTTAATCCAGTTCACCGGCATCCAGAATATCCCTGCCGATATCTACGAGGCTGCGCGGATTGACGGCGCAGAGGGCTGGAAGGCGGACTGGCATATCACCCTGCCCATGAATATTCCGATTTTCAAAATATCCATTGTCCTGGCCTTTATCGGCTCCCTCCAGGCCTTCGACATGATTATGGTTATGACCGCAGGAGGACCGGCCCATGCCACGGACGTCATCTCCACCCATATGTACAACATGTCCTTCCTGTCCATGAAATACGGCTACGGCAGCTCCATTGCCACCTTCCTGGTGGTGCTGTGTCTGGGGGCCACCGTCATTATCAACATGCTGTTCAACCGCCTCGAGCGGAAATATTCCTGATAAAAGGAGGCAACGCCTATGAATTCCGCCGCAACCGCCACAGTGAAGCCTGTTGCTTCCCGGACCAGGAAACACTTGTCGCCGGTTAAGCTGCTTGTGTACCTGTTGTTTGGCATTCTGCTGGTTACCCAGCTGTATCCGCTGGTTTGGCTGGTGCTGTATTCGCTGAAAACCAACGAGGAAATCCTGTCGGGGAGCTTCTTCGCCCTGCCCCATGTGCCCCAGTGGGAAAACTTCCGCAATGCCATTGAGGCTGGAAGCTACTTCCGGTACCTGTTCAACAGTGTGAAGGTTACCTTCATTACTATGGGGAGCGTACTCCTGTTAAGCTCCATGGTGGCCTTCGCCATCAGCCGGTTCCGCTGGCGCTACGGGCAGGCAGTAATGGTGCTGTTCCTCATCGGGATGATGATCCCGATGCAGGCCACGCTGCTTCCTTTGATGAAAATGTTCAAGCAAATTTCGGTACTGAATACACACTGGGCGCTGATTCTGCCGTATATTGCCTTTCAGACGCCCATCGCCGTTTTTATTCTAAGCGGCTTCATGAAGACCATCCCCCACGAAATCGAGGAATCGGCGGTAGTGGACGGAGCAGGCATCTTCCGGATTTTCTTCCACATCACCGTGCCGGTTTCGGTGCCGCCGATGATGACTGTGTCCATCCTCACCTTCATTAATGTCTGGAATGAATATATTCTGGCCGCCACTTTTATCTCCAAGCAGGCCTTGAAGACGCTGCCCTTCGGCGTGAACAGCTTCGTCAGCCAGTATTCCGTCAACTACGGGGCCATCGGTGCCTTTCTGGTGCTGGGGGCGCTGCCGGTGGTGATCATTTATTTCCTGCTGGCGGATAAAATAACCAAGGGTATGGTTGCCGGGGCGGTCAAAGGGTAAGGCGGCCGGAACGTTACAGCGAGGCCTCCGGTCAGTTCGGCCGGCTTGTCCCGTCTCTCCCGCAGCACGAGGGGTTCATGCTACAATAGAGCTACAAAGCAGTGCTTTTTCGGAGGACCTCCCATGCGGAAGTTGAACACGCTGTATATGCGGCTGTTTCTGTTGATTCTCTCCTGTATGCTGGTGCTGATTCTGGTGTTCAGCATGGCTTATTACCATAAGCTGACGGGCATCATTCACAGCCAGACCCGGGAAATGGCGGAAAAGAATATCTCCCAGACCGTGGATCTGTTCGATCTCCTGCTGAAGGGATATGACAGCATCACCAAGTCCCTCAACAGCAATTACGAGATGCTTCGGCTGATGAAGGAGCGGGACAGCGATCCCGCCGTCAAGGTCATCAATGACCGGACCATCACCAATAACATCGGCGCCATCTATTATTCCCGGGACGATATCGCCGCCATCTACATCATTACCAACGGCGGAGTGATGTACAATTACGAGCGGAAATTCGCCGGCGTTGTGGACGCCAATTACGCCCACAAGGAATGGTACCGGAAGCTGAAGGCCTCCGCGGGGGAGATGGTCTGGCTGGGGCTGTACCGCGGCTCCGTCATGAACGAGCTCCAGCAGGAGGAGCCGGTGTTTGTCTTCGGCCGCCAGCTGTACGATCTGACGGACCACCGTTCGGTGGGCATCGTCATGTTCGAGACGTATCCCCAGGCCATTATGTCCGCCTTGTCCAATGCCTCCATCAGCTCCAACAGCAAGGTGTATATTACCGACAAGGACAAACGGATCATCGCCTCCACCAAAATGGATGCCTCCTGGGCCATGTCCTCCGATGAGCTGGCCACAGGACCGGTGCTGGACCCGGACACCATCTCTGCCAGGGACAACCTGGTTGTCTCCGCACAGCCGCGGATGGCGGACTGGAGCGTCATCAGCATGACGCCGCGCTCGGATATCAGCGCCCGGATCGACCAGACCCGGCAGTACCTCATTGCCGTCATTGCGGCGCTGGTGGTGCTGTCCACGGCCATCGCCACGGTGATTTCCCGCACCCTGTCCTCGCCTCTGCGCCTTCTGGTCCGGGAGATGCGCCGTGTGGAAACGGGGGATTTTCATGGTTCGGTGAATGTCCGCTCCTTTGATGAAATCAACTACCTGGTCACCTCCTTCAACCGGATGGTGAACCGGATGGACGAGCTGATCGAGCGGATTACCCTGGCCTCCGTCAGTGAGAAAAACGCCGAGCTGGCCGCCCTGCAATCCCAGGTGAATCCCCATTTTCTGTACAATACGCTGGATATGATCTATTGGATGCTGGACGAACGGGGTAGTGAGAAGCTGGGCCGGGTGATTCTCTCCCTCTCCCAGATGTTCCGCTACAGCAGCGACTGGGAGGAAGCGTCCAAAACCACCCTGCGCCATGAATTGGAGCAGATGAAGCACTACATGACCATTATCGAAAACAGGCTGGCGGGGCGGGTTAGCACGGAGATTGACATCGGGGAGGAGTGGCTCGGCACCCTTATTCCCAAGATGACTCTCCAGCCTATCTTCGAAAATGCGGTGAAGTCCGGACTGGAGCCCAAAGCCGGACCCGGAGTCATCCGGGTTTATACCCGGACGACGGAGCGGGAGCTGCAGATTGTGGTGGAGGATGACGGAGTCGGTATGGATGAAGGTACTTTGGCCCGGCTGCGGGAGGCCTTGCATGTGGGCGGTGCAGCTGGAGGAAGCAGACCCGCGCAGGAATCCCCTTCGGTTCCGGAAATGGACGGCGGGACTCCCGTCCTGCCAGCTGCAGCCCGCCGCAAGGGCATCGGCCTGCCTAATGTGCACCGCCGGCTGGCCCTGCAGCACGGGGAGGAGTACGGTCTGCGCATCGACAGCGTTCAAGGACAGGGCACCACGGTAACCATTGCCCTGCCCATTCCGACGGTAAGGAGGGAAGCCCATGGAACTGCTCATCGTGGATGACGAAGCGGTAATCCGCGACGGCATCAAACGCACACTGGCACATCATTTTCCCGAATACCGCATTCATCTGGCTGCAGGGCCGGGGGAAGCAGCGGTTATGCTCCGCGAGTTCCCTATTCAAGCGGTGCTGACGGATATTCTGATGCCGGGTATGACGGGGCTGGAGCTGATGGCCCTCTCCAAGAAAACCCATCCCCACGTGAAGTGGGTGGTGATTTCCGCTTATTCCGAATTCAGCTATGCCCAGGAGGCGGTCCGGCTGGGAGCCAAGGATTATCTCCTGAAGCCCATCGGCAAGGATGCCCTGGTGCGGATGGTGGAGCAGCTGGGGGAGGAGGTGGACCGGGAGCTGGAGCAGACCCAGGAGGCGTTTTTGCTGAAGCAAAACCAGCGATTCCTGAGAGAGGCGGTCTTCCAGCGGTGGGCCTCGGGCTTCGACATCGGCGGGCTGGACATCCGGCCCTTCGTGGAATCGTACCCTTCCTTCCATCTGATTATGGTGCGGATGGACAGCAGCCAAAGCGTACGGCTGGAGCATTTCATCGTGGAGAATGTGCTGGGTGAGCTGATCAACCGGTTGGGCAGCGGCTTCGTGACCATCCATGACAGTATGAGCCTTTTGGCCATTGTGCAGTTTCCCGAGGCAGGCGGTCTGGAGGAGCTTCTGGAGGAGCTGAGGCGGCATCTGGCCAAGTACCTGCGAATTCCCTTCCAGATTCTCCATACGGCGGAGCTGAAGGACTTCAATGCAGTGCCCGGCGAGGTGCAGCGGATGCGCCAGGCCTCCGCCACCCAATCCTATACCGCCGTGGAAGGGGGAAGCGACCGGGCGGTGGAGGTGGGCCTCCAGTATATCCAGGCCCGGTTCCATGAGGATTTGTCCCTGGAGAAGGTAGCCTCTGTGGTCTACCTGAACCCGGTTTACTTCAGCCAGCTGTTCAAGCAAAAAACAGGCAGCGGCTTCAAGGAATATATCATCACGCTGCGGCTGGAGCAGGCCAAACGGATGCTGTTGGACCCGAAGCTCAAGCTGGCGGAAATTTCCGAGCGGGTAGGCTACCAGGACATGCGCCATTTCACCCAGCAGTTCCGCAAAAAATTCGGCCAGACCCCCTCCCAGTACCGGGAGGCCTGCGCCCAGGGGGCGGAGTAATAAAGGATAAGGGGACGGTAAAGTAAATAAGAAGGAAAGGTTCTTTAAGATTGTAGAAACGCAGAATCCATATAAATTTCAATTTGTGATCTCGTTAAGATACGGTGCAGCCGAATTGATATGGTCGGTATGGAAGCATTCTGAGCTTACGGTTGGCGGGACATGGGGAATCATAAAAAGACAGCTGGATGGTCTTGAAAACGGTCAATTACGAAAGCCGGTATTCCGTAATTACGAAGAATTGAAAGCATTATTAACGGATGTATTTGTAATCTATGAAGATTTTAAACGGGAATATATGCGCGAGCACGAGTGAACAGGACATTGAATCAACCGCTACCCGGCATCTGACGATGATGCCGGCTCCTCCAGGCTCCACAGCTCCCGGAAGTAGGGGCTGCCTGCCATCAGGGATTCGAAGCTCCCGATTCCGGCAATTTCTCCGTTACGGACCAGAATAATGGTATCCACATGCCGGATGGAGCGGAGGCGGTGGGTGACGATGACCAGGGTTTTGCCTGCAAGCTGGTTCAGGATGGTGTCCATCAGGCTTTTTTCTGTTTTGTTGTCCAAGGCAGAGACGGGTTCGTCCAGAATGACCAGATTCCGCTGTTGGGCTAGCACTCTGGCAAAGGCCAGCCGCTGCTTTTCGCCCCCGGACAGCTTCATGCCTTTTTCTCCGATCTTAGTTTCCAGCCCTTCGGGAAGAGCCTGCACCTTCTCCTTAAGCTGCACCTGCTCCAACATGCGATAAATCTCCTCATCCGGCCGCTCTTCATCGAACAGGATATTTTCCCGGATACAGGTGTCGAATACCGGAGCCTCCTGGGAGATGTACGACAGATGGCGGTACAGACTGTCCAGCTTCAGGCTGTCAATGTCGGTCCCATCCACCAGAATGTGCCCGGAGGATTTCTTCAGAAGCCCCAGCATCAGCTTGATGATGGTGGATTTGCCGCTGCCGCTGGCTCCGATAATCGCGGTAGAGCAGCCGGGTTCGATGGAGAACGTCACATGGTTCAGAACCCCGCGGCCCTCATAACCGAAGGAGACATCCTGAAAATCCACTTTTCCCCGCAGAAGATCCACTTCTTTTCCCACATGCAAATTGGCGTCCTCCGGCCCGTTCAAAGTTTCCTCAAACCTCCGGTAAGCCACTGCGTTCAGCTTGTATTCCACATAAAGCACGTTGAAGATGGCAATGGGCGAATAAATTTGATCCACAAACATGATCATGGCTGCAAGAGTGCCGATGGAGGAATGGCCGGCCAGCAAACTGCGGGCGCCGTACACCAGAACGGCCAGCTTGATCATAATAACCAGCAGGGCAAACAGGGCAAAAAAAGCTTCGTGGATCATTCTGATCCGGACGCTGTTCCTGACGATTTCCCCCGCAGTAGCCTGGAGCAGCTCCAGCTCTTTTTTGTATCTCCTATTCAGCCGGAATACAGCCAGCTCCATAAATCCCCTGACGGACAAGGCGGACATTTTCTCCTGGTTGGCCAGAAGCTTGGACTTGATCCGGTACAGCCTGCCCAGCAGCAGCTGGCTGAGCAGGAAAACAGCCAGATAGCCGATGCCGATGACCAGCATAAGCTGTGGATTATAGAGACTGATGAAAAACAGGCTGAACAGCAAACCGGGCAGCAGCTCATGGAGAATGCGCAGAAAAAAGGAATGAAGGATGTTTTTCCCCGCATGCGCGCCATTGTCGATGAGCTTGATTAAATCTCCGGTGCCGGTGTTTTGGTAAGCGGCATAGTCCATTCCGGACACTTTGCCAAGCGCCATCACCTTCAGCTGTTCGGAAATGCCTGTTGAAAGAACAGTATGGGGATATTCCTGCAGATAATGGAGCAGAGTTGCCCCGATCAGCATGGCGCCGTACAGGAAAAGTAGAGTAAAACCATCCCGCAGTCCAGTGGCTTGGGCGATATGGTCCAGCAGCTTTTGGAACACACGGATTCCTGCCGTGCCCAAAAACTGGGTGGTGACTCCCATGAGGATATAAATGAATATGGTCCATTTGTACATGAGCATTGCTTTTTTTAACATACAGATTAAGCCTCCCGGAGAAAAAATAAAGAGCCCAAAGACAACGGGTGTCTTCAGGCTCTAAGAGCGGATCTGTTTCCAACACCGTTCCAGGTAATTCGTTTTCGTTTGGCCAAAAAAGGGCAGAGCTCTCCCTTGGCAGCCGGTACGCGTTTTGCCCGGCCCGAAAACTACCTACCTCGAACAGTTCGGATCAACATCCGCTCACCTCTTTTTCTCATGGATGTGTTTATTATAAGGGGAAAAAAGCTTATGTGTATAGATAGGAGTTGATATATTTGGAAAAATGTCTTCAGCCCCTCTTGCGTTTAATACGAAATCGTAGTAATCTAAAGGCAGATGGTGATTATGCAAGAGGAGTTTCGGGAAAATGGATGAATTGTTCGAGTTACTTGTGAAGCATGGTCTGAAGCCATTGACACTGGTGCCGGAGTGGGAGGGGCTGGAGCAGAGGCTGAACCGTTCCGAGCTGGCGGCGGTGGTGATGCTGCATCATCATGGGGAGATGACCACCTCGGAGCTGGCCGCTTCCTTGGGTGTGCCGTTAAGCACCATGACCAGTCTGTCCAAACGGCTCACCGCCAAAAAGCTGTTCCGGCGGCTGCAGTCCGAGCAGGATCAGCGGATTATTCTCCTTCGGCTGACGGAGGAGGGCACGGAGCTGGCCCAAGCGGCCAGGGCGCTGTTGAACCAGTCGCTGTCCCGCATCGGGGAGGCGCTGACCCCAGAGGAGCTGCAGCAGCTTATCCGGCTGGTGCTGAAGGCGGCGAAGGCACTGCAGACCGCAGACGGGAACGGGCAGTCGGCGCAGAAGCCGGCCCTCAGGCAGATTGAGATTGGCGAATGAAGCGAGGCTATTACGAAGTCAGAGGCCGTTACGAAATCAGATGACGCCGTAAGGCGTTTATCTTTGGCTTAATATTACGAAATCGTATTAATGGGAGGGTATTATCATGCGGATTATTATTTATACCGGCAAAGGCGGCGTTGGCAAAACCAGCACGGCTGCAGCTACGGCGGTGCGGCTGGCGGCGGAGGGGCTTCGGACGCTGGTGGTGAGCACGGACGCGGCCCACAGTTTGTCGGATTCCTTCGATCTGCCGCTGGGCAGTGAGCCTGTACTGGTCAGTGACCGGCTGTGGGGCCAGGAAATCGACAGCCTCCGGGAAACGGAGAAGCATTGGGGGGCCGTGCAGGGCTGGCTTTCCAGGCTGATGACTTGGGCGGATGTGGACGATATCTCCTCGGAGGAAATGCTGGTGTTTCCCGGTCTGGAGGAGCTGTTTTGTCTTCTGGAGATTCTCCGAGCCGCATCGTCGGATGCGTATGACGCTATTGTAGTGGATTGTGCGCCAACAGGTGAAACCCTGCGGCTCTTAAGCTACCCCGACCTGCTGGACTGGTGGCTGGAGAAAATTTTTCCCCATGAGCGCCGGCTGCTAAAGGTGGTGCGTCCTGTCGCCAAGCTGGTGGCCGGGGGCTTGGAGCTGCCGGATGACCGGGTGCTGGACAGTGTGGGCCAGCTGGCGGATAAGCTGAAGGAGCTGCAAAAGCTGCTGACAGACCCTGATGTCACCTCCGTCCGGCTGGTGGTGAACCCGGAGAAGATGGTCATCGCCGAAGCCAGGCGGGCGTTTACCTATCTGAATCTGTACGGCTTTCATACGGATGCCGTAATCGTGAACCGGGTGCTGCCCGAGGAGGCGGGAACAGGGTACTGGGCAGGCTGGCTGGACATCCACCGCAAATACGAGGAGGAGATCGCCAGCTCCTTCCAGCCCCTGCCCATTCTGCGGATTCCGATGATGGCGGAGGAGGTTTGCGGGCTGTCCATGCTGAAGCGGCTGGGTGACGCCGCTTTTCACAGCTGTGCCGCCGGCGGGGTGCTGCACCGTGGCCTGACCCAGTTAATCCGCCGGGAGGGGGAAGGCTATGTGCTGGAGCTAACTCTTCCTTTTGTGGAAAAGGAGGAATTGAAGCTGAGCCAGCGGGGAGAGGAACTGACCGTACAGGCCGGGCCGTACAAACGGAAGGTGCTTTTGCCCCGCGCGCTGATGGGAAGGCCAATTGTGTCGGCCCGTTTTGCCGGGAAGGCGCTGGTGATACAGTTTGGCAATTTGAATCCGGAGGGAGAATGATCATGGGTATGGACAAACAGGCAGTAGAAAAGGTATGGGATAACCTGGCGGTGCTGAAGGACAGTCTTGCGGATTTAACGGGTACGGGAGAAGCACGGAGGCATTTCGCCGCTTCACGCCGGGAGGCTCGTCTGGGTTTTTCGGCGCTTCTCGGGCGGGCAGCGGAATGCTGTGAGCCTGCCGGAACAGGGCAGAAGCAGGCTGCTCCAGTCAGCCGGTCCATTGACATCGAAGAATAGGGAATGGGTTGAGGGTTTACCGCAGCTGCAATGGCTGCGGTTTTTTTATTGCATCGAGGGAAAGCTTTATGAACAGGGGGGATGGATTTTTTATACAGTGTCTTTTGCAAACGTGTGCGTTTTCTCGAGAGAAGGTGTATGATCGCTATATAGCCTGCCGCAAAACTGCTGGCAGCGATGCTTTTGCGTAACCGGAATGATCAAATATATATAATTTTCAGCGCTTATGACAAGTATTTTTAAAGTTTTTTCTGCGCTATTATTCTAAAATGGATAGAGTGTGTTTAAAGGATCACCCGGTACAAGATTGAACGATGGGGGAATGGCGATGACGGCAACAAACGATTTTTTGCAAAGGCTTCTGGAGGAAAACAGACCGGCCTTTGCCTATACGGCGGATACCGATTGGAAAATTTGGCGCAGCGGGCTGAAGGAACGTCTGGCTCGGAGACTGGGGCTTCACCCGGTGCAGGCCTACAGCCGGACAACCCCGGATGAACCGGTTTATGCAGGGGCTTCCTTCGCCTCTGACGAGCCGCCTGTTGTGCTGGAGCGGGTACAGTGTCAGGGATATGTGCGGGAACGGGTGGAATGGACCACCATGGACGGCATGCGGATGCCGGTTTATGTGCTGATTCCGGACGGCGTTACGGAACCCCGTCCGGGTGTTGTGGCCATTCACGGCCATGGCTACGGCAGCAGGGAAATTGTCGGACTGGAGCCGGACGGCGCTGAGCGTGGGGCTGAGCCCGGTTTGCATAAGGATTTTGCCGTGGCGCTGGTTAAACAGGGGTTTGTGGTGGCTGCGCCGGAGCTATTGGCTTTTGGTGACAGAAGGCTGCCGGAGGATATCGCTGCAGGCCCCAAACAAAGCTCCTGCGCCAGGATTTCAGCGCAGCTGATGCTGCTGGGCCGCAATATCGGGGGCGTCCGGGTGGCGGAGACTATGCAGACCGTAGGCTACCTGCTGTCACGTCCGGATGTGAAGGCCGGAGCCATCGGCTGTATGGGCATTTCCGGCGGCGGCCTGGTGGCGGCTTATACGGCTGCGCTGGATGAGCGTATCGGGGCAACCGTAGTCAGCGGCTATGCCAATACCTTCCAGGGCAGCATCCTGTCCCGGATGCATTGCCTGGACAATTACATTCCCGGCATCCTCCAGGATGCGGAAATGCCCGAGCTGATCGGCCTGATCGCCCCCCGCAGCCTGCTGGTGGAATCCGGTGATACAGACCGGGTGTTCCCCCGGGAGGGCGCCATGAAGGCTATGGAAAAGCTGGCCATGATTTATGAAGCGGCCGGCGCGGAAGAGGAGCTTGCCGTGGATTATTTCACCGGCGGGCATGAAATCAGCGGAGCGAAGGCATACCAGTGGCTCCGCCGGTTGGAATAGAAGGGGATAACGACCGACTAGAGCGCGGGTGGGCGAATCTGACGGACAGGGGAGCCTCTATTTTGGCAGAAACCGCCGCTTGCGTATTCTAACGGAAGTGAGCGACCTTATGAAGCTCCATTTAGGTCCGGTCCAGCGGATTTGTCACCAATAGCGTCTTCTGCCGCCGTTAGAAATCGGAAAGGGCGTTTTGGAGGCGAATAACGGCGCTGGCCGCCGTTAGAGGGAAGAGTGCATGACCCGGCAGCCAAGCATATGGAATTTATACTTACGACGGCTTTGCCTAGGGTGTGTTTGCAAACACGCCATAAGGGCAAAGCGATGAGGAGGAAACAACATGATCGTGGCCAAAGACGGAAGCGGCGATTTTACAACCATTCAGGAAGCGGTGAACGCCATCCCCGAGAATGCACAGGGCTGGACAGTCATTCAAATAAAGAACGGCGAATACAAGGAAAAGCTGGAAATCCTGAAGCCCCGTGTGAAGCTGGTGGGCGAAAGCGTGGAAGGCACTGTCCTCACGTTTGATGACTACGCCAAAAAAACCTTCCCCGACGGCAGGGAGTACGGCACCTTCAACTCCCAATCCTTCTTGATCGGCGTCGATGATTTCGAAGCCGAGAACCTGACAATTGCCAATACGGCAGGCAGCGGGGACAAGGTAGGCCAAGCGGTGGCGGTTTATGCCGACGGCGACCGGCTGGTGTTCCGGAACTGCCGGTTTACGGCCAGCCAGGACACCCTGTTTACCGCGCCTCTGCCTCCCAAGCCGGTAGAGCGGGCCACCTTTGGCGGGCCCCGAGATGCAGCGCCGCGGCGCAACCTGCGCCAATTGTATGACCGCTGCTACATTGCGGGAGATGTGGACTTTATTTTCGGCTGCGCTACTGCGGTCTTCACGGATTGCGAGATTTTCTCGAAGAAGCGCCTTGTCCCCGAAGGGGGAGAAAAAACCATCCACGGGTACATAACCGCCGCCTCTACGGATGAGGACGTTCCTTATGGTTATGTGTTCTCCAACTGCCGGCTGACCGGTGATGCGCCGGAGCACACCGTATATCTGGGCCGCCCTTGGCGGGATTACGGCCATACGGTTTTCCTGAATTGCTGGATGGGTGCCCATATCAAGCCGGAGGGCTGGCATTATTGGAAGCCGGAGCGGGAGGAAACTGCCCGGTATGAGGAATTCGGCAGCACCGGCCCCGGAGCGGGCAAACGGGAAAGCCGGGTGCCGTGGGCGAAGATTCTGACAGAGGAAGAAGCGGGTAAATATGATTTGAACCGGGTTCTGTCCGGCCAGGATGGCTGGAGCCCCTTGAAGGAGGAACATGCATAATGAGTGAGCTGACTGTATTTCTTGCGGGAGATTCCACCGTGGCGGATTATCCTCCCGAAAAGCTGCCGATGCTGGGCTGGGGTGCCAAGCTGGGCCTTTTTTTGGACGGCACCGTTAAGATCGTCAACCATGCAATGAACGGCCGCAGCTCCAAAAGCTTCATTAACGAAGGACGGCTGGAGCCTATCCGCGAAGCCATCGGCCAAGGGGATGTGTTTCTGATTCAGTTCGGCCACAATGACAGCAAGGAGGATGAGGAACGCCGGACCGAGCCGTGGAGTACCTATCAGGAGCATCTGGCCCAATATATTGCCGTTGCCCGGGAAAAAGGAGCGGTGCCGGTGCTGATTTCCTCCGTTTGCCGCCGCCGTTTCGATGACAGCGGCCGTCTGGTGGACACCCACGGGGAATACCCCAAGGCCATGGAGGATCTGGCCGAACGGGAAAAGGTGGCCTTCATTGATCTCACCGCCAAAAGCGCCGTTCTGCTCCGCCAATTGGGCAGCGTGGATTCCGAGCAGCTGTTCACCTGGCTGAAGCCGGGGGAAAATCCCAACTATCCGGAAGGCAGCCAGGACAATACCCACCTGAACGAATACGGTGCGGAAAGCGTCGCCCGCCTGGTGGCGGAGGAGCTGGCTGTGCTGGATACGCCGTTGAAGGACAAGATCAAGCTGGACTAATAGGATCATTATGAACCGCCGGAGGCTCGATGCTGTCCCGGCGGTTTTTTTGTTGATGGGGACATTCATATTGTTATACCGTTCCGAATATTCTCTTATATTCACTGGGTTTTTCATCGCCTATAATCAAAGTATGCTCTTACTTCCCGATAAAAGAGGTGCTTTGATGAAACCTAAATTCCGCTATACGCCCCCTGCCAACGGGTATCCGGAATGGAACAATAACCCGGACATCTTCCAAGTAAACCGGATGGCCGCTGCCACCGCGTATATTCCTTACTCCACTCCCGAAGAAGCCGCAGCCGGTCAGGAAGGGGCGTCTCCCTGGAAAATGTCCCTGAACGGCACATGGCAATTCCATTATGCCGATAATCCGGAAGCGCGTCCCGCTGACTTTTACCGTGCGGATTACGATACCACAGAGTGGGACACCATACCTGTTCCAGCCCATTGGCAATTTCATGGCTACGACTACCCCCAATACACCAATGTCACCTACCCCTGGAAGGGAAAAGAGGACCTGGAGCCGCCTTTTGCCCCGGTGCGTTATAACCCGGTGGGTTCGTATGTGCGGACCTTCACTGTGCCCGACAATTGGCGGGAGCGTCCGGTATATATCAGCTTCCAAGGAGTAGAGTCCGCCTTTTATGTATGGGTGAACGGAGATCTGGTAGGCTACAGCGAGGATACCTTCACGCCTGCGGAATTTGATCTGACCCCTTACCTTATTGACGGGGAAAATAAGCTGGCCGTAGAGGTCTACCGCTGGTGCGACGCCAGCTGGCTGGAGGATCAGGACTTCTGGCGGCTGTCGGGCATCTTCCGCGAGGTGTATCTGTACAGCACCCCTATGCTTCATATCCGCGATGCTTCCGCTGTTACGGAGCTGGACGATAGCTTCACCAAAGCCCAACTGAAGCTCAAAACCACGGTTACCCGCTACCTTCCCTCCGCCGGAGAAAAGGTCGCCGTGGAAGCCATCCTGCTGGATGCTTCCGGCCAGGCTGTAACCGGTGAGCCAATTCTCTTGGAAGGCTCTTTCACCGTGGAGGAGGACTCGCTGGTTCTGGCCGCTTCTGCAGCTGTGGACAATCCCCTCTTATGGAGCGCCGAAGCGCCGCATCTATACACGCTGGTTATCTGCTTGCGCGACGGGGAAGGACAGCTGCTCGAGGCCCAAAGCTGCAAAATCGGCTTCCGCCGCTTCGAAATTGAAGGCGGTCTCATGAAAATCAACGGGAAGCGGATCATGTTCCGGGGAGTAAACCGCCATGAATTCGGCTGCGATACCGGACGGGCCGTGCGGGACGAGGACATGCTCCATGATATTCTCCTGATGAAGCAAAACAACATCAATGCCGTGCGTACATCCCATTATCCCAATCACCGCAAATGGTACAAATTGTGCGATGAATACGGATTGTATGTCATCGACGAAACCAATCTGGAGACCCACGGCAGCTGGCGTTACGGCCAGCAGGAGGAGGAGGGGGCGCTGCCGGGCAGCAAGCCGGAATGGACGGCCAATGTGCTGGACCGCTGCAACTCCATGCTCCAACGCGACAAGAACCACCCGTCCGTTATTATCTGGTCCTTGGGCAACGAGTCCTTCGGCGGAGATAACTTCCAGAGGATGCATGACTACCTGCGGGAGCAGGACCCGACGCGGGTTGTCCACTATGAGGGGATCTTCCATTTCCGCGCCACGGATGCCGCTTCGGATATCGAAAGCCATATGTACAGCAAGGTGGAAACGCTGGAGACGTATGCCTTGAGCCAGCCCTCCAAGCCTTTTATCCTGTGTGAATACAGCCACGCCATGGGCAATTCCTGCGGCGATCTGTACAAGTATTGGGAGATGTTCGACAAGTACCCGGTGCTTCAGGGGGGCTTTATCTGGGATTGGCGGGATCAGGCGATCCGGACGGAGAATGCGGATGGGGAAATCTATTTGGCTTACGGCGGCGATTTCGGCGATTTCCCCAATGACGGCACCTTCAGCGGCAACGGCCTGATTTTTGCCGACGGTGCGGTGACGCCCAAGCTGGCGGAGGTGAAGGGCTGCTACCAAAGCGTGCGTTTCCGGGCGGCGGATTTGAGCAGGGGCACAGTGGAGCTGGAGAACCTCTTCCTTTTCACCAACTTGGAGGAGTTTGATCTTCACTGGCGTTTGGATGTTAACGGGCAGCCCCAGCAGGAGGGAATTCTGGCTGCAACAGTTGCGCCGCTGGCTTCCGGTACGCTGCAGGTTCCTTATACCTTGCCGCAATCACTTCTCCATGGGGAGGAGGCGGTGCTGACTTTGACCCTGCTTCTGCGCAAAGACGAGGTTTGGGCTTCGGCGGGCCATGAAATCGCCTTTGGCCAGTTTATCCTGCCTGTGCCGGTAGCGGAAGCAGCGGCTGCAGGGAATGTCCCCGGCGTCAGCCTGCGGGTAACGGAAACAGAGCAGGCATTGACAGCTGAGGGCGGAAATTTCTCGGTAACCTTCTCTAAAAAAACCGGCCAACTTACCTCCTACAAGGCAAACGGCTTGGAGCTTCTGGCCACCGGCCCGGCCCCTCACTTCTGGCGGGCAGTAACAGACAATGACCGTGGCAACAAACATCCCGTCCGCTGTACAACCTGGCGGGAGGCAGGGCTGAACCGGAGGCTGCTGTCCTTTAAGGCGGAAGCGGCGGCTGAAGGAGTAACGGTGGAAGCGGAATACCGGATTGCCACTGCTCCCCGGTCCCATTGCACCGTACGTTATACCCTTGATGCTGCGGGTTCCCTTACCGTGGAGCAGGTGCTCACCCCAGGCGCCAATCTGCCGGAGATTCCCGTGGTTGGCCTTTTGTTCACGATGGAGCCGGCCTTCCGCCACTTGAACTGGTATGGGATGGGGCCTCACGAAAATTACTGCGATCGTGTGGCAGGAGCCAGACTGGGCGTGTACGAAGGAAAGGTGGAGGAGCAGCTCACCCCGTATCTGCGTCCCCAGGAGAGCGGCAACAAAACAGGCGTCCGTTGGGCGGAAATCCGCGATGAAGGCGGACATGGGCTGCGCATTGAAGGCGCACCTGCCGTAGAGCTCTCCGTGCTGCCCTTTACACCGGAGGAGCTGGAGCAGGCTGATCATGCTTACAAACTCCCGCGGCAAACCCGTACGGTGGTCCGGATTAACGCCCGGCAAATGGGTGTCGGCGGCGACGACAGCTGGGGCGCCCATGTCCACCCGGAGTTCACCCTGACGGCTGACCGGACGTACACCAACCGCTTTGTGCTGAAGCCGCTTTTCTAGGCGTTTGTCCGATGGAAACACAGAACCCGCACTTCATATTCCGCAATCGGGAAATCGCGTGTAAAATAGAGAAAGAGCAATATTTTCCACACAGCCGTCTTTACCGAAAGGGGAAGAAATGAGCATATGGATCAAACTATCTATCAAATCGCCATTATCGGCTTTGGCGGAATGGGCAGCTACCATACCCAACTGATCCAGCCGGTAGCCCAGCTTCAGGTCCGCGGAGTCTACGACATTCTGCCCTACCGTATGGAATTGGCTTCAACCCAGGGGCTCCGGGGTTACAGCAGTCTCGAGGATGTGTTGGAGGATGCGGAGGTGGATGTGGTGCTGATTGCCACACCCAATGATTCCCATAAGGAGATTGCCATCCGGGCCCTCCAAGCGGGCAAACATGTGATTTGCGAAAAGCCGGTGACGATGAACTCGACGGATTTCCTGGAGATTACAGCGAGTGCGGAAGCGGCAAAACGCGTATTTACGGTCCACCAGAACCGCCGGTGGGATCCGGATTTCCTGATTGTCAAAGAGATTGTGGAGAAGAAAAAAGCCGGCGAGGTCTTCCATGTGGAATCCCGGGTACACGGGGCCAACGGCATCCCCGGCGATTGGCGGCAGCTTGCGGCGTACGGTGGCGGCATGCTGCTGGATTGGGGCGTGCATCTCTTAGACCAGCTGCTTTTGCTGACGGACAGTAAGATTGAAAGTGTAAAGGCGGATCTCAGCACTATTCTCGGCACTGAGGTGGATGACGGCTTTACGGCCACCATCCGGTTTAAGGACGGACTCACTGCGGTCATTGAAGTGGGAACCACCAATTACATCAAGCTACCCCGCTGGTATGTGAAGGGTACGGAGGGTACGGCGGTGATCCGCGACTGGAGCCTGGAGGGTGAGATTGTCCGCACCAACCCGGACGTGGCCAAGGTAGAGCCGACCCCGATCCAGGCAGGAGTCGGCTTGACCAAAACCATGGCCCCTCCCTCGGAGAAATCAACCCTGCGCCTGCCTGTGGAGAAGGCTACTCCCCCTGCGCAAAGCTTCTATGAAAATTTCGCCGCCCTCCTGGACGGACGCTCCGCCCAAGCGGTGAAGAATGAGCAGGTGCTGCGTGTGCTCCGGCTGATTGAGACGGTATTTGAAGCGGCCCGTACCCAAACTGTGGTGAAGGACACGGACCTGTAACCCACATGCGGGGCAGAATGAACAGGTTTTTTTTGCTGGCCATCGTATTCGGCGGGTTTCTGGTTTTCGGCTTTTCGGAAAATGTCAAAGGACCCGCCATCCCCCGGATTCAGGGGGATTTTTTCCTGGGAGACACGCAACTGGGACTGCTTCTTGCTCTTAATTCTCTGGGATATCTGGTGGCTTGCTCGTTTACGGGCGCCTTGTCCCGCCGGATCGGCATCAAGCTGACGGGGATTCTCGCCTTTGTGCTGATGGCGGCTTCCGGGGTACTGATGTATTTGGCGGCCAATTACCAATTTTTATCGGCGTCCTATTTTTTGATGTATATCGGCAACGGGATGCTGGAGATCGGTCTGGCCATTATGGCCGCGCGGATTTTCACTAAAAATACCGGCTTTATGATGAATCTGGCCCATTTTTTCTATGGGCTCAGCTCGACAGTGGCGCCGATTATCGGGGCTTCGATGATGGGCTGGCATTTTAGCGGAGGAGGAGAATGGGGCTGGCGGGGGATGTATCTGTTTATGCTCTCCCTGTCGCTGCTCCCTGTGATTCCCTCTTTGCTTGCTTCCTTCCCCCGGGGGGAGGAGGAGGGCGGCCAAGAAGGGGTGCCGTTCCGGCTGCTGATGCGCGATAAGGTGGCATGGCTGATAGTGGCGGTGCTTTCCTTCGGGGTGATTTCGGAGTTGGCAGTAGGCGGCTGGCTGGTGAATTTCCTGGAAAAAGCCTATGGCTGGACTACAGAACGCGCATCCGGCATGCTGTCTTTATTCTTCCTGTGTTTTATGCTGGCGAGACTGGTGCTGGGACCGGTTACGGACCGCATCGGATATACCCTGTCCGTTATGATCTTCGCCGGTTTTTCCGGGTTATGCAGCCTAGCCGCTATCCTGCTGGGGGAACCCGCCGCGTGGCTGTTTGCCGTTGCAGGAGCGGGAATTGCCCCGGTTTATCCTACGGTGATGGCGTTGTTGGCCAAGCGGTATCCCCAGGGCACAGAGACGGCCATTACCTTTACGGTTACGGCCATGGGGGTAGCCTGTGTTATCGGCAATGCGCTGATCGGGTGGATCATCGACGGAGTGGCCGCCCTTGCCGGTGGCGGGGATGCGCAGCTGCTGGGCCTGCAGGCCGGGTACGGCTTTATCGCGGCAATGGCGCTGCTGTGCGCAGTTACCTGCCTGTATATGTACCGTGTGATGAAGCGGCAGGGGAATTTGCTTTAAGGTAGTAGGGTGGCCACATTAGTTTGTGGACAATGGATTGCGTAGCCGGGGCCTTGGGTCCCGGTTTTTTGCGTTTGGGCGGCAGAAGAGGAGGGGAGGGTGCTGTTGAGGAGTAACAGATACGGTGTGCTGCTGAAGACGACAGGTGCGGAGTGCTCCTGAAGAGCAGGAGGGTGGGTGATGGGGATGGGGGTAAAAGGGGCAGGTGTGGGTAAAGGGAACGGAATAACGGAAGTAAACTTCCGTTATTGGCTCGCCGCGGCGGTGCAGGAGGCGATAGCGGAAAGAGTTTTCCGCTATCCAGCCTCTACCCCCAGCCAATACGGGCAGGCTGCCGGATTAGCGGAAAATGGCTTCCGCTAATCCATCCGTTAGCAGTCCTGCGCAGCCTATAGCGGAAAAAAGCTTCCGCTATTCCGCGGCCGGCCACAGCCAAGGCATCAGCTGCTCGGTTAGCGGAAGCCTAATGTCCGCTATTGGGCCTGCATTGCCGCATTTCGGGCTATAGCGGCAGCTTGGGTTCCGCTATTTGCCCGCTGCAGGACACCACAGAGGCGCAAAAAGAGGAATAACGGAAACTTGCCTTCCGTTATTCCTCTTTTTAGTCTACAGCGCAGACGATAGCGGACAACTGCCTTCCCCTATCCGCGTTTGCTCAACGTTAAACCGCTATCCGCACACCGCAGCTTGGATGGTGATCGAAAAACCAGCTAATCCAACCCGCTCCATCATCAGGATGAGGTCATCCCATCGGTACATCTCAAGGTGCGCCTTCAAGTAACATTAGTTAGTTCAACCAGCTCCCCCACCAGCAGGAGGTCATCCCATCGGTACATCTCGAGGTGCGCCTTCCAGTAATATTAGCTAGTTAAACCAATTCACCCACCAGCAGGAGGTCATCCCAACTGTTCATGTTAACGGGCGTTACGAGTGCCGCCCCTTAACCCTCCGGCGCCAGCTTCACCAGCTTGCTGCCGTGGGGCGGCAGCGTAAACCGCAGCCCGTCCTCCACCCGGCCCAGGCTGCGCCGTGCCCACAGATCCCGGGCCTCCCGCGTCCCGGGGGCCAGACCCAGCTCCGCCAGCTCAGCGCTCACCTCAGCCGGCGCATCCCCCAGATTGAACAGCGCCACATACACGCCGCCGTCTGGAGCCAACGAGGTCCATACCGTCCGATCCTCCCGCCGGTATAGAGGCCGGGCACCCCGGCCGTCCCGGTGGACCGCCAGCACCTCCTCGTTGGTTAACAACGATAAGGTCCACGCATCATTGTCCCGCAGCTCACCGCCGAACATTAGAGGGGAGCGGAAAAGGTTCCACAGGGTCATCATCGTCTGCTGCTCCTCCGGGGTAAACCGGGTTTGGCGGTTGCTGGCGCCACCGTCCACGGAGCGCAGCCCGATATGGCCCAAGGGCAGCATATCGCAATCCGGCCAGGAGCCGTTGCCAACGAAGGGGTACCACTGCTCGCAGCGTCCGAACATGTCCTTCAGAAGCGGCCATACATCCCAGAAATCGTCGGTCATCCGCCACATATTGGCGTTACCCGCCAGCAAGCCGCCATATTCCAGGGGAGCCGCTCCCGGCGACAGGCTCAGCACCATAGGGCGCCCGCAGCGATCAATGGCCGTTCGGATCATTTCAATTTCCCGATGGTGGATGTGGTACAGCCGGGAGGCGGCAATATCATCCACCTTCACAAAATCCACTTCCCATTCCGCATAAAGCCGGAACAGGGAATCGTAATAGGCCTGGGCCCCCTCCGCATCGGGATTCACCCCATACATATCCGAGTTCCAGGGGCAGATATTGTTGGCGGCGATCTCCCGTGCCCGGCGCTCCGTGCCCTGAATCGGAGTGTTGGCGTGTACAGCCTGCCGGGGGATGCCTCTCATGATATGGATGCCGAACTGAAGGCCCAAACCATGAATCACATCCGCCAGGGGCTTAAAGCCCTTGCCTCCTGCCGAGGAGGGAAACCGGTTGACTGCGGGAACCAGCCGGGAATATCCGTCCATTTCCAACGGGACAAAGGGGCGGTAAGATGAGGAGAGGGCACCCGGCTCATACCACTGGATATCCACCACCACGTATTCCCAGCCAAAGGGCTTCAAATGCTCCGCCATATACCGGGCATTGCCCAGCACCTCCTCCTCCGTAACGCTGGCCCCGTAACAATCCCAGCTGTTCCAGCCCATTGGAGGCGTTGCCGCATATTGCTTATGTGCCGCCTTGTGTACACCTATACCGGACATATTCCTAATCTCCTTTTAGTCAACTTTGTGGCTTTATACAGGTATCATAGGCAATGTCCGGCCCAAGGTCTACGACAATTAATTGCCCCTGGTTGTAAAATATTGCGCATTAAAAGGTGATCCGCTCCATTCCAACCACACTCCGGTGCTGGCGGAGCTCTCCGGGTGTGAAGCCCACCCATTTGTGAAACACCTTAATGAAATAGCTGCTGCCGGCATAACCCACCTCTTTGGCCACCTCATCCACAGTCAGCTCCGTTTCCCGCAAAAGGGCAACTGCCTGCCTCATCCGCACCTTGGTGAGAAACTCCAGAGGGGTCACGCCCGTATGCCGCTTGAACAGCCGGATAAAATGATACTTGGATAGCCCCGCCATCTCGGCCAACTGCTCCACACCGGCAATGCGTGCCGCATTGGCCTCCATCTCCTTCACCGCCAATACTACACCAGCAGGCCAGTTTTCCTGCCGAGTTCCCCCTCCCGAAGCGTAACGGAGAAGCTCCATCATAAACCGGTAAACCAGCGCCGAGGCGGTATACCCATCCCCGATCTGGTTGTACAGTCCCGAACGGACCATATCCTCCAGCACCAGGAGCAGCGGGCTTTCAGCGGGAATAGTGCACACCGGAGATAATCTCCGGCAGGCCTGCTCCCATTGTTTTTCCAAGCCCCACGGACGGAACAGAATGAAGCAGAACTCCCAGTACGGGCTGGATTCGGGCAAAAAATACCGGTGCTGGCCAGGGATATCCACAAGAAAGGCCTCTCCGGGTCCCACGGTCCTGACGCTGCCGCCAATATCAATGCAGCCGGAGCCGGAAACGGTGTATTGGAACAGGCACAAGGGCCCGTCGATTCGGGTCAGCCCGTCCCACTGGTAGCCGGTAGAGGTAACCTGATCGTAGCCCAAGGCGAATAGCTGGAACAACTCCGTCCGGCTGGATGTTTCCCCGAACCGGAAGCCGACCGTTTGGCAAGGGAGCTTCAAAGAAAACCCCTCCTATTGGTTACATAAGAACTCCTTTTATTATAACGGTTTGGCTGCATCCGGAGTGGGATCAGATGGTCAGACACACTTTTATATGCAAATTTTATTGATGCATAATTATATTTTATCAGACAAGAAAAAACTCGAAAAAAGTTCCATCACGCAAAATGTCAGAAAACATCACATACCCGATTGACGCTCTACCTCCGGGGTGGTACCTTAATACAGTAATCTTGACCGAGGGAATCATTACCCATGTTCTTAGGAGGCGCACAGCATGACAGGCCAAAGGATTTTATACTTCGATACGATGACAGCGGATATGAAGGAGCTTCTCCGTTCACGGATGCCGAGAGGGTATGAGCTGGTATTCTGGGACCAGTGCGACGAAGCAGCCAAGGAAAAGGAGCTGGGCCAGGCCTCCTATCTGATGGCGACGGTATTTCCCGTTACGGCAGCGCTGATCTCTCAAGCCAAGAAGGCCAAACATATTCAAAAATGCGGTGTGGGCCTGGATAATATCGATATGGCGGCCGCTTCGGAAAGAGGAATTTCCGTTTCTAACATACCCGGCTGCAATGCAGTCTGTGTGGCAGAGCTGACCCTGATGCTCATCCTGTCCCTGTACCGCAAGCTTCCGTATGCCAACACCCGCACTAAGCAGGGAGAGTGGCTGACCTGGGCCCTGCGGCCGGATTCCTACGAGATGAAGGGCAAAACCCACGGTCTCATCGGGATGGGCTATGTAGGCTGGGAAACAGCTGTGCGCTCCAAGGCGATGGGTACCGATATATTGTATTATGATCAACGGCCTCTTCCGGAGCAAAAGGAAAAGGAGCTGGGAGCCCGGTTTGTCGGGCTGGAGGAGCTTCTGTGCCAATCTGACATTGTCAGCGTCCACGTTCCGCTGGTTCCCGGCACACGCCATCTGATCAACCGGCAGCGTCTGCAATTGATGAAATCCAATGCGGTGCTGATTAACGTGGCCAGGGGCGGAGTTGTGGATGAAAAGGCCCTATACGAGGCATTGGTGGCAGGCGAAATCAAAGGTGCGGGACTGGATGTTTGGGAACAGGAGCCTGTTCCGGCAGACCATCCGCTGCTGCAATTGGAGCAGGTGATTGCCACTCCGCATATCGGCGGTGGCACACGGGATACGCTGATCCACGTATACACCCAGGCTTTTGCCAATATTGAACGGGTTGAACAGGGGCTGGAGCCGATGTTCGTGGGCAACAGCTACCGGCATATGACAGTTGGTTGAAAATGAGTCGCTTATACAGCGGTGTACTGCTGCTTCAAAGAAAGCTGGCCGGACAAATATCCGGCCGGCTTTTTTTAGGTTCCGGCGAATTTTTCCATATTGACTGCGATATACAGAGAACAGTAGAATGAATGTAATACCGGATACGTAATCGTTTACGTGAAAAAGGGGAGCCTGTATGCCCAATATTAAGGATGTGGCCAAAGCGGCCCAGGTGTCCACCGCTACAGTCTCGCATGTGATTAACGGCACCCGTTTTGTCAGCGAGGAAACCCGCCTCCGTGTGCAGGAGGCCATGGCAGAGCTGCATTATACCCCCAACTTCGTCGCCCGGAATTTGCGCAGCAAAAAATCCGGGATTATCGGGCTTTTGGTGCCGATGCTGCCGGGGGATTCCTCCAATTATTTTTTTATGTCCGTGGCCCAGGGGATTGAAAGCGTCCTGATGGAGAACGGATACAATCTGGTTCTGGGGAATACCAAGGAAAGTGTGCAGGTGGAAAAGGAGCAGCTCCGCCTCTTCCTGGCGCAGCAGATTGACGGGTTGATTCTGGCCCCGGCTCCCGGGGACCATACCTTCGTGGACGGAACGGTAGGCCATGCAATTCCTGTGGTCTGTGTGGACCGCCGTCCCGAAGGCCTCAGCGGGGATTGTGTGCTGGCGGATGGCATGGGTGGAGCCTTGGAGACTACCCGGCTGTTGATTAGGCAGGGCCACCGCAGGATCGGGTTTCTGTCGCCGGTGCCGGGCATCTCCTCCACGGAGGAACGGCTCCAGGGTTACCGGCAGGGGCTGGAGGAGGCGGGTGTACCCTTCCTCCCGGAGCTGGCGGCTGCCCTTTCACCCGGAGAGAACGGCTTCGACAGCGGTTATCGTCTGGCGCGTCGGCTTTATGAGGAAGGTGGCGTTACGGCGCTGTTCGCAGGGGATAACCAGATGGCCATGGGGGCCTTGTGCTTTTTTCAGGAGGCGGGAGTCTCTCTTCCGGGCAAAATGGCCTTGGTGGGGTTCGACGATTATGACTGGTCGCGGATTACCACACCTGCCCTGACGGTGGTGAAGCAGCCGGCATTTAAGCTGGGCCAAACAGCGGCACGGATGGTGCTGGACCGGATCGTGCAGCCTGACAAAGAACCGGAGCTGGTACGCCTGCCCACCCGTCTGGTGCTGCGGGCTTCGGTGTAGCAAGGGGACTCTGCTCTGGCCGCATCAGGCGTTTGACAGCCTCATGCGGACCAAGCCGCGCGCTGAGAAGGAGACTGACTGGGAGCTGCAGTGGCTGGAACCACCATGTCCGGATAGAATGTAGCCCGGGCAGCATAATGACGTAATCGATTACCTAATTCTAAGGAGGAGATGGGGATGTTGGATGCTATCACTGTAGGCGAGGTACTGATCGATTTTACACCCGCAGGGTCCAATGAATACGGGTTTCAAAGCTTTTCGGCCAATCCCGGCGGAGCCCCTGCCAATGTGATGGCGGCGTTGGCCAAGTGGGGCCGCAAAAGCGGATTTATCGGAAAGGTGGGGAAGGACACCTTCGGGGAATTTCTGCAGCAGGTGCTGGAGCAGGCGGGAGTGGATACCCGGGGGCTGGTGCTTTCGGAGCCATACCGGACTACCCTGGCTTTTGTCCATTTGCAGCCGGACGGGGACCGCTCCTTCAGCTTTTACCGCAGTCCCGGAGCGGATATGATGCTTACCCCGGAGGAAGTACAGGAAGACCTTGTGGCCGAGGCCGGCCTGCTTCATTTTGGCTCTGTTTCCCTGACGGATGAACCCTCCGCTTCGGCCACGCTGCATGCGGTCCGGCTGGCCCGGAGCTTGGGCAAGCTGGTGAGCTACGACCCGAATCTCCGGCCGGCGCTGTGGAGGAGCCTGGACGAGGCCAAGCTGCGGATTCGGGAGGGTTTGGAGCTGGCCCATATCGTCAAGCTTTCCGAGGAAGAACTGGAATTCCTCACCGGCGAACAGAACCTGGAGGCAGGCACGGAGCAGCTGTACCGGGAGTTTAAGACTCCGATTATCCTGGTCACCCTTGGGGCGGAGGGCTCCTTCTTCCGGCTAGGTGGGGAATGCCGCCGGGTGCCCGGCCGTGCTGTCCAAGCGGTGGACACTACAGGTGCGGGAGACTGCTATCTGGCCGGCTTTTTGCTAAAGCTAATGGAATGGGGAGGGGCGGTGGAGCGGTTGGACGCCGCTGCGGCCCAGTCCATGGCGGCCTTCGCCAACGCGGCAGGAGCACTGATCACACTCCGCAAGGGAGCCATCCCGGCTATTCCGCAGCTTGCCGATATTGAAGCCTTCCTGAAGGAGCAGTCTGGCAACGGAGTTTGAGCCGCCAGGGGAGCTGTAAATATATTTCTGTATCAAAACTTGCATCCAAATTCACATTCGAAACCGAACCCTTCACTCTTCCACGTCCGGGAGCTGCGAAGGGTTTTTGGTTTGCCTGCCGGGCCCGGCAGAGCGGCGGTATTGTCCGGGCGCCATGCCGTAATGCTCCCGGAACACCCGGATGTAGTAGTTAGCCTCCCAGCCCAGCCGGGCAGCTACATCCCTGACGGAGGGCGAGGATTCCTCCATCAGCCATTCCAGGGAGCGGTGAAGGCGCAGCCGCTGCAGATAAACATGGGGAGGCATGCCGCAGGCTTGTTTGAAAATCCGCTGGAAATGCTGCACGGAATACCCGACGGTCCTGGCCAGGTTGGACATGTCCAATTGCTCGGTATAATGCTGCTCCATGAGGCGCAGCGCCTGGCGGAAGGCCAACTCCGCGGGAGAGGCGGCCAGGGGTATGGTGCTGCCGGCCGGACCCGGACTGGTTTGCCTGGGCGTGGGCTGGTTGGCGGAAGCCGCTTCCCCGGCTGCCAGCAGCAGGGAGTAGAGCTGGCCCGAATAGCGGCGTTCGCCGCCTTCCGCACCATGGTGGATGTCCTGCCACAGCTCCTCCAGTCCCTGCCGGAGAATTTCACCGGCTCCTTCCAGCGGAAAAGGCGTACAAGGCGCCATACCGCAGCTTGTGGCGATGGTCTCCGCCGCTGGTCCGTCGAAGCTGAGAAAGGAGAGTTGCCACGGGCCGGACCGGGGGCCATATTCGTGGGGGACACCGCCGGGAAGATAAAGGGCGCAGCCTTCGGGCAAGCTGAAGCTGCCTGCCTCCGCAAATTCAAAGCGCCCGTCGCCCGCTGACGACCATAGCAGCTGGCTGTGGGGGAACCCTTCCGGACGGTGAATATAGGTCTGGTCATGGCGGCCCAGGGATTGCAGCCGGAGCGGCAGCGAATCCGGCGTACCGGGGGCCAGCAGAAAAGTAAGAAAATCGGGCAGGTGACCCATGTATAGGGAGCTCCTTTTACAAGAAAATGTTCATTATATGCTATAACAATACTTCAATCCTTATACGGTTTTAGCTTGGGCGAGAGTTATAATACGAGTATAGTATAATTTTTGGAGGAGTGGTAATCCGATGCGCAAGCGTTTTCCCCCTATCAGTGACAAGCTCCCGGTTTTTATGCACGGAGCCGATTATAACCCGGACCAATGGCAGCATGACCCCCACGTGCTGGAGGAGGACATCCGGCTGATGAAGCTGGCCCATTGCAATGTGATGTCCGTTGCCATTTTTGCCTGGAGCGCCTTGGAGCCGGAGGAGGGCCGTTTTGATTTTGGCTGGCTGGACCGGGTGCTGGACCGTTTTGCCGAGGAGGGAATCTTCGCTTGGCTGGCCACGCCCACAGGCGCCCGTCCCACTTGGATGTCCCATCAGTATCCCGAGGTGCTGCGGGTAGGCGCCAACCGGGTGCGCAACCTCCACGGCATGCGTCATAACCACTGCTATAGCTCACCTGTCTATCGGGAAAAAACGGCCATCATGAACGCCAAATTGGCGGAACGCTACGCGCATCATCCTGCTGTTGTGGGCTGGCATATCTCCAACGAACTGGGCGGCGATTGCCACTGTCCGTATTGCCAGGAGGCTTTCCGGCTTTGGCTCCAAAAGAAATACGGCTCGCTTGAGGCTCTGAATCTAGCCTGGTGGACCAGCTTCTGGTCCCATACCTATACGGATTGGGCCCAGGTGGAATCCCCAGCACCCCACGGAGAGCGGATGGTGCACGGACAGAATCTGGACTGGAAGCGGTTTGTCACCGATCAGACGATCAAATTTTATATGCATGAGCTTGAGCCTTTGCGTAAGGTGAACCCGGAGCTGCCTGCCACAGCCAATCTGATGGATCTGTTCGAGGGGCTGGATTACCGCAAGCTGGCCAAGGTGCTGGACGTGGTCTCCTGGGATGCGTACCCCACCTGGCATCAGCCGCCGGATGAGCTGGGGCAGGCGGTCCATTTCGCTTTTAACCACGATCTGTTCCGCAGCCTCAAGCATAAACCCTTTATGCTGATGGAAAGCACGCCTTCCCTGACCAACTGGCAGGCGGTGAGCAAGCTGAAGAAGCCGGGGATGCACCGGCTGTCCTCTCTTCAGGCGGTTGCGCATGGCTCGGAAACGGTTCAATATTTCCAATGGCGCAAAAGCCGCGGCTCCAGCGAAAAGTTCCATGGTGCCGTTGTCGACCATGTAGGGCATGAGCATACCCGGGTGTTCCGGGATGTGGCGGAGCTGGGCGAAACTCTGGAGGGGCTCCACGAGGTGCTGGGCACAAGCACTGACGCCAAGGTGGCGATAATGTTCGATTGGGATAACCGGTGGGCGGTGAAGGATGCACAAGGGCCGCGGAATATGGGCATCCACTACGAAAACACCGTGATCCAGCATTACCGTGCCTTCTGGGAGCTGGGGATTCCAGCGGACATCGTGGGACCGGAGGATGATCTAACGGGCTACAAGCTTGTGGCCGCTCCCATGTTGTATCTTTGCACGCAGGAAACGGGGGAAAAGCTGGAGCGTTTTGTCCGGGATGGGGGGATGTTGGCGTCCACCTACTGGTCGGGCATTGTGGATGAGCATGATCTGTGCCATCTGGGAGGTTTCCCGGGTCCGCTACGGAAAGTGCTGGGCATCTGGGCGGAGGAAATGGACGCTCTTTATGACGGGGAGCAAAATGGAATTGTGCTGCAGCCTTCCTCGGCGGGAGTCTTGCCTGGACTGGCGGAGGAATACGATTCCGTGCAGCTGTGCGAGCTGGTCCACGCAGAAACCGCGGAGGTGCTGGGGGTGTACCGGGATGATTTTTATGCCGGACGGCCTGCGCTGACGGTGAACAAGTTAGGTCAAGGCCGGGCTTATTACCTGGCGACCCGGGCTGCTGACCCCTTCTACCGTGACTACTACCAGGCGCTGTGCCGTGAGGCGGGGGTGGAGCCGCTGCTGCCGGCTCTGCCCGAAGGTGTCTCCGTTCAGGCCCGTTCCAGCGAAACGGAGGAGTACCTGTTTGTGATGAACTTCAACGGCACGGTCCGTCAGGTTATGCTGGACCAGCAGACCTACCGGGATGTAGAAAGTGGGGAGACGCTCCGCGGCGGCAGCCTGGAGCTTTCCGCATACGGCGTGCGGATCCTGGCGCGGCAGGTGCAGGGTAAGTAAGCGCAGGTTCGTGCGACAAGGTACATGCTCCGGCTCCAGCCTTTTCCTGCGGGAAGGGACTGGAGCTTTTTTGTATTAACCCAACCCGGAGAAGCCCAGGCGACCAGTCTGGGTGGCAAGTTTAGTACCAGTCTGGCGAACGGTTGGGAAGACGCAAATTGGGACGGAGAATTCGCCGCGTGTAGGTGTAACGGAAATATGCGACGCTTAGCGCCCAAAATCCGGATGGTTTCCGTTCTAACGGAACCAGGAGACCGTTAGCCGGAGCAGAACGGCCCTTTGAGCCGAATTTTTTACTCTAAGAGTCGCTCCGTTCCGTTAGCGGCCCAGCAAGCCCATTTTCCTGCTCTAAGAGTCGCAGAGTTCCGTTAGCGCCAGGGGGATGTTCCCTGCAAATCTGCCTTGATTTCTGCGGCAGATTTGATAGACTTCACCTTAGAGCTCCGCAATGTTGCTTGAAGGGGGGATACGATGGCGCTGCGCACCAAACCATTTACGTCCATCCGCGGAAAGCTGATGGTGGCGTTTTTGTTTTTTGTGATCATCCCCACCCTGCTCATCTTCTGGAGCTACGCCCGCTCGTCCAAGGAGGCGGTAGCCAAAGGTGTCTACTCCGCCAACCAGGAGCTGGTGGACCGTTCCGCCCAATCCGCTAACGATGTGGCCGGCCGAATGATTAAAGCGCTCTCATTATTGGAGCTGGATTTGCAGGAATATTATGGAGACGGCATTTCCGATTGGACCACCGATTACGGGAACTATTACAAGGTTGCCACCTTGCAAAAACGGATGTCCACCATCCGCGACCTGCTCCTGGATTCCGGTTCCTTTCTTATTTTCTCCGATTTTAAGGAGCTGGCCGTTTCCACGCTGAATACCTTTGATATGATACAAAATTTTACAGTTTTCCAGGAAGAATCCTGGTATCTTCAGGGAAAGGAAAACAAGGGTTTTCCCCAATGGTTCCTCCCGTTCCTGCTGGACCGCAAGATCGGGTATACGGGAACCGGTCAGGAGGGTGGGTATCTGGCTCTGTCCCGTTCCATCCATGATCCCAAGGTCACCTACGATTTTGGCGTGGCCCTCATCGGCGTACCCGTGGAAACCGCCTTTGCCCAATCCTCTGCCAGACAGGACGGACTGCTTCCCCAACTGCTGCTCTGGGACGGCCGCCATACGGTCAGCGATTCCCAGGGAAACAAGGTCATCGAGCTGAGCGGCGCCGAATTGACCGAGCTGCAAGGGGACCCCCAGACCATTAAGCATCTGCGCGACGCAAACGGCCAGCTGTATATGGTCAATGTGTCGGAAATCCCCGAGCTGGGCATGTCCATTCTGCGTCCGGTCCCGGAGAAGCAATTTCTCGAGGATCTGGAGAAGCGGATGAACCGCTCGGTCTTTTCCATTTTGGCCGTATTCAGTGTGGGTATTCTAATCTTCGTGCTGTTCCTGATCCGGTTCACCAGCCCCATCGCCGCTTTGCTCCGCTCCATGAAGCAGGTGGGGGCCGGAGATTTCCGCACGTCGGTGCAGGTGAAGGGGAACGACGAAATCGCCCTTCTGGGCAATAATTTTAACCGCATGGTTACCCGCTTGTCAGAGCTCGTTAAGCGGCTGGAGGAGGAGCAAAGGCTGAAGGAGGAGGCCAACTTCCAGTCTCTGCAGGCCCAGATCAACCCCCATTTTTTGTTTAACACACTGAACTCCATCAAGCTGATGGCCATGCTGTCCAACACCAACCGCAATGTCAGCAATATGATAACCGCCTTGGGCAAGCTGCTGGAATTCTCCATGAAGTTCAACCAGCGGTTTGTGACCCTGGGACAGGAGCTGGAGTATCTGGAGCTGTATATGGCCCTCCAGAAAATTCGCTTCCAGGACCAGATCGACATTGAAGCCCGGGTTCCGGAGGAATTAAAGGAGATGTACGTGCTGAAATTCAGCCTCCAGCCGCTGGTGGAGAACAGCATTGTCCACGGAGGCAAGCTGCCCTTGCATATTGCCATCCATGCGGAAGCCGAGGACGGAGAGCTCCGGGTATTCATCCGGGATGACGGTAACGGAGTCACAGAGGAGCAGCTGGCTGAGATCATGGACAGGCTGGAGCAATCCCATGCCCAATACAGCGGCATCGGCATTTCCAATGTGGACCGGCGGATCAGGCTGTACTTCGGGACAGGCTACGGCGTCACCCTGCGCCGGGTGGACAGCGGAGGCCTGGAGGCCATCATCACATTTCCCCTGCGGAAGGAGGCACCCTGATGACACGAATTTTGATTGTGGACGACGAAATGCTAGTCCGGCTGTCCCTGAAAACCCTGATCCCCTGGCAGGAGCACGGCTTTGAGATTGTGGGCGAGGCCAGGGATGGGAAGGAGGCGCTGGAGCTGCTGGAAAAGGATCCCTGCCACATCGTTCTGACGGATATCCGCATGCCCGATATGGACGGGCTGGAGCTGATTTCCCGCATCCGCGAAAAATGGCCGTTTACCCGCTGCCTGATTTTGTCCAATCACAACGACTTTGAGTATGTGCAGAAGGCGCTGCGGCTGGGGGCAGTGGATTATCTGCTGAAGCTGGCCTGGGTGCCGGAGGAGCTTCTTGCGAAGTGCAAACGGCTGCAATCCGAATTCCGCCAGGAAGAGGAGGAGAAGCATCGGACCGCCTTCCGGCTGGAGCGGCTTTCCCGGGAAGCCCGGGAGAAGCTGCTGCGGGATTTGCTGACCAAATATACCAGCAGGCTGGAATTGGCCAATGCCCTGAAGGGGCTTGAATTCGGCTTCGACACCTCCCGCTTCCGGGTGGCGGCGGTGGCTATTGACCGGTACGAGCAGGTGCTGGAGGAGGACCGTTACCAGAGTGAGCAGCTGCTGAATTACACGGTCGTCAACATTTTGAACGAAATGGTCCGCAAAAATGGCGGTGGTGAGCTGGTGGAGGTAGGAGGCGGGCGCTTTGCCCTGCTGTCCTCGGCTGTGACGGAGGGTCTGTTAAAGCAGCTGCAGCAGGTGGCGGAGACCTATGCCAAGGTCACCCTGAGCTTTGGGGTTTCCCGGGAGTGCAGGGAGATGCAGGGGCTGCACCATGCCTTTGCGGAGGCGGGAGAGATGCTGGAGAAGCGGTTTTTCCGGGGCGGCGGAACGATATTAACCGCCGATGCCCCGCCCCGCCGGGCCACATCGGAGCCGGTCCGGCTGGGAGCAGCCAATGCGGCAGGCTGGCTGAAGCTGTTTGAAGTCCGGCAGACGGATGCAATTCTGCAGGAGCTTGCCGTTTGGCACAGCCAATGGGTAGAAGCGGAGGAGCTGACGCCTGCGGAGGTGCGGGATGAATGGCTCCATCTGCTGGTGCTGCTGAACAGCTCCCTGGAATCCGCCGGCAAGGATATTTATTCGGTGCCCGCCTATCTGGACCAGTACCCCTTCGAGGTGATCCGCACCAGCGAAACCCTCTCCGGCATTTATGAATGGTTCGCAGGCTGGCTCGCGCAAACCATGGCCTATGTGAAGGAAGCCGCCGGGGCTAGGCTGCGCCCGGAAATCCAGGCGGTGCTGGACATCATCCACGAGGAGTACCACACCCAGCTGAAGGTGTCCGACATTGCCCGGCGGGTGGGGTTTGCCGAGAACTATCTGAGTGTGCTGTTCCGCAAGGAAACCGGGGAGAAGATTGTGGACACGCTGACTGCCGTCCGTATGAAAAAAGCCCGGGCGCTCCTGCTGGATCCCGGACTCAAAATCTACGAAATATCGGAAATGGTGGGATATACGGATTCCACCCATTTCAGCAAATATTTTAAGAAAATCGAAGGGGTCTTTCCTCTGGAATTTCGGAAAATGGCGTTGGGCAAATAATCCGGGCAACCCGGATACAGGAAAGCGGGGCGGCGGACGGAAGGTCCTGCAGTGCCGCTTTTCTGTTTTTTTCGAAGGAATTCACGGCTTTTGCTGAGATTATGCCATCGTGACGGCGGTCAACCTCCCCTATACTGGTAATGAGGGGAGATGAGACTAGTGAATTGGACGTACCGTTCGAAAGAAAACATGGCGGGGTATTTGTTTATCCTGCCCAATCTTCTGGGTTTTGCAGTTTTTATATTATTGCCCCTGGTATTCAGCCTGATTCTGGTTTTTACGGACTGGAACTATCTGAAGGGGCTGGAGGGACTGGTTTTTACCGGCTTGGACAACATCAAGAGGGTGCTGCAGGATGAGCTGGTGCTGAAATCACTGAAGAACAATGTGATTTTCTCCGCCGTCAGCGTACCGCTGGCCATGCTCCTGGGGCTTGTATTCGCCACAGCGTTGAACAAATATGTGTATATGAAAAGCCTGGTGCGGACGCTGATTTTTCTGCCGTATATGAGCAGTCTGGTGGCCGTTTCCGTTGTCTGGCGGGTGCTGTACAACCCTTCCCAGGGTCCGATCAACGCCTTCCTGCGATCCATCGGTTGGGAGAATCCGCCGGGCTGGCTGTCCAGTCCCCAATACGCCCTGTTCGCCGTTATCGTCATGGCTGTCTGGACGTACATCGGCTACGCCATGGTGCTATATCTGGCAGGGCTTCAGGGCATCTCCAAGGATTTGTACGAAGCCTCGGAGATCGACGGGGCCACCGGGCTGCAGCGGTTTCTCTCCATTACCGTTCCGCTTCTGAAGCCCACCAGCTTCCTGATTGCCATCACCCTGATCATCGCCTCCTTCCAGGTATTCGCCTCCGTACAGGTGATGACCAACGGCGGACCGATGAAATCCACCTTCGTCCTGGCTCTCCACATTTATACGGAGGCGTTTGAATTTAAGCATATGAGCTATGCGGCGACGGTATCCTGGGTGCTGTTCCTGATGATTTTTGTAGTAACCATGATCCAGTGGAGGGGGCAGAAAAAATGGCAGGATCAGTTCTGACCGAAAAAAGGCCGCTGGTCCGGGCCATTTCCCAGCCGGAGCGGCAGCGTCTCGTCAAGCTCGTGTTGACCCTTGTCTTCCTCGGTGTGGGCATTCTGATGGTGCTTCCCTTCCTGTGGATGATCTCCGCCTCCTTCAAAAACTCGGCGGATATTTTCAAGTATCCCATAGAGTGGATTCCGAAAAGCTGGAACTGGACCAACTACCAGCAGGTGTGGACGGGCAGGGCGTCCTTTGCCATCTTTTATCAGAATTCGATCAAAATCACCTTCTTCCAGGTGCTGGGCTCCCTGGTAACCAGCTCTCTGGCGGGTTTCGCCTTCGCCAAGCTGAACTTCAAGTTTAAGGAAGGTATCTTCCTCCTTTACCTGGCCACCATGATTATTCCGCCACAGGTGCTGTTTGTTCCGCGTTTTATCCTGTTCGACCAATTGGGGCTGGTGAACACCCATCTGGCGATTATTCTGCCGGGGATGTTTACGGTATTGGGCACCTTTATTATGCGGCAATTCTTCAGCACCCTGCCCAATGAGCTGCTGGAGGCCAGCAAGGTGGACGGTGCGGGCTACTGGCGGATGTACTGGCAGATCTGTCTGCCGCTGACCAAACCCGCGCTGGTTACCCTCCTGATCCTGACCTTCACCTGGCACTGGAACGAATACGAGAATCCGTTGATTTTGCTCCGGGACCAGAAATTATTTACGATTCCCCTGGGACTCACCAGTTATATGGATGAAAACGGCACAAACTATCCCTTGATCATGGCAGCCTCCTGCTCGGCGCTGCTGCCTCTTATCGCCATCGTCTCCATCTGCCAGCGCTGGTTTGTGGAGGGGATCGCCAGCACCGGGCTGAAGGGCTGAGTTGCTTCCAACGGTTTCACAGACATTCATCAAATATATTTTGAGGGGGATTATGTATGAAAAAGTTTGTACCGTTCACCCTGGCCACACTTCTGGTGTCGTCGGCTATACTGGGCGCCTGCGGCAAGGATGAAGGCGGGGCACAGAGCAATGGCAGCGCAGCTCCTGCCGGCTCGCCCGCCGCCAGCTCCGCCGCCAAACCCTCGGAGCCGGTGAAGCTCCGCTTCTGGGGAGGGGTGCCGCCGGAATCCGGACCGCAGACCGTAATCGACAAGTGGAACCAGGCCAACAAGGACATTCAGGTGGAATATATCCGCTTCGTCAATGACGAGCAGGGCAATACCAAGCTGGATACCGCTCTCCTGTCCACCAACGATGCCCCTGATCTCTATGTATCCTACAGCGCTGCCAATGTGGACCGCCGCACCAAGGCAGGTATGGCCGAGCCGCTGGAGGAACTGATGGCGAAGGCCAATTTTAACGTAGAAGAGGTTATTGGAACCGGCAATATCATGAAGTCCGGCGGCAAAATCCATTACCTGCCGGCGGCGGTCAGCCCGCAGATTGTCCTGTTCAACAAGGCCTCTCTGGATGCGGTGGGAGAGAAGGTGCCCACTACAGGCTGGACGTGGGATGATTTTGCCGCCCTTGCCAAAAAGATGAACAAACCCGGCCAATACGGCGCCTTCTTTATCCCCGGCTGGGAGCCGATTGCGTATGATATGTCCATCACCGCCAAACCTACGGATGTGTATTACGGCGATGACGGCTTGTCCACCTTTATGTCGCTGCCCTCCTTCAAGAAGGGGCTGGAGCTGCAAAAATCCCTGATCGATGCCAAAGCTACCTATCCGTATGCGGAAGCAGCCACCAACAAGCTGCAGCCGCAGGATGAGCTGCTTAACGGAAAGGCCGCCATGGTCTTCACCGGCACGTATTTGATCCGGTACGTCAAGGATGACAAGGCGTATCCCAACCGCAACTTCCAGGTTTCCTTCGCTCCGATTCCGCAGTATGAGCGGGGAACCAAGGTGAATTCCGGCGGCCCCGGAGACTTCATGTCCATCAACCCGAAAAGCGCCAATAAGGAAGCGGCCATGAAGTTCCTGGCTTGGTATCTGACCGAGGGCAACCAGGATATGATTCCCGGCGGACGGATTCCCTCCAACAAAAAGGCCGATATGAACAAAATCGCCGACCAGCTGATCGGAGATGCAGGCAAATATTTTGACAAGGAATCCTTGGTCAGCACTTTGAAGGCAGATGTGACTTACCGGGTGTTCAGCAAAACCACCGCCCAGCCAGAAATCCGCAAGGCCTTTATGGAGGAGGCGGAAAGGTACTTCCTGAACGCCCAGTCTGTTGATAAAGCGCTGGAAAATATGAAGAAGCGGGCCGACGAAGCCATCAAAGCGGCCAAGTAGCCGCCTGCCGCTTGGACCCAGCTATTTTGCAAAGGAGAGATTGCCATGATCTATGATGTCATTGTAGTCGGAGGTGGGATCGCGGGAGCGGTTGCCGCCATCGCCTCTGCCCGGACCGGAGCCAATACGCTCCTGGTGGAGCAATACGGATTTTTGGGCGGACAGCTGACCACAGCGGGTGTGGGGCCAATGATGACCTTCCATGCCGGGGAAAAGCTGGCGGTGCAGGGCATTACCGATGAGCTGATCCGCAGGATGCAGGAGCATGGCAAAAGCCCCGGCCATATCTATGATACCACCGGCTACACCTACTCCGTGACCCCCTTCGACGCGGAAGGGATGAAGCATGAGCTGGAGATGATGCTCCTGGAAAGCGGCGGCCGCATCCTGTACCATACCATGCTGGCGGGGGTGGAGACGGAGAACGGCCGGATTACGGCCATCCGGATCTGCAATAAAGCGGGCATCAGCGAGCTGCAGGCCAAGGTGTTTGTGGACGGCAGCGGCGATGCTGACTTGTCCGCTTGGGCGGGGGTGGAGTTTATCAAGGGCCGCCAGCTGGACGGAGCCTGCCAGCCCATGACCATGAATGTGAAGGTTCGCAATGTGGATATAGCCAAGGTAAAGGACTATATTAAAGCCCATAATGAGGAATTTCCCCGGCTCAAAGGGGATTTGGAGATCGTGGACCGCTCTCCCCGGCTGTCTATTGGCGGTTTTGTGGTGACCTTTCAGGAGGCGCTGGATAAGGGGGAGCTGAATTTTGAACGCAAGGAGCTGCTTCTGTTCGAAACCAACAATCCCGGCGAGGTGATTGTTAATTCCACCCGGGTAGTGGGCCGTGACGGTACGGACCCTTGGGATTTGTCCTACGCGGAGATCGAGGGCAGGCGGCAGGTACGGGAGATAGAAACCTTCCTGAAGAAGCGGGTCGCCGGCTTCGAGGAGTGTATTATTGATTATTCAGGGCCAAAAATCGGCGTCCGCAGCTCCCGTCATATTCAAGGGGAATATGTGCTCACCCTGGAGGATCTCGTACATTGCGTGAGGTTTGACGATGTGATTGCACATGGCGGGTATCCGGTAGATATTCATCCCCCCAAGGAGGATGAGGCCCACAAGAAGCTGCGGGCGCAAATTTCCGGCATCGGGCATTTCCGCAAAGGGGAAACCTATAGTATTCCCTTCCGCTCCCTGATAAACCGCCAGGTAAAAAATCTGATTACGGTGGGACGCTGCATTTCCACCACCTTCGAAGCACAGGGCGCCATTCGGGTGACCCCCATTGCCGGAGCCATCGGCCATGCAGGCGGGGCGGCGGCAGGACTGGCAGCCCGGCAGGAGGCGGATTTTACCGCTTTGGATGTGAAGGCGGTGCAGGCGCTTCTGCAGGAGCAGGGAGCGTATTTGGAGGTATAGCAGGCACCTCATAAAGGCGAAGTGACAGCTCTGCCGGATCTGGAGACTTGGGAACTGCGAGGAAAGGAGTCCGTTTTCCCGCAGTTTCCTGCCCGGACCGGCGGGGCTTCTTTGGTGTTGCAGTTCCGGATGCGGGTGCCGGATGGATTCCATTATTGAATAGGGGGATTGATTATGTTTGCTCTTTCCTGGAAATATGTAAGCGTTTTATTGATTGTTGCTTTATTGGTGGCGCTGCTTGCACCCATACAATCAAAGCTGGCTTATGCGGCAGATGAGTTTGATACTCTCAGAGTGAAATGGAAGGAGCTGCTTGCCGGAGATTCGTCCTACAGCAGCGCAGACCCGGATATTGCCGCTCAGGTGGCGGCGATTACCGCCAAGGCTCAAGCCAATTGGTACAGTATGAGCAAAACTCCCGGGGACTACCTGTGGAGCGATTTGGCCAACCCTACCGCCTCCGCCCAAATAACCAGCGCCTATACACGGCTGAAGGAAATGGCGCTTGCTTATGCCACCCATACTTCATCGCTATATAACAGCGCAGCGTTAAAGGAGGATATCATCCTGGGACTGGATTGGATGCACCAGAACCGCTACAACCAGACCAAGGCTCAATCCGGCAACTGGTGGGATTGGCAGATCGGCGCCCCGCTCCGGCTGCTGGAGACGGTGGTGCTTGTTTACCCGGAGCTGACTGCCGCTCAAATCACCAATTATATGAACGCCGTGGAAAAGTTCACGCCCTCCGTAGGCAACTCCACAGGCGCTAACCGGGTGTGGATGGCAACGGTTGTAGGGGTGCGGGGAGTGATTGTGAAGAACAGCACCAAGGTAGCCGCCGCCCGCAACGCCCTCAGCCAGGTATTCGATTATGTCACCTCCGGTGACGGGTATTATGAGGATGGCTCCTTTATTCAGCATAAATATTACTCCTATAACGGCGGGTACGGCAGTGCGCTTCTGGGGGATACGGCCAACCTGATTTATCTGCTGAACGGATCCACTTGGGCGGTAACCGATCCGGATGTGTCCAATGTGTACAAGTGGGTGTACGATTCCTACGAGCCCTTCGTGTATAAAGGGGCCTTGATGGATATGACCCGCGGGCGGGAAATTGCCCGGGAGGCGGGCCAGGATCACGAGAAGGGAGCACGTCTGATCCAGTTTATTGTCCGGCTGTCCAGCTTCGCTCCCGCTGCCGATGCGGCAGCCTACAAAAGGATGGTTAAGTATTGGATTCAAGAGGATACCTACAGAAGCTTCTATGAGGAATGCCCTCTGCCTATTCTCGTTTTGGCCAAGAGTATCATGAATGATCCTGCCGTCACACCCCGGGGGGAACTGGTTGCCAACAAACCCTTCAACAGTATGGACCGAGCCGTCCATCTCCGGCCCGGCTTCGGCTTTGCGGTGAGCATGTCCTCCAGCCGCATCGCCAATTATGAATCTATCAACGGGGAGAACAAAAAGGGCTGGTATACCGGCGAGTGAATGACGTATCTCTACAACGGGGACCTGGCCCAGTACAGCGGGGATTATTGGCCTACGGTCAATCCGTACCGACTGCCGGGCACCACGGTGGATACCATGACCCGGGCGGACAGCTCCGGGCAAGGCTACCGCAGCTCCGCCACCCTGGTGGGAGGGACGGAGATCCAGGGACTCTACGGCACCGCCGCCATGTCGCTGGACGGCTGGAGCAATAATCTGTGGGCCCGAAAGGCCTGGTTTATGTTCGATGACGAGGTAGTGGCCCTGGGTGCCGGCATCACCGATTCCGGTCAAACGGGCAACGGCTGGGACGGCACGCCGCGCAGGGTGGAGACGGTCGTTGAGAACCGCAAGCTGAACGCAAGCGGCAGCAATTCCCTTCTGGTCAACGGCAGCAATAAAACCGCCACACCCAGCTGGAGCCAATCCGGCGTCAGCTGGGCCCATCTGGCGGGGAGCGGGGCCGGGGCGGATATCGGCTACTTTTTCCCGGGAGGAGCGGTGGTGAAGGGGCTGCGGGAGGTGCGCACAGGAAGTTGGAGCTCCATCAATGTGAACGGCTCCACGGCTGGTGCGACGAATCATTATCAGCAGCTGTGGTTTGACCACGGCACCAATCCTACAGGAAGCAGCTACGCTTATGTGCTGCTTCCGGGCAAAACGCCGGCCCAGACAAGCAGCTATGCTGCAGATCCGGATATGTTGGTGCTGGAGAACTCCAACACTGCCCAGGCTGTATATGAGAAGCAGCTTGGGGTGACGGGGGCGGTGTTTTGGACGGACGGGCTGAAATGGATTCAGAAGGACGGGGTTAACCTTCTCTCCAGCAGTCAAAAGTCATCCGTGATGCTCCAGGAGACAGCAGGCAGTGTCGAAGTGGCGGTTTCCGATCCGACGCAACTGAACACCGGCACCGTGAGCATTGAGATCAACCGCAGCGCGGCAAGCCTGGCTGCAGCGGACCCGGGAGTAACCGTTACCCAACTGTCTCCCAACATTAAGCTTGAGGTGAATGTGAACGGAGCCAAAGGCCGGAGTTTCAAGGCGGCCTTTAATCTGAACGGACCTGCGGAGGTCATTGTGGACAACACGGAGGCACAGATTACAGGCGCATGGACGGCCTCCTCAGTGCTGCCCCATTATTACGGCTCCGACTATCTCTACAGCAATTCGGGGACTGGAGCAGATACGGTCAGATGGACTCCGGTGCTGCCGGAGGCGGGACGTTATACCGTTTATTACCGGCTGCCGGACGGCAATACGGGCCGTTCCACCAATGCCCCCTTCACCGTTTTTCATAACGGGGGAAGCACTCAGGTCCGGATTAATCAGCAGACGGTGCCGGGAGGAAGCTGGCTTTCCTTGGGAAGTTATGAGTTTCAGGCGGGGACCCAGGGATATGTGGAGCTGACGGACCAGGCCAACGGCACCTATGTGATCGCCGATGCAGTGAAGTTCGTGAAGCAGGAATAAAGCGGCTTTCCTGGGCAGAGTCCGGGAAAACCCCCTGTTCCGGCTGTCCTGTCCGCCATCCGCGGACAAATGGCGAAATGTGTTTGAACGGGCGGTTTCAAAGGTTGTGTAACCGGCGAGTTCTGATATAATAGGGAAAAAACAGCGGGGAGCAATCACCATGCATTTTGTCAGTACAAGAGGAAATGTGAAGAAAGCGGGCTTCATCGAGACCTTTCTGATGGGGCTTGGCGATGACGGCGGCCTGATGGTGCCTGACGCCATACCGTCCGTAAGCGCGGATACTCTGAAAGGTTGGGAGAAGCTTTCTTTTCAGGAGCTGATGCTGGAAATCTTCGGCCTGTTCACCAATGGTGAAATCCCCCGGGAGGACCTGAAAACGATCATAAACGACAGCTACAGCACCTTCCGCCACCCGGAGGTTACGCCGGTGAAGAAGCTGGATGACAGCTTGTATGTGCTGGAGCTGTTCCACGGCCCTACCTTTGCGTTTAAGGATATCGCCCTGCAGCTGATGGGCAATCTCTATGCGTATGTGTCCAAAACCCGCGGCGAAATCATCCATATTCTCGGCGCCACCTCAGGGGACACGGGGGCTTCGGCCATTGCCGGCGTCCGGGGCAAGGAAGGTATCCGTATCTGTATCCTGCATCCCCACGGCAAGGTCAGCAAGGTACAGGAGCTGCAGATGACCACGGTAGACGATCAGAATGTGCTGAATCTCTCCGTGGAGGGCAACTTCGACGACTGTCAGCGGATCATCAAGGAGATGTTCTCCGATCTGGAGCTGAAGGGCAAGTACCATCTGCGGGCCATCAATTCCATTAACTTTGTGCGTATTCTGGCTCAAACGGTGTACTACTTCTATGCGTATTTCCGCACGGTTGGCGCCGGCTCTGGCAAAACCGTCAGCTTCAGCGTACCCACAGGCAACTTCGGGGATATCTTCGCCGGTTATTTGGCCAAAAGAATGGGCTTGCCCGTTGGGCGGCTGCTGATTGCCACTAACGAGAACAATATCCTGGCCCGTTTCGTGAATGAAGGGATTTATGAGCCGGGTGCGTTCCGCACCACCTACAGCCCTTCCATGGATATCCAGATTGCCAGCAATTTCGAGCGGTACCTGTATTATATGTACAAAGAAAGCCCGGAGACCGTGCGCTTCCTGATGACCGCCTTCCAGAAGGAAGGGGCGATCCGGGTCAGCGGCAAGGATCTGGAGCAGGCCCAGGCGGATTTTGCAGCTTATGGCGTAGGCGGCTCCGAGTGTCTGGACACTATCCGCGGCGCCTGGGAGAAATATGCCTATCTGCTGGATCCCCACACCGCCTGCGGCGTAGCGGCCTATGAAGCGGTGGGCAAGGGCACCGATGAGATTTGTGTGGCTCTGGCCACCGCCCATCCGGCCAAGTTCGACGAGTCCGTGCGGCTGTGCGGCATTGAGCAGAGCTTCCCGCCGGAGATTGCCGGACTGTTCGAGAAGCCCCAGCACCAGAAGGTTGTGAAGCATTCCTATGGCCGGGTGCTGGAGGAAATCGAGGCGTTTTTGAAGTAAAGCTGGAGTTGGGGCGGGGACTTCCAAAGCTGATGAGCTAGGCTTCCGGGAGCGCGAAATGCAAAAGTGCAGTTATTTCCGCGGGCAAGGCTATCCGGCAGGGCTTATCCTGCAAGAATACATTTATTTTGCGGATTCAGCCCTTCCGGGGAGGTCACACCCCTAAATAACTGCACTTTTGCAGGATAACTCGTCCAACGCAGCGTATTGGCTGAAAATAACTGCACTTTTGCAGGATAGCGGGCTTCGTGATGTCTGCATACACTTTAGTAAGCAAGTGGATTGCAGCCTCGAAGTATTCGTTCAGATAAGAAAACACACGTACAGCTGAGAACACACATTCACTCTAGACACACACTTTCAGTCGAGAAACATACCTACAACCCTGATAACACAGCAAAACCCGCCGGAGCTTTGTCTCCAGCGGGTTTTGTCGCGTCCAGCTGCTTTTTTATGCCGCAAATAGATTCAGCTGTTGCTAATCCGAATTGATTCAGCTGTTACTAAGCCGAGTTAGATACAGCTGTTGCTAAGCTAAATACAGATTCAACTGCTGCTTACCGCAAGCCCAATTCATCTGCTTCCATCCTGCAAAAAAACTCAGCCCTGCTTGCGCGGCAGCCGGAAGGCGAAGGTGGTGCCTTCCCCAAGGGTGCTCTCCACCCGAATGTCGCCGCCATGGGCCTCGATCAGGGATTTGGAGATGGACAGCCCCAAGCCAGCGCCGCCAGAGCGGCGGGTACGGGAGGATTCGCTCCGGTAGAACCGGTCGAATACATGGGGCAGATGCTCCTCCGGAATGCCGGAGCCATTGTCGCGCACACTCAGCTCGGCCGTGTCCTTGTGGGCGGCCAGAATCAGCGAAATCCGGCCGGTGTCCGGATCGGTATGCTGGACCGCGTTGTGGAACAGATTCAGCACCACCTGCTTTATTTTGTCCGGATCATACAAACCTCTCACCTGAGGCTGCAAGGAGATGAGAATCTCCCGTTTGCCGGCCAGCATCCGCAGCTGGGGTTCCATTTCCCGAATTAATTCATCAAGGGAGGTATCCTTGAAGGTCAGCTGCGGCGCACGGTCCAGCTTAGCCAACAGCAGCAGATCCTCCACCAGTTTGTTGATGCGTTTGGATTCCCCATGCATGCTGGAGAGAGCGCTTTGGAGCTGCTCTGGTTTGTTCATGGCGCCGCGGAGCAGCACCTCCAGGAAGCCGTGGATGGAGGTCAGCGGGGTCCGCAGCTCATGGGAGGCATCCGCAATAAACCGGACCATCTGCTCCTTGGCCTCCCGTTCGGCCCGGAAGGAATCGTCCAGGCGGTGCAGCATGCCATTGAAGGAATTGGCCAATTGGTCAATTTCCTCCTGGCCTTGCCCGGTGGGAAGTCGTTCCTTCAAGGTCCCCGCATCCGTCCGCTGTACAGCGCTGACCATCCGTGACAGGGGCACCAGCGTACGCCGGATCACCGGCAAATACAAGCCGATGCCAGCCAGGAGCGCCGCCGCCGACAAAGCGGCAAAAATCATCAGCTGCTGCAGCACCGTATCATCCAGCGGTGCGGTAGGCATGCTCATTTGAATGAAGGTATCCCCCGCACGTCCCGGCGCACCCATGGTGGAGCGGAATACCACCAGCTGCTGGCCTGAGCCGCCGCTGCCGTCCACCACCCAATACTGGGGTTTGTTATGAGCCTGCACCTCCGCCAGAATCTTCGCATATTGCTCCTTGGAGATAGAGGGCATGGGGTGGCCCGCTTCCTCGGAGAGCCTGGTCACATTGCCATTCGCATCTACCACAGCCAAGGCTGTATCCGGCAAAAAAAAGTATGGACGCCGTCCATCCGCAGAACCCGGAGTCCGGGGCTGGTTGGCTGTGGCTTCATTTTCCCCGCTTTCCGGCGACGCAGAAGAATCCGCCGGTGAGGCCTGCGGGTTCTGCACCGCTCCACCTCCGCTGCTCCCGGACTGTTTGTCCGGCCGCTGGCCCTGGTTTTGCCTGTCCTTGCGCTCGGGCATGGGATCGGCGCCCACAAGTTCCCGGGGCACCGAGTTCATTTGGGTGAACATGGCCTCCGCCTGATTTTTGTAGAGAAAATTCTTCATGAACCAATACTGGAACACCCCGATGGACAAAAGCAGCACCGCCATAATCAATAGGGAACGGGTAACCAGCTGGTAGCGCAGGGATTGGGGGACAGCCAGCCTGCGCAGCCGTTGAGCCAGGGTATTCATGGCAGATCAACCCGGTATCCCGAACCCCGGAGCGTCCGGATCAGCTTATGCTCCTTATCCTCCAATTTCTCCCGGAGAGAGCGGATATACACCTCTACAATGTTCTCCTCCCCGCCGAAATCATAGCCCCAAACCGAATCCAAAATCTTCGCTTTGCTCAGCACAATGCCGTGGTTAATGACCAGGTAGTGCAGCAGCTCATACTCCGTGGGAGACAGCTCCAGAACCTGTCCCCGGTAGCTGATCTCCTTGCGCCGGTCGTCCAGCCGGAAGGGCCCCTGGTTCACCTCACCCAGCAGGCTCGGGAACTGGTTGCGCAATCTGGCGTGAATCCGGGCCAGCAGTTCCTCGAAGCTGAAGGGTTTGACCAGGTAATCGTCGGCACCCAGCCCCAGCCCCTTCACCCGGTCTTCGATTTCATCCTTGGCGGTGAGCATGATGATGGCGGCATTGATTCCGGTTTTGCGCATCATCCGGCAGGCTTCGAACCCGTCCATTCCGGGCATCATCACATCGAGTATCACCACCTGGGGCTGAAAATCAGCGGCTGTAGTCACCGCCATCAGCCCGTCAGGGGCAGTCCGGATATCAAACCCTTCATTCACCAGCCCCAGCTCAAGAAATTGCAGGATATGCGGCTCATCATCCACAAGCAGTATTTTGACACCTTTGGTCATTTTCATCGGCGGTCTCTCCTAAGCGTAAATTCTCATCTTTTCCTATAGGCAGGGATTATTCTTACATTATAAAAGCATTAGCTGAAGATTGTCTGAAGAGCTGCTGAAGCTGTGCTGAACAGCGCGGCATTGGGGGAACCCAAAGGATTTTCAGGCAACATTCAGCCTGCCTTCATGACGGCTTCAGATAAAAAGAGGAGAATAGAAAACAATCAGCACCAACATTATATCAGAACCTTTTGCGGCTATTTCAAAAAAGAAGGGCGGGGACGGTATGCAGTGGTTTCGCAAAACCCAAGGGGATCTTCCGCTGGCGCTTATCGCCTTGCTTGCGGCTTTCCTGAACGGCTACGGCATCTGGAACGAGCAATACGCCAACTCCTACTACACGGCTGCTGTGGCCAGCATGCTGCAGAGCTTCCACAATTTCTTCTACGGCTCCTTCGACCCCGGCGGATTCGTAACGGTGGACAAACCTCCGGTAGTCTTCTGGCTTCAAACAGCCAGTGCCGCCTTGTTCGGCGTCCATGGCTGGAGTGTGATCCTGCCGCAAGCGCTGGCGGGGGTAGGTTCAGTGCTTATTCTGTATGCAATGGTCAAGCCAACCTTCGGCATAGGGGCAGCCCGGATGGCCGCATTGGCATTGGCGTGTACGCCCATCGCCGCGGCAGTAAGCCGGACCAACAATATCGACAGTATGCTGGTGTTTACTCTCTTGGCAGCAGCCTGGCTGTTGTTTCGCGGCGTCCGCAGAAGCAATTTATGGCTGCTGGCGGCAGCCTTTGCCGTTGTGGGACTGGGCTTTAATATGAAGATGCTGCAAGCCTATCTGGTGCTGCCGGCGTTTTATCTGTGTTATTGGATCGGATACCGCGTCCATTGGCCAAAAAGATTGGCAGGTTTGGCTGCGGTAACGGCGGCGCTGGTGATGGTGTCACTCTCCTGGCCCCTGATCGTGGATATGGTGCCGGCGGATAAACGGCCGTATGTGGGCAGCAGTCAAACGAACTCCGTGCTGGAATTGGCCTTTGGCTACAACGGCGTTTCCCGGCTGACCGGCGACGGGGGCCAAGAAGGCGGCGCAGATGGCGGAAACGGCGGCCGGGGCGGTGACGGTATGCAGCTGCCGCAAACCGGACAATCCGGACAAGGCTCCGGGCAGGCTCCCCAGAACGGACGGACCCAGCCGAACGCTGCCCGGACGCAGCAGGACGGACAGCTCCGTCAGGATGGGAACCAACGCCCGCAGCAAGGAGATCAAACGCCGCCTGACGCAGGAGGCCAGCTGCCCCAGGATGGCCTGATGAACCGGGGAGACGGCGGCGGCCAAGGTGGTGGCATGTTCGGCACCGGCACCAAAGGAGTGTTCCGGCTGTTCCAGAAGGAGCTGTCCGGTCAGGCCAGCTGGCTGATCCCTTTTGCATTCGTAGGAGCCGCAGGAGTGCTGGTTAGTGTGCGGAGAAAACAGGTGACTCCCGCCCACAAGGAAACCCTCTTCTGGCTGGCGTGGCTATTTCCCGGAATGATATTCTTCAGCATTGCCGGATTCTTCCACCATTATTATCTGATTATGCTGGCGCCGCCTCTTGCAGCCTTGACCGGGGCAGGCTGGATGGAGCTGTGGCGCAGATACCGTGAGAATGCGGGCTGGACTGCCTGGCTTTTCCCTGCTGCAATAGCGTCTACAGCCGCACTCCAATGGTATTTCGTACATCCGTACGACAAGCAGATAGGAAGCGGATGGTCCTTCGTCATTGCCGCCGCCGGAGGAACAGCAGCCGGTTTTCTGATCCTGGCGAAGCTCCTGCGCAAAGCCGTGCCGGCGGCAGCAGCCGTGCTGGCCTTCATGGTGCTCCTCATTGGCCCGTTGTATTGGTCCGCCACACCAATCACCTACGGCCAGAGCGCCCAGCTGCCCCAAGCGGGACCGGACACCTCCAGCCGTTTCGGCGGAGGAGACGGGGGAGGAAGAGGGGGCGGCACATCCACGGTGGATGAAGGGCTGTATCACTATCTTTTGCAGCACCAAAACGGAGAGACCTTCCTGTTTGCCACAACCCGTTATAATACGGCAGTTCCCTATATTATCGAAAAAGGTGCGGCGGTGATGGCCATGGGCGGTTACTCCGGATCAGACCCCATACTGACGGCAGAATCCCTTGGAGCCATGGTGGCCGAAGGAAAAGTGAAGTATTTCCTGATCTCCAATAGCGGCGGGCCGGGAGGAGGGAATTCGGCTTTGACGGCATGGATTGCCTCCCACGGCAAGGCCATCCCGGAGAGCAAATATGGCGGCAGCAGCGGAACCTTGTACGAGGTGACTCTAGAATCTGAAGGAGGATGAGCCGTATGGCAGGAACGCCCCGTTATTCCATTGTAATTCCCATGTATAACGAGGAGGAGGTCATCGAGGAAACATACCGCCGTTTGAAAATGGCGATGAGCACAGTCGGCGAATCCTACGAGCTGTTGTTTGTGAATGATGGCAGCCGGGACAGATGTGCGGAGATGATCCGGGAATACGCCTTCTGGGACAGCAACGTCCGGCTTCTGGAATTTTCCCGGAATTTCGGGCATCAGGTGGCAGTCACCGCCGGAATGGACCATGCAGCGGGAGATGCGGTGATCCTGATTGATGCGGACCTGCAGGATCCGCCCGAGCTGATTCCCTCAATGATCGCCAAGTGGAAGGAAGGATATGACGTTGTATATGCAAAGCGGCTCAGACGCAAGGGGGAAACCTGGTTCAAGCGGGCCACCGCCAGCGCCTTCTACCGGGTGCTGCGTGCTTGTACGGACACTCCGATTCCGGTAGACACCGGGGATTTCAGGCTGATGGACCGGAAGGTTGTTGCGGAAATGAGCCGTCTGACCGAGAAGAACCGTTTTGTCCGGGGGTTGGTCAGTTGGGTAGGCTTTCAACAGACCGCCATCGAATATGAACGGGATGAACGGCTGGCTGGAGAGACCAAATATCCCCTTCGCAAAATGATCAAGCTGTGCCTGGACGGAATCACCTCCTTCTCCGCCAAGCCGCTGAAGCTGGCCGGATATGCGGGAGCGCTGCTGTCTGCAGCGGGTTTTGTTTATCTGGCCTACATTCTGTGTCTGGCCATGTTTACGGACCGGGCGGTTAAAGGCTGGACCTCCCTGATGGGGATAACCCTGCTGCTGGATGGGGTTATCCTGCTGATGATAGGGATTCTGGGAGAATATGTGGGACGGATTTACGAGGAAAGCAAAAACCGTCCTTTATATATCCTAAAAGACAGCGTCTCCCAGGAAAAAAAGCAGGAGCCGGTTCGCTATCGTGCTGCCGAGAATCAATAAAAGCACCTCATTTATACCTAATGAATCTGTCACATGCTATTTCGCGAAAAATGGGCCATATAAAAATCTAACGAATCTGTTACACACTATTCGCCAGTTGGAGGGACTTTTCGGCGTCCTTTCGGACAAATAGCGCTGCTGAGATTCGTTGCTATGAACGTTTTTGTCAAGCCCTCCGGTTTAGCAGGGTCGGAGCACGTGGCGCGGGAGCAAATAAACG
>NZ_JBJURJ010000024.1:0-102017 GCF_046098205.1 Paenibacillus mesotrionivorans | reverse complement strand
GGTTGGGTTGGGTTGGGTTGGGTTGGGTTGGGTTGGGTTGGGTTGGGTTGGGTTGGGTTGGGTTGGGTTGGGTTGGGTGCGAGGGCTGCTCCTTGGGGCAGCTTTTTTTGTTGGGAAGCTGGTCCTCCCTCTCCTTCATCCGCAGGGCTGGCACGCCCTCCTCCCGCTCACGCGTCTAACGGAACTCAGCGACTCTTAGAAGCCAAAAAACCGCCAGCTGAAATTGTAACGGAACTAAAACACCCTTAGGAGGGAAAGGGCTCCCTTTTTGCGGCAAATTTGCTCTCTAACGGTTATCTGGTTCCGTTACAGCCAGAATGAGGGCCAAATTCGCGTGTAAGAGCTTCTCAGTTCCGTTAGCCGAATTTCGTTCTGTCCCCACTCCCGCCCCACCCGACCATCGCGCAAAAAAGATTAAAAGGGTGTAAAATAGGGTAATATCCACCTATTGTCCCGTACTTTCCATCAAGGAGTGTGACCCGCATATGCTGGACCATTACCGGCTGGAAGAGCCACGTAAAACCATCCTTTCCGCCTTCGATCCCGACGACACCGCCGGCATGAAGAATAAGGAAACGGCCATGCAGGAATTCAACAAGTTGAAGGAAGAGCTGTTGGAGGAGCAGGAGAAGCTGTTCGCCAGTAAAGCAGGCAGTGTCCTGATCATTTTTCAGGGGATGGATTGCAGCGGCAAGGACGGTGTGGTCAAAAAAGTCCTGGCCGGCCTGAATCCCCAAGGCTTCCGTGCTGTCAGCTTCAAAAAACCAATAGGCGAGGAATTGGCCCATGACTTTCTGTGGCGCTGCCATAAGGAAACGCCGCCCAAGGGATACATCGCCGCCTTCAACCGCTCCTATTACGAGGATGTGCTGATCACCCGGGTTCATGGCATGATCAACAACAAGGAGGCACAGCGGCGGCTGGCCCATATCCGGCATTTCGAGGAGCTGCTGACGGACAGCGGCACCCGGGTAATCAAGATTTTCCTTCACATCTCCAAGGAGTTTCAATTAAAGAAAATCCAGGAGCGGATGGAGAATCCGGAGAAGCTGTGGAAGTTTGACCCCAGTGACCTGCAGGAGCGCCGGTATTGGGACCAGTACGTGGAGGCCTATGAGGATGTATTCAAGGAAACCTCCACTCCGGAGTCCCCCTGGTACATCGTGCCCGCCAACCACCGCTGGTTCAGGGATTACCTGGTACAGCGGATTATCGCGGACACGTTCCGGGATATGAAGCTGACTTATCCGAAGGCGGATATCGGGGCCAGCGGCCTGCTGGGACCGGAGGGATAAGGAAGGCTCGCCACCCGCGCCATTGGACATGAGTCTTGCCACTCCCTCCAATTGTTGGTATTCTCGGATTATTCAAGCCGGAATATCATTCAATTGGAGGGATTTTGGGTTATGCAGGAAAAAGTCAATCATCAAAGCAATGTAGACCGGTTTCTGGGGTTTCAAGAGCTATATGACGCCCACCGTCCCGCCGCCCCCCAAAAAGTGATGGAGCTATTAACCCTGTATCTGGGCAAAAAGCCCGAGCTGGTTGTGGATGTGGGATGCGGAACGGGTTTATCCACTTTTTTGTGGGACGGCGGCGCGGACAGGGTGATCGGGTTTGAACCAAACCCGGATATGCGGTTGAAGGCGGAGGAAAAGCTGAGGGATATGGAGCCACGTGGGACTGTCTTCTCCTTCTGTGCCGGGTACAGCAATGATCTGGGATTAGCCGACGGAGAAGCGGATATGATTACCTGCTCCCAGGCCTTTCACTGGATGGAGCCGATCAGCACCCTGAAGGAGTTCGGACGTGTACTGGCTCCGGGCGGTGTCTTCGGCGCCTATGATTGCGACTGGCCGCCTTGTATCGGCTGGGAAGCGGAGCAGGCTTACGGCAGGCTCATCGCCAAAGCCATAGAGATTCTCAACCGGCTGGTGCCTTCTGAGGAAGCTGTGAAGCAGCTGGACAAATCGGAGCATCTTGCCCGAATGAAAAAAAGCGGAGTGTTCCGCTTTGTGAAGGAAATTGTTTTTCATAACGAGGAACGTTGTGATGCCGACAGAATTATCGGCATGGCCATGAGCCAAGGCGGCGTGCAGTCTGTTATCAAGCTGGGTGCGGCGGACGAGCTTCGGGAAGAATTGGAGCAGTTCCGAAAGACGACAGAGGAGAGTCTGTGCGGCGAAACCCGTCTAGTCCTCTTGAGCTACAGGCTGCGGCTGGGGGTAAAGTAATTATTTTTTCAGAATCGGGGCATCCGCTCCGTATTTCTTCTCCATCCGTGTGGCGAACCAGCCTGCCAGAAGAAGGGTTACAGCAATGTCGTCCAGGGGCATAAAGGGCATTACATCCGGCATCACCCAATAGACGGCGGCGGGAATGATAAACAAAAGCTTCTCTCCCAACGGGACTCTGGAGGATGACAGCAGTCTCCACACCCTGGGCAGCACCGTGAGGATTCTTCTCATTTTGCCTACGCCAACGCTTTTGGCCATCTGATGTTCCCCCTAGAGTAAAAATATAACTTCTGCAGGCGTAAAGTCCCTGTACTATCTATTTAACCTTATTGGCAGCTGTGTATTCAAATAAAAGCCACCCGGAATGCTGTTCGGGTGGCTTTCGTTTTAGTAAGGAATAAGTGCTTACTCGAAGGAAATGGCTTTGCCATTTTTGGCGGATTCGTAAATGGCCTCCAGAATTTCGGATACCACCAGCGCCTGCTTCGGTGTAACGGTCAGCGGGGAGCCCTTCAGGATGGCATCGTACCATACGCGCATTTCCACATCCACGTTGTTCTCCGACTTGCCTTCGTAGAAGGCGACACCGCCGGATTTCAGCTCAATCTCCTGGGTGTACAGGCGGGAGTTCTTCTCGCCGTTGATGAACAGGCCGCCGTCCATATCGGCTCCGGCTTTGGTGCCTACCAGGGTAACCTTGGCTTCGTCAAACTTGCGGAGGTTGATGGCCCAGCTGGATTCCAGCAATACGGTTGCACCATTCTTGAAGGTAATCATGCCGAAGGCGGAATCTTCCACGGTGAATTGCTTCGGATCCCACGGTCCCCAAGCGTTGGCGGAATTTACGTTGTCGGCCAGCTTCCGGTAGGTGCTGCCCAGCACCACCTTGGGCTCGTAGTTGTTCATCATCCACAGGGTCAGGTCCAGGGCATGGGTGCCGATGTCGATCAGCGGGCCTCCACCTTGCTTTTCCTCGTCCAGGAATACGCCCCAGGTGGGAACGGCGCGGCGGCGCAGCGCATGCGCCTTGGCATAATAGATTTCACCCAGCTCCCCTTGCTGGCACAGCTCCTTGAGGTACAGGCTGTCGGGACGGAAGCGGTTGTTATAACCAACGGTAAGCAGCTTACCGGTACGTTCGGATGCGGCCAGCATTTCGCGGGCGGAAGCGGCGGTTTTGGCCATGGGCTTTTCGCTCATCACATGTTTGCCGGCCTCCAGGAAAGCGATGGCGATTTCCGCATGGGAGTCATTGGGGGTACATACATGAACCACATCAATGGAAGCGTTGTCAAGGAGCTCCTTGTAGTCGGTCAGGACCAGAGATTCTTCCGTTCCGTAGTCGGTCTTCGCTTTGGCTGCCCGCTCGGGGATAATATCACAGAATGCAGCAAGCTCCAGAACGTCTGTTTTCTTGGCCAGTGCCGGCAGATGCTTGCCATTGGCGATCCCGCCGCATCCGATAATTGCGACTTTCAACTTTTTTGCCATGTTAATCGTATGTCCTCCTTTTGATTGCCGCTCCAGGGTATTCGCAACTGAACTACACTTGTAGTATAGTCAAAGGAGGCGCAAAAATAAATTGCCGTTCTAGTTGTCCTTTTATGCTATTTTGTCATTCGGAGGCTCTTATGGAATTATCCCAGGATCAGGCGATCCATGAGCAAATCACGTTCGAGAATCCCTTCATCTCCTTGCGCATTTTTCAGGCATCCAGCAACCGGGACGGGGGCAGCAAGTGGCATTACCATAAGGAACTGGAGATTCTCTGCATCCTGGAAGGACGCCTTGACGTCAACGTGGAGGAGTCGCAGTATGTCCTGGAGGGCGGCGATGTGATTATCATCGGTGCCAAGGAGCTGCATAAGGACCGCTGCTACCAGCAGTACGGGCTGAAATATATCGTGCTCCAATTCGATATCGAGCAATTTGTGGAGAATAGCACGCTGAACTACTTCCGCTCTATTTCACAGCCGGGGTTTGCGCTGCATAAGCTCAATTACATCTTCGAGGAGCATCCGGACGTGGCCCGCCAGGCGCTGGAATCGGTGAAGGAGATTCTGCATGAGGTGCAGGAAAAGCGGGAGGGCTACGAAATGGCTGCCAGCCTCCAGGTGAAGTCCATTATGCTGGCACTGCTGCGCAATGACACCCGGCAGCTGATCCGCTTGAAGGAACGCGGGGATATGACCCGGCTGAAGCCGGTGCTGGATTATGTGGAGGAAAATCTGGAGAATCGGATTCAGGTGGAAGAGGTCTGCCGGATCGCTAACGTCAGCTACTATTATTTTGTTAAATACTTCAAAAAGGTCATGGGGATGTCCTTCCTGGAATACGTCAACTTCAAGAAGATCAAAAAAGCCGAGCGAATGCTGCTCACCCAGGACGTAAGTGTCACCCAGGTGGCGGACAGCATCGGCATGCCCAATATGGCGCATTTCTACAAGGTGTTCAAAAAGTACAACCAATGCTCTCCCAATGAGTACCGGAAGAAAATGGGTTAACTTCCCAACCTGGTCTATGCCGCAGGCTGGATAGGTTGCGGAAGCCTCGAAATCTGCGAAGCAGATTTGAGGGGCACTCCTTCCCAACCTGGTCCCTGCCGCTCAACCTCTTCGAAATGCAAAAGTGCATTTATTGGGTAAGCAAACCTTCGTTTTTATGGTCTATCCTGCAAAAGTGCAGTTATTTTCGTCAGATGGGTGCAAGATGGAGCCTTCGGCGGAAAATAGCTGCACTTTTGCATTTGGAGTGCAGGAAGAGGCGGAACTCCAGCAAAATAGATGCACTTTTGCTGGATAAGGGTGGTTAAAGTAAAGGGGAGGCCGTTAGCCACAACGGCCCCGCCGCGGTCAACGCGTGGCCACGCGGTCTCACCCTCGCGGCCACGCGTTGCTTCCCTCCCGCCATACGCGTAGGCTCGCCACCCAAAACCAAAGGAAGCCGTCCTGTCGGATCAGGAGCGGCTTCCTTTGGTAATGAGCTTGTAGCCAACGCCGCGGATGGCGTCGATTTGGACGGACTGCTGGTTCATCTCCAGCTTCTTGCGCAGCGAGCTCACATGGACGTCCACCGTCCGCTGGCCGCCGATATAATCGAAGCCCCATACGATATTCATTAGGTCATCCCGCGTCACGACTACACCCGGACGCTGTACCAGATAGAGCAGCACCTCGAATTCCTTCGGCCGCAGCGGGATCGGCTCCCCGTTCAGCTTCACCTCGTAGCGCTCCGGATAAATCTTCAAATCCCCGGCCACGATCACCCGGTCCGTGCCTTCCTCCGCCGCTTCCTGCCGGCTGTCCTCCGGTCCGGTGCGCCGCAGCACAGCCGCAACCCGCGCCAGCAGCTCCGCCACGCCGAAGGGTTTCGTGATGTAATCATCGGCGCCGCTTTTGAGACCCTGGACAACCTCCTCCTCGGCATTCCGTGCCGTCAGGATAATCACCGGCGTCCGGCATTCCTTCTGACGGAGCTTCGACAATACCTCGAAGCCGTTCATGCCCGGAAGCATAATATCCAGAATAATCAAGTCGTAGGGATGCCGGAGCGCCTCCTGCAGTCCCTCTCCCCCATGATCTACAACTTTCACCACATACTTCTCCTGGGCTAAATTGTAGGACAGCAAGCGGGACAGCGTCGGTTCATCTTCAATTACCAATATACTATGGGCCAAGGGTTTCTCCACCTTCATTTTCAGCCTGTCTTGTCCACAATCCGGCAGGCGCAAACGGCCGACCCGGATAAGGGTCATACAAATTGTAAGTCCAGTCCCTTTTTGTTGTCAATGGAGGACCGGAAGTTCGATAATGAAACGGCTGCCGGCGCCGACCTCGCTTTCCACCGAAATATGCCCCTTATGCAGCTCCACCAGATGCTTCACGATGGAGAGGCCAAGTCCGGTCCCCCCCGAGCTCCGGGAGCGGGCCTTGTCCACGCGATAGAAACGCTCGAAGATCCGCGGCAGATCCTTCCGGGGAATGCCGATGCCCGTGTCTGCAATCACAAAACGGATATTTTCCGGATCCTCACCGTTTACCACATTCATAGCCTGTACCGTAACGCTCACTTTCCCGCCATCCGGCGTATACGAAATGCCGTTGGACAGCAGATTGATCATAATCTGCCGGAGCCGGTCCTCGTCCGCCTCCATGTACAGATCCTCCTCCACCTGCAGCTTCAGCTCGATGTTCTTCTTCTGCGCCTCCGGCGCCAGCATCTGCAGCGTATGATCCATAAAGCTATTCAGATGGACCGGGGACAGCTGCAGCGGCACCCGTTTGGACTCGATTTTGGACAAATCCAGAATGTCTCCGATCAGCCGGTTCAACCGTTCGCTCTCGTCATAGATGATCTGCAGGAAGGACTTGGCCGTCTCCTCATCCTTCAAGGCCCCGGCCAGCAGCGTCTCCGCAAATCCCTTCACCGAGGCCACCGGTGTTTTCAGTTCATGGGAAACATTGGCCACAAATTCGCTGCGCATCCGTTCCAGTCTGCGGACAGCGGTAATATCGTGGAGGACAATCAGAATTCCGGCAAAATCCTCGCCACCGATGACCATCGGCCGCAGGTTGATCTCCAGCAAAACCTCCTCCGGAAAATACAGCGTCCGCTCATCACGGATTTGGTCCATGGAGCCGAAGCACATGGCGATCAGCTCCGTCAGCTCCGGTGCGAGATTGGCATGCTGGTACTGGCGCCCCAGCAGCTCCTCCTGGCGGAAGCCCAGAATCTTCTCCGCAGAGCGGTTCAAGAGCGCAATCCGCCCGTCCTTGTCGATCATCAGCACCCCGTTGATCAGCCCCTCCAGCACAGCCTTCATCCGGCCCTCATTCTCCAGAATCCGGTTCATCTGCTGCTCCAGGCTGTCCGCCATGGTATTGATGGCATGACCCAGGTCCCCGATTTCATCCTTCCTGCGGACAGGCACACGGGATTTGTAATTCATATGGGACAGCTGGCGGGCAACCCGGATCATCTTGTCAAAAGGACGGGTCAGCCCGTACGCAATCCGGAAGCTGATCCCCCCGGCAATCAGGAACAGAAGGCCCAGCCCCAATAGCAGGAACAGCCACAGCTTATGGACGGCATTCTCCACATCCCTTAAATCTGTCGCCAGACGCAGATACCCGGCGTTGTCGGCACTGGTGCCGATAGGCATGGCCACATAGAGCATATTATGGCCCAGAGTTTTGCTGTACCGCACACTATGGCCCAGCCCGTCCTTCTGCGCCTGCTTGACCTCCTCCCGGTCCAGGTGGTTGTTCATCTGGACCGGCTCCTCATCGGATTCCCCGATAACCCGGCCGTCGGTGCGGATCACCGTAATCCGGGCAGCCGCCGAATCCTTCAGCCGACGCGCCTGCTCGGTATAATACCGTTCCTTTTCCTCGTCGTTGCCGCCATGGTTCCAGTCGATAGTGGCAATGATTAGCTTCAGCTCCCGCTCCATATTAATCACAAGAGCATCCTTGTAGGAGGTTTCCAGCAGCTTCGCCATATAGACTCCGGCCAAAACCATGGAGCAGCCGATAATTACAATAAAAATCAGGGTAAGCCGCCAGCGGAATTTATGCATCGTCAGAATACCTTATCCTTTAACCGGGCCAATTTGTCAACAGAGCTTTCGTCCACCTCGGCATGGAGACTTCCCCCGTGGGAATCCATAGTCACAATCGCCGCAAAACCCTCACATTGCAGATGCCACATAGCCTCCGGCACACCAAACTCCTTCAGGAAGTCTACACCCTCCACCTTCTTGAGGCACTTGGCATAAAATTGGGCTGCGCCTCCGATGGCATTGAGATACACACCGCCATGCTCCTGCAGCGCCTTAAGGGTTTTCGGGCCCATGCCGCCTTTGCCGATCACTGCGCGGATGCCGAATTTTTTCATAATATCCCCTTGGTACGGCTCCTCCCGGATGCTGGTGGTGGGCCCAGCCGCCTTCACATGCCATTCCCCCTGCTCATCCTTACTCATCACAGGGCCACAGTGGTAAATTACGGAGCCATTCAGATCCACCGGTGAATCATGATCCATCAGATAGTGATGCAGCGCATCCCGGCCTGTATGGATCAGCCCGTTAACGATAACCACATCCCCTACCCTCAGGCTGCGGATCTGCTCCTCCGAGATGGGCGTGGTCAGCACAATCTCCCGACCGCCCTCCTGCTTCTCCTGCGAATCGGACTCCGTCACTACAGCAGCTGCCGATGGGGAGGGTTCATACACCCATTTTTTGAAGGCACCCGTCTCCGCATCCAGCACAGCCCCTTGCCTCCGGTAGGCCCAGCAGTTATACGCCACAGATACATAAAAGCTGGCCGGAAGCCGGTTCATCACTCCGACCTTGCAGCCGAGAAGGGTCACGTTGCCGCCGAAGCCCATGGTGCCGATGCCCAAGGTGTTGGCATGCTCCATAATATAGTCCTCGAGGCGGGCCAGGTCCTCAATCGGGTTCACATCATCCACCGGACGGAACAGTTGGTGCTTCGCCAGCTCGTAGCCTGTGGTCCGGTCCCCGCCAATCCCCACTCCGATAAAACCGGCGCTGCAGCCTTGGCCTTGCGCCTGGTATACCGCATGCAGAATGCACTTGCGGATGCCGTCCAGATCCCGTCCAGCCTTACCCAGCCCCTCTACCTCACAGGGCAGACTGTATTGAATATTTTTGTTTTCACAGCCGCCGCCCTTCAGGATCAGACGGACGTCGATTTCTTCTTTTTCCCACTGTTCAAAATGAATCACCGGTGTGCCCGGGCCCAGATTATCGCCGCTGTTGGCTCCCGTCAAGGAATCCACGGAGTTGGTGCGCAGAATGCTGTCCCGTGTGGCTTGGGCTACAGCTTGGCGGACCGCTGCCTTCATGATGATCTGGTTGGCTCCCACCGGGACATGGATGATGAAGGTGGGCATGCCGGTATCCTGGCAAATGGGAGAGACATTGCAGTCGGCCATACGGATGTTTTCGGTGATGGTAGCCAGCGAGAGGGCCGAACGGGTGCCTTCATCCTCCTTGAGTCTGGCGGCTTCAATCCGGCTTTGCACATCGGCTGGAAGCCGGGTGGAGGTTTCCACAATCAATTTGTAGATGCTCTCTTGAAAATCCTTCATCCTACGCAGTTCTCCTCTCATTGTCAATGTCTCTTTTTACGCCTATAATAATGATGGTCTCACCTGGGTCTCTTCCGTTATTATACGATTTCGGCCAAGAAACCGCTAACCCCAATTGAAGCTTCCTGCACAAGTGTCAATTTCAAGCAGAAGGGAACCACCCCACCATGAAAAAGCTTTTTTTGCGCATCAGCCTGTTATGCTGTCTCGGTCTCACTATGGCCGTCTCTTCCTTAAGCGCCTTCGAGCCGGATATTCTATATAAGGATCAGGTTGCTGTTCTCATGTACCACCATGTCAGCGATACGGTGAAGGGACCCGGCACCATCAGCACTGAGCTCTTCCGCAACCAGTTATCCTTTTTGGAAAGCCGGCATTATAACTTCATTTCCCTGGATGAATTCAAGGCTTATATGAAGGGGGCTGCCATCCCGGACAATGCGGTCCTGGTTACCTTCGACGACGGGTATGAAAGCTTCTACACCAATGCGTATCCGGTACTCCAGGAGCTGGATATTCCCGGTGTAAGCTTCGTTATTACCGGAACCATCGATGATCCCCAGAAGGGGACGACTCCCTTCATGAACCGGGAGGAGCTGACCAAGCTGGGCAAACGCAAGGGCTTCATCGAGCTCCAAAGCCATTCCGACAGCCAGCATGAAAAGCAGAACGGCAAGGCCTATCTGACCCACCGGCTCCAGCTGAACGGACGGACGGAAACGGATGCCGAGTACAAATCCCGCGTCACCGGTGACGCCGTTACTTGCCGGACCAAGCTGGATTCGTATGCGCCGGGAAGCGGCGATACCATGGCCTATCCCTTCGGCATCTATAACCCGGAAGCCATAACGGCGGTTCAGGACGGCGGAGTCCGGTATGCCTTTACGGTAATGCCGAAGATCGTGACCCGCGGCTCCGATCCGATGCGTCTGCCTCGCCTCAATGCTGGCAGCCCTTATGTGCAGCCGGAAACCCTGCATAACATGATCATGCGGCGGGTTACTGCCGTGAAGGATGCGCGCGGCGAAGAAGCGCCCCTCCGGGAAACCCTGGAGCAGCTGGGCGGTGAGCTGTACAAGGACAAAGCCGACAACCAGCTGGGCATGAACTATAACGGAACCCTGTTCAAATTCAGCCCAGACAAGGCATCGGTCACCCGGCTGTCGGACAATGCCGCATTCACCCTGGACAGACCGTTGTATGTGGAAGGCCGCCGTTCCTATATTCTCCTCAAGGATCTGGAGCGGATTCTTGGCATCACCATCCGTCTGGATACGGACACCGGCACCTACACCACCGACCCGCCAACCGAAAGCGACTCCGGAACGGAAACCTGATAATTCCGGTATGAGCGCGAAGCGGCATTGTCCCCTTGCTCTGCGGAATCCGTGTCCGTTTCCGAACAAAACCCGCCTTGCCCTGACGCAACGTCAGCAGAAGGCGGGTTTTTATAGTGTGCTACACAAACAATTCCGGGAACTTCATCAGGAAAATAATGATCAGGAAACAAACGCCTGCCAGGCTGCTGAACAAGCGGATTTTGCCGTATTCAGCCTTGCCGTTTTGACCTTGCTGCACGGCTTCCTTATACCGCTTGAGGGGCTTGGCCATCATGCCCGTAAAAGCCGCCACAGCCAGGAAGGCCAGCACGATCAGGACCATCCACAGGACGGAATAATCCGCAGTCTGCAAAAGGTATCCTCCGGTTAACAGCTGGACCACCAGCAGGTACATGCCGATTCTGTTGGCGGATGCCAGAAGCCCCGCGTACCCCACCTGGCTTTGCGCCGCCGGTCCTGCCAGCCGCCCGACCAAGAAGGGAAGCAGCAAATAAAATCCCATCCCGATGGAAGCCACCAGATGCAAAAATAAAAATGCCTTATCCATATGCATCCTCCATTCCGCGGACCACCCGCGTTTATCTGACCTGTCATACATATCCAGCAGTAGTATACTTGATCAGAGACGGGCATGCAATTTTTCCTGCATGTATGTAAATCTTTTTACTCTACGCGAATCCTGTCCTTATGCTTTGGGCCCAGTCCGGTCTTCCGTTGAAATCCGCCATTGACGCGGCCGCTTCCCAATCATAAGGAATTGAGAATTGCTCAAACCGCCAACCGGAGGGGTCATGCACAGCGAGTGTGTAATTGGCATGAGGGGTTCCGGATTCCATTTTGTGATCGATGGGCAAATCATCATGATAAGCAGGCAAGCCAACACTTCCTGCATTAATCACTGTTTTGCCATTAGGCAAATACACAATTGCCGGCCGGTGGGAGTGGCCGCAGGCAATGACCGGGTGGACCACCCCATTCGTCATTGACACCAGTTCTTCAAGCGGACGCGGATGGCAGCCATGCTGATCCAGCTTGTCCAGAAGGTAGATCTCATCGGATTCCGGTGTCCCATGACACAAAAAAAGCCCCTCTTCTTCCGCGGTTTCCGGCAGCTCTTCAATCCAAGCCCGCTCCTCAGCCGTAAGCTCCCGCCTGTTCCGGTCCATGGTGGATGGACTAACAGTTGGAGGAAGCAGCAGCAGTCTGTCGCAATTCCCCCGCAGATGAAGCATGGGGCGGGAGCGCAGCAGCGAATAGGTGCCGTGTATGTCCATAGGGCCGTATAAGCTGTCCCCCAAATTAACAATACGAGTAATTCTCCGCTTGTCTATGTCTGCAAGCACTGCCTCCAGCGCAAAAACATTGGAATGCACATCGGATATAAGGGCAACTGCTGTCATGAGCATTCCTCCCAAGGGCCAATAGGGGTAAAAGGCGCTTTACCCCCATCATAGTTAGGGCGCGTCTGAAAACTCGTTGAGGGCATCTTTCATCGCCTTTTCGTCCCTTGCTGCGTTACTTTCCCTTGACGTACCCCCGGTACGCCTGCGGAAAAGTGCCTTGCCATGAACGAAAATTCGCTAAAATCTGCGCCCCTCGGAGTTTTCAGACACGCCCTAGGAAGGCAAAGCGCCATGCGTATACTGTATTTCTGAGGTTAGCCGTTTACCACGGCAATCACATTCTTCACGGATTGGGCGGATTTGTCCAGAGCAGTCTTCTCTTCCACTGTCAGCTCCAGCTCATAAATCCGTTCGATACCGTTGCCGCCCAAGAGAGTAGGCACACCCATAAACAGGTGATCGTAGCCGTACTCACCCTCGAGAAGAGCGATGGATGGCAGAATCCGTTTTTTGTCCTTAACGATGGCTTCGGTCATCTGCACCAGAGATGCGGCAGGCGCATAATAAGCGCTGCCGGTGCCCAGCAGGTTCACGATTTCACCACCGCCCACACGGGTGCGCTGCACGATGGCGTCAATTCGCTCCTTGGGCAGCAGGACCTCCAGGGGAATGCCGCCAACGCTGGAGTAACGGACCAGGGGAACCATATCATCGCCATGGCCGCCCAGCACAAAGCCGCGGACATCCTCAACAGACACATTCAGCTCCTGGGATACGAAGGTGCAGAAACGGGCGGTATCCAGCACGCCGGATTGGCCAATGACCCGGTTCTTGGGGAAACCCAGGGTATGGTAGGCTACATAGGTCATGGCGTCTACCGGGTTGGACAGCAGAATAACGATGGAATCCGGAGCAACCCGCTTGATGTTTTCGCAGACGGAGCGGACGATACCCGCATTGATGCTCACCAGATCATCTCGGCTCATCCCCGGCTTGCGGGCCACGCCTGCGGTAATGATGACGATATCCGAACCCTCGGCATCCTCATAGCTGCTGGTGCCGGTAATGGTGGCGTCGAAGCCTTGAACAGGACCCGCCTCCAGCATATCCAGTGCCTTGCCCTTGGTGGGATTCTCCAATTGGGGGATATCCAGCAGGACAACATCGCCAAGCTCTTTTTGGGCCAAAAGCAGCGCTGTGGTGGCACCGGTAAAGCCGGCGCCCACAACGGTAATTTTTTTGCGTGTCAGGGGCATATTTATGTCCTCCTAAAGATCTCTTAATTGGGCGCTTTCGAATTTCCGGGGGCTCCCCCAAAAGTACCTGATTAGGCCTCTCTGCTTAACATCACTTTTGGGGGATCGTTTTACATATGTCCAATAATCTCATCGGCGAAGGCCGAGCACTTCACTTCTGTTGCGCCTTCCATCAGACGGGCGAAGTCATAGGTAACCGTTTTGTTGTTGATGGCGGTTTCCAATCCCTTGTAAATCAGATCTGCGGCTTCCTGCCAGCCCAGATGCTCCAGCATCATTACACCGGAGAGGATCACGGAGCCGGGGTTCACCACATCAAGCCCCGCATACTTGGGCGCTGTGCCGTGGGTGGCTTCGAAGATGGCATGGCCGGTCACATAGTTGATGTTGGCGCCGGGGGCAATGCCGATGCCTCCCACCTGGGCGGCCAAGGCGTCGGAGAGGTAGTCGCCGTTCAAATTCAGTGTGGCGATGACTTCGAATTCCTTGGGACGGGTCAGAACCTGCTGCAAGGCGATGTCGGCAATGGCATCCTTCACGATGATCTTGCCAGCAGCCTCCGCTTCCTTCTGTGCCTTATTGGCGGCGTCTGTGCCTTCTGCTGCTTTGATCCGGTCGTATTGGTCCCAGGTAAAGGTTTTGTCGCCGAATTCCCGCTCTGCCAGCTCGTAACCCCAGTTCTTGAAGGCGCCTTCCGTAAACTTCATAATATTGCCCTTATGCACCAGCGTCACGGACTTGCGGTTATGCTGAATGGCATATTCGATAGCTGCGCGGATCAGGCGTTCGGAGCCCTCCTTGGATACAGGCTTGATGCCGATTCCGGAGGTTTCCGGGAAGCGGATTTTCTTCACGCCCATTTCATTCTGAAGGAATTCGATAACCTTCTTCACCTCGGCGGAGCCTTCGGCCCACTCGATGCCGGCATAGATGTCCTCCGTATTTTCCCGGAAGATCACCATATCCACCAGCTCGGGATGCTTCACAGGGGAGGGAACACCATCGAAATACCGCACCGGACGGGAGCACACGTACAGATCCAGCTCCTGGCGGAGGGCTACGTTCAGGGAACGGATGCCTCCACCGATGGGAGTGGTCAGCGGCCCCTTAATGGCCACTATGTATTCACGGACTGCGGTCAGGGTGTCGTTGGGCAGCCAGCTGTTGAATTGGTTAAACGCCTTTTCGCCGGCATACACCTCATACCAGGCAATCTTCTTCTCGCCGCCGTATGCCTTCTCCACAGCCGCATCCAGGACACGCTTGGAAGCTGCCCAAATATCGGGACCGGTGCCGTCCCCTTCAATAAACGGAATGATAGGATTGTTGGGCACGTTCAGTTTGCCGTTATCAATTGTAATCGGCTGGCCCTCGACAGGCAAGGAATATTGTTCGAATTGTGGCATGGTAAACCTCCCGGCTATAAGATGATGGATCCCAAAAAAATGTCTATGGACTTCAAGAACGGGTGCCAAAAGGCAAGCTTGCGGCTCTCCGGCGCCCGTTCGTGGTAAACATATGAAATTTATAAGTGCTGGTATGATTTCTTATCCTTACCGATTTTCCATGGGGACATAGGATTGCCCCACCGGCCCTACGTATTCGGCACGGGGACGGATCAGGCGGTTGTTCTCGAACTGCTCCAGAATATGGGCGGTCCAGCCGGACATACGGCTAATGGCGAAGATCGGCGTGAACAGATCTCTCGGAATCCCCAGCGTGGTGTAGACGGATGCGGAATAGAAATCCACATTGGGCTTGAGGCCCTTTTCGGAAACGACCATATCATCAATCTTCACGGACATATTATACCACTTCAGGTCGCCGGTCAACTTGCCCAGCTCATGGGACATCTTCTGCAGATGTTTGGCGCGGGGATCACCGTTTTTGTACACCCGGTGGCCAAAACCCATCAGCTTCTCCTTGTTGTCCAGCTTTCTGTTCACATAGGTTTCCACAGCTTCGAAGCTTCCGATTTCCTCCAGCATTTCCATAACGGCCTCATTGGCTCCGCCGTGCAGCGGACCCTTCAGGGCTCCAATGGCAGAGGTGACTCCGGAATAAATATCGGACAGGGTGGCAACGGTTACACGGGCTGCGAAGGTAGATGCATTCAGCTCATGGTCCGCATGCAGCACCAGCGCCTTGTCGAGAGCCTCCACTGCTATAGGGTCAGGCTGCTCGCCGGTGAGCATGTACAGGAAGTTCTCCGCAATGGAGGCGCTTTCCTTGGGTGCTACCGGGTCCAGCCCTTGGCGGATACGGGCAAATGCGGCAATAATGGTGGCAACCTGGGCTTGCAGCTTGATAGCCTTCTGTACATTGGAGGCTACGCTCATATCAGCGGCTTCCGGATCATATAAGGAGAGAGCGGAGATGGCGGTACGGAGTACAGCCATGGCATTGGCATCCTTGGGAGCCAGCCGGAGCTGTTCAATAACGGCATCGGGCACCGCCGCGTTCTTGCTAAGATTATCCTTAAGCTGGGCCAGCTCGGTCTCCGTGGGAAGCTTGCCGAACCACAGCAGGTAGACCACTTCTTCGAAGGAAGCATGCTCTGCCAGCTCATCAATGTCGATGCCCCGGTATGTTAATACACCGTCAATAATAGAACTGATGGAGGACGTGGTGGCTACGATACCTTCCAAACCTTTGGTTGCCGTCATCGTATCTCTCTCCTTTAGCAGTGGTATGTGAATATCATAACAAAGTTTTATCATGTGTTGGTATATCTATAATAACATTTTCTTGGATATATGTGAACAAATTATGAAATGAAAGATACTTATCGGTACAAAAAAGATTTTTATGGTAATCCTAAAGTGATTGGAGTTTTTTATCGAAATCTCAGGAGTTTTGAAAGCTCCCGGAGGAATTTGTCTTGATGCGGACAGTGAAGCCTTTATTTTTCCGAAATCGGCGCTTTTATTCTTTTCGCGGACACAGGCTACGCTATTTCCCATAAAATACGTCCGTATGCGGAATATTCGCCGATATAACGGCTGCTGAGTCCGCAACAATGAGAAAAGACCCCTTTTTCTCGTAATAGCGGACTCTCTGTCCGTTGGAGTCGCGGCCTGCTGGAAGCTGCGCCGGGTTCCTGCGCTTGCTTCTAAGCTGTTCCGCTAAAGCAGGCTGCAATGTGCGAACCTGGAGGAAGATTGATTTACTCCGCAAAATACAGCGTTTGCCGAACACACCCCCGCAGTCTGTGTTACAATAGTTGAAAAAAAAGAAAGGGCTCATCATGATGGAAACAACCAGCCGCATCGGCATTATCGATATCGGATCCAACTCGGTCCGGCTTGTGATTTATGAAGTATCCGGCAAGGACGCCTACCGGGTCATCGATGAGAGCAAGGAATCCGCCCGCCTCAGCGAAAAAATCCGCCAGGACGGTTCCCTCAAGCCGGAGGATGCCATGGGCATTGTCCACATCCTTAACCATTTCAGAACCCTATGCCAGGCTCACCATACCGACAAAATCCGGGCTGTGGCTACCGCGGCCATCCGCAACGCTTCCAATTCCGGAGAGATCGTCGCCATTTTGAAAAAGGAAACCGGCATCGAAGTGGAGATTCTGTCCGGTGAGATGGAAGCCCGCTACGGATTTTTGGGCATGATCAATTCCATGGATATTCAGGACGGCCTGCTGATAGATATCGGGGGCGGCAGCACCGAGGTGTCCCTGTTCCTGGGCCGGTCGCTGATCCATAGCGTGTCCTTCCCCTTCGGCTCCGTCAACACCACCAAACGGTTCACCAAGGACGGTGTGGCCGATGCCGATACCGCAGCGAAAATCCGCCACATGGTTCTGGCCGCTCTGGAAAAGGAGCCCTGGATCAAGGGCCATCAGGGGCTGCCCCTGATCGGTCTGGGCGGAACCATCCGGACCTTGGGCAAGCTGGACCAGAGAGCACGCAAGTATTCCCTCCCCCTGGCCCACCAGTATCAAATGGAAAAAGGGACTGTGGAGCAGCTGCTCGCTGCATTGTCCACCATGCCGCCGGAGAAGCGGAAGAAGGTGGACGGTATGACCGGAAGCCGTGCCGATATTATCGTACCTGGAATGCTGATCCTTCAGACCGTATTCGATTATTCCGGCGCCTCCCACTATATGGTCAGCGGCAGCGGCCTGCGGGACGGACTCTTTTATGATGTGCTGAATCCCGGACAAGCCCAGTTCTCCAATGTGCTGGAGCACAGCGTCCGCAACCTGCTGGCCTTGCATCCGTCCGTGTCCCTTCTCCATGTGGAGCAGGTGAACCGGCTGGCCCTGAAGCTCTTCGACGACCTGCAGGATCTGCACCACCTGAGCATCCGGTCGAGAGCCTATCTTCATGTAGCAAGTCTGCTGTACCGGATCGGCATCACCATATTTTACTACGATTATCCCAAACATACCTTTTATCTCATCGCCCATTCCCGCCTGTACGGGCTGACCCACCGGGAGGTGCTGATCTGCGCCATGATCGCCTCCTACAAAAACAAAAACCGGACCCGTCAGCTATTCCTCGAACATAAGGACATTCTGACTGAATCCGATTGTCTGTTGGTGGAGCGCTTGGGGTCCTTGCTGCAGCTGGCTGTAGCTCTCGACCGCAGCGAAACCCAGCCGGTACGGCGGCTGACAGCCATTGCCCGCACCGGTGCCATCCGGCTGCAGCTGGAATGCACCCATCACCCCGGTATTGAGATCCGGGAAACCGGCGCCATTACCAAGGAATTCAAGAAGGTGTGGAGTCTTGTTCCGGAAATTCAGACAACCCCCGATTTTTCCACACCGCAACCTTCATAGCTTCGAACTGACTGCGCAGCTCGGGCTCCTCTCCGGGCTGCCTGTTTTCATACATACCGTTGGATTGGAGCACCCTGGCCTTCACATTGTCATTCAGCGACAGCTGAAGCATGTTGATCAACGCCCGTTTGTTGGCCTCGTCCAATACCGGGCAAAGCAGCTCCACCCGGCGGGTCAGGTTCCGGCTCATCCAGTCCGCACTGGAAATATACACCTCCGGCTCCCCGCCATTTTCAAAATAGATGATCCGCGAATGCTCCAGAAAACGGTCCACAATGCTCCGCACCGTAATATTCTCGCTTAATCCCGCCACTCCCGGACGCAGGCAGCAGACGCCGCGGACAATAAGGTCTACCTTGACTCCCGTTTGGGAGGCTGCGTACAGCTCGTCCACCGTTTCCTGATGGGACAGGGAGTTCATTTTGGCGATGATGCGCGCCGGTCTGCCGGCTTTGGCATGTTCGGCCTCCCGGCGAAACAGCTCGATCAGCTTGTTCTTCAGGTTAGTGGGGGCCACACACAAAGCCTGCATATGCTTGGGTGTGGAGTAGCCGGTAATTTCATTGAAGAGAATGGAGGCATCCTCCCCGATCAAGGCGTTGGATGTAAAAATTCCCACATCCGTGTACAAACGGGCGGTATTATCGTTATAATTCCCGGTGCCCACATGGACGTAACGGCGTAGAGAGTTATTTTCCTGCCGCACCACCAGGGTCACCTTGGCGTGGGTTTTGAGGCCGATGAGCCCGTAGACCACGTGGCAGCCCGCTTTTTCCAGCTTCCGCGCCCATGCAATGTTGCGTTCCTCGTCAAATCTGGCCTTCAGCTCTACTACAACCGTGACCTGCTTGCCGGATTCCGCCGCTTGGGCCAAAGCCTGCACCAGCAGGGAATGACCGCTGACCCTGTACAGGGTCATTTTGATCGCCAGCACCTTGGGGTCCTCCGCCGCCTGCACAATAAAATCCGTTACCGCCTCGAAGGACTCGTAAGGATGGTAAACCAGCACATCCTTGCGTCGGAGCACCTCGAAGGCGTCATCCTCATCTAGCTCCCGGGGATAATACGGCTCGAGTGCCGGATACCGCAGATGCTGAAATCCCTCCAAGCTCCCCTGCAGCCGCATCAGGAAGGTCAGATCCACGGGACCGTCGATCTCGAATACATTATCCTCGATTTCGAATTCCTCACGCAGCATTTCCAGCGCGTACGGATGCATCCCCTTATCCACTTCCAGACGCACAGGGGCACCCCAACGCCTGCGCCGGAGCTCCTTCTCGATCTCCTCCAGAAGATCCTCCGCCCCTTCCTCGTTCAGGGTCAGGTCCGCATTGCGGGTCAGCCGGAAGCTGTGTACCGCCACAGGCGTGTAGCCGGAAAACAACGTATGGATATGGACCCGGATCAGATCCTCCATCAGAATAAATTCATGCTTTTTGCTGTTTCCCCGTGGGGAGATAGAGATACAGCGGTTCAGGTTGGACGGCACCTGGACTATAGCAAAAAACGGCTCATCCTCCGGCTCCATCCCCTCCTTGGTCAACACTACAGCCAGATACAAGGATTGAGTATGTACCAGAGGGAATGGGCGGGATTGGTCCACTGCCATGGGAGTAAGTACGGGATAGATAATTTCGTGAAAATACTGGTCCATCGCTTTTTTGTGGGTGACATTCAAATCTTCGTACTCGCTTAATAAAATGCCTTCCTTGCTGAACAGCCGCAGAATTTCGCGGTAGGTTTTGTACTGCTCCGCCACCATCCGGTAGGTGCGCTTCATGACGCGCTTCAGCAAACCCTCAGGCAAATAGCCGGAAAAGTCCTTTTTGATATAATTGGCCTTCATCTGGTCTTGAAGACCCGCTACCCGTACGCTCATAAACTCGTCCAGATTGGACGAAACGATGGACAGGAACTTGGCCCGTTCCAATAAAGGCAGGGAGCTGTCCTGGGCTTCCTGCAGCACTCTCCAGTTAAATTCAATCCAGCTCAAATCACGGTTTATGTAATTGGATGCCGGACTTTTGGTGGTCATTATAATGCCTCCATTTTGTGTTTGACCTTTGTTCATTGAAGAGGTTACTCCTCATTCATAGTTTCATTATCTTTTACATTTGTTAGCCTGGCCTTAACGTATTGTAAACGTTTTGTAAATTTTGCAGGTAAAATCGGTTGCATGGTACAATATAACAAAGGTCCTATGAAAAAAATGCCGCCAACTGCTGAAAGGATGAAACCGTTATGGATCGAAGGCTGCTGGCACAGCTGCTACGGGGGTTGTGGGTCGCCTTATTGCTGACAGCGGCCATCTTGGGCGTTTTCTTTATCACGCCTCTGATTATTCCCTTCCTTGTGGGATGGGTCATTGCTTACATGATGAATCCCTTCGTGAACGTGATGGAGCGGGATACCAAGATGCCCCGCTGGCTGGCCGTTACCCTGGCCCTGATTCTGTTCCTCGGCATCACCGCCGGCTCCATCACGCTGGCCGTCACCAAGATAGTCCTGGAAATCAACGATTTGTCCCTGATTATCCAGAGCAATCTGAACTCCTGGAAAACCTTCTTTACGGATTATATCAACTCTGACCGCATCCAGAATTACATCACCAACATCATGGATATTTACAACCAGAATCCGGTTTACAAGGACACCATCAATTCCAATTTGACGTCCTCGGGCAAAACAGTTACGGATTTTGTCTCCTACATGGTGAAATTCATTCTGGACAGCATTGTGGCCCTGTTGACCAGCCTGCCCGGTCTAGCCACCATCATCATTATCGCACTGTTGGCTGCCTTCTTCATCAGCAAGGACTGGGATAAGCTCAGGGCCAAGATGAAGGCAGTATCCCCGGACTTTATCGTGAAGCCCACCGTAATCGTCTGGACCAATCTTCAGAAGGCCCTATTCGGGTACCTGCGGGCCCAGTTGATTCTGATCTCCATAACCGCTGTGTTCGTTATTGTGGGATTGCTGGTGCTTCGGGTGAAATATGCCATAACCATCGGTCTTCTCATCGGTTTGGTGGATCTGATGCCATATTTGGGAACCGGGGCCGTTATGGTGCCGTGGATCATCGTGGAGTTTATCCAAAAGGATTTTTATATGGGCATCGGACTGACGATCCTATATGGCATCATCGTGGTCGCCCGACAAATTCTGGAGCCTAAGGTGCTGGCCACCAGCATCGGCCTTGATCCCCTTCCGACGCTGATTTCCATGTATGTAGGGTTGAAGCTGTTCGGCTTCCTGGGATTGATTATCGGGCCTGTCACCCTGATCCTGTTGGCCACCTTCCACCGGGCCGGCATCTTCCGGGATGTGTGGCGGTATATTGTTAAAGGCAAGGATCCCGTTTAGCCGGAGCAAAAAAGGTATACATAGCTTTCACAAGCATAGAGCCGGACATCCCCACGGATATCCGGCCTTTGTTTGCTTGTAAGGGCAGCTGTTATCTGCGGAACAGGATGATTTTCCCCTGGCCGATCCTCTTGGTAATGTACCGGAGCACCAACAGCTTGGCGATGCCGCGGGTCAGAGGAAGAAGCAGGAGCAGGCCGGCGATGTCCGACAAAAAACCGGGCAGCAAAAGCAGCGCTCCGCCGATGAAGATGCAGATTCCGTCCAGGATGCTGTCCGTAGGCAGCTCGCCTTTGGCCAGTTTGAATTGGGCATAGTCCCATACCCGCTTCCCTTCCCGCTTGGCCATGTACGCTCCAAACAAGCCGCTGAGAATGAGGAGCGCAAGGGTGGCCCACGCCCCGATCCATTTGCCGGTCTGAATCAGCAGGACCAGCTCCAGCGCCGGAATCAGTATGAACAGTGCCAGCACCCATCGCAGCATGATGGTTCCTCCTTCATTGTTAAGAGCTGCGAGGAAATTAGTACCCGCTTTTGCTGACAAAATCTCCACGGTTAGCTGGTGCTTACGAAGCCGGCTTTCCTTTAGGAAAGCCCTCAGGGAGTTTTGTCAGCAAATTAGCGGTACTTGAGCGTTTGCTAAGCAAACGCCACTTCGTAAGCATATGCTTATTTCGTCGCAGTCTCTTAGTGTTCCGCTGCCGCCTGCGTCAGGAGGGCATACAGCTGCGGACAAGCCCGGTCGATTCTGGCCGGACGCCATTGCCGGTTCACCCAAACATGTTTGGTAGCGGCGGTGACCAGCAGCTCATTGTCCTGGACCCGCCGGATTTCGTAGGAGCATTCCAGTCTGACATTGCTTGCAAGGTCTATTCTGGTGGTGACCAGCACCTCGTCATCATACCGGGCCGGCTTCAAATATTGGATGCTGACATCCACCACCGGCAAGAGCAGCCCATACTGCTCCTCTAATGAACGGTACACCATCCCCTGCTCCCGGAGCATCTCCGTCCGTCCGATCTCCAGCCAATCCAGATAGCGGGCATGGTAGACAACCCCCATCTGATCCGTTTCCGCATAGCGGACACGGAGTTTATGTGTAAAAATAAGCGGCATGTTGAAGTCGTCTCCTTACTTGATAACCAGTACAGGGACAACGGAATGCTGGACCACATTGTGGCTGACGCTGCCCAGAACAAATTCACGGATTCCGCCCAAACCGCGGCTGCCGATGACAATCACATCGCAGCTGTGAGTTTTGGCATAGTCCAGAATGGTCTCTGCCGCGCCCCCCTGGATCAACTCCACAGTGCCTTCCACGCCGGACTCCTTCAAGAGCTGTGCCGCCTTCTCCGAGGTTTCCACGGCCACATCATACACTTCCTTGTTGACGGATGCAGGGATAGGCGCCAGTGCCTCACCGATATACAGCCGCGGGAAGGCATATACATGCACCACATGAAGTTTGGTTCCCGGCGATAGCTTGGCCAATGCTACGGCATGCTGGAACGCCTTGGTGGATGCCTTGGACCCGTCGTAAGCAAGCAGGATGTTGGAATATAACATAGAAAACCGCCTCTTTTCTGGGATTGTGATGCACTTGCGTGAAGATAGGATGAATCGGTCATATCTCCAGTATACCAAACTGTGCGCCATTGTTGAAACGAACCGGCTGCAAGGGACTCTTAGTGGACGTGTGAGCGCCCTAAATCTCTGTGGAGATCAACTGCGGGGTCCTTAAGCAGTCCTGGGAAAATCTAACGGCGGCCAGAGACGTTATTTCCTCCAAAATACAGGCTTGAAAATTGTAACGGCAGCCACAGCCGCTATTGGGGTCAAACTGCTCGCTCCAAGCCTGGTTTTGGCGAAATAAGCGCACCTGCTTCCGTTAGATTTTGGAACCCCCTCTTTTTGGCGATATAAGGGCTCCAGCTTCCGTTAGAATCGCCTCGCCAAACCCATTTTGCGCATACAGAAAAACCAGAAAGCCACGCGCAACAGAGTACGCTTGGCTTTCTGGTTTCAAACACAAGTTATCTCATTAAATTAAACTTACAGAACCTTAGCTTTGCCGGAGTAGATTACACCCAGCTCAGCGTATACGGAAGCGTCAGTGCCGTCGGACAGCTTGGACAATGCGCCTTCCACACCTACGATTACCGGAATGCCCAGGCTCAGGCCCACTACTGCTGCGTGGGAGGTGATGCCGCCCACTTCAGTGATGACAGCAGCCGCTTTTTCGAAAGCAGGCATATATTCCTTGTCGGTAGTAACGGTAACCAGGATGCAGCCTTGAGTTGCTTTGGCGTTGGCTTCTTCCGCAGTGCGGGCAGTTACCACTTTGCCGGTAGCATTCAGGGTGCCGATGCCTTGGCCCTTGGCGATCATTTCACCAACATGGTGAACCTTGATCAGGTTGGTAGTGCCGGTGCGGCCTACCGGTACACCTGCAGTGATCACAACCAGGTCGCCTACGTTAACCAGACCTGCGTTTACGCTGCTGTCGATAGCTTGTTCGATCATTTCGTCGGTGTTGGCAGCTTCCTTGCCCAGAACCGGAATAACACCCCAGATCAGCATCAGGCGGCGGATCACTTGCGGGTTGGTGGTAACGGCAATGATCGGAGCCTTAGGACGGTACTTGGACACCATACGAGCGGTATAGCCGCTTTCGGTGGCGGTTACGATTGCCTTGGCATCCAGGTCCAGAGCAGAATTGGCAACTGCTTGGCTGATGGCTTCGGTAACGGAGGTTTGTTGAGCTTGGGATTGCTTCAGGAAGATTTCGCGATACTCCAGAGCGGACTCAGCGCGCTCAGCGATACGGGCCATGGTCTTTACGGATTCTTCCGGATATTTACCAGCGGCGCTTTCGCCGGACAGCATGATAGCGTCAGTGCCGTCGAAGATAGCGTTAGCTACGTCACTTGCTTCCGCACGGGTCGGACGCGGGTTGCGTTGCATGGAATCCAGCATTTGGGTAGCGGTGATAACCGGCTTACCAACGCGGTTACATTTTTTGATCATGGCTTTTTGTACCAGCGGTACTTCTTCAGCCGGGATTTCTACACCCAGGTCGCCGCGGGCAACCATCAGGCCGTCGGATACTTCCAGGATTTCGTCCAGGTTGTCCACGCCTTCTTGGTTTTCGATCTTGGAGATGATTTGGATGTGGCTGGCATTGTGCTTTTCGAGCAGCTCACGGATTTCCAGAACGTCACTTGCTTTACGCACGAAGGAAGCGGCGATGAAGTCAACGCCTTGTTCGATACCGAATACGATATCGTTAGCATCCTTCTCGGTGATGCCGGGCAGGGTGATCTTCACGCCCGGAACGTTTACGCCTCTTTTGCTCTTGATGGTGCCGCCGTTAACGATGTGGCAATGAATTTCAGTGCCCTTGATGTCAGTAACGGTCAAACCGATCAAACCGTCGTCGATCAGGATGGTGGAACCAACAGATACGTCGTTAGGCAGGTTGTCATATGTGATGGAGATGCGGTCTTTGTCGCCAAGAATTTCTTCAGTGGTCAGGATGATGGTTTCATCTTGAACCAGCTCGATAGGCTCAACCTTCAGCTTGCCTGTGCGGATTTCCGGACCTTTGGTGTCCAGCAGGATCGCCACATTCTTGCCTGTATTCTTCGTAACTTCGCGGATATTCTTGATACGGCCGCCATGCTCTTCGAAATCGCCGTGGGAGAAGTTCAGACGCATAACATTCATTCCGGCGTTGACCAGTTTGGTCAGGTTTTCAACGGATTCACTAGCAGGACCGATAGTACAGACAATCTTCGTTTTACGCATGGTTTAATGTTCCTCCTAAAATTTATGTATCCGAATTGCCTGGATATTTGTATGAAACCCGTAAGGGATCCCAACTACCATCACTTAAAATACCTTATAGCGGAGAGGGAAGCCTATGATGTTTGTCATAGAATTCCGCATCACCCTCTATAATCTTACCCATTCTGACAAAACATTACCCTTTTGCAGGGTCAGATTGCGCAGAAATCAGGGAACGCTGAGGGACACGGTACGCTCCGAAGGAACGGAACTTGCGGTAACGGTCCTCCCGCAGCTCGTCGCTAGACAGCTGCTGCAGCTCCTGCAGATGCGACCATAGGCTCGACTTGAGCGTGGCAGCCTGCTGCTCGAGGTTTTTGTGGGCGCCGCCAGGCGGCTCCGGCACAATCTCGTCGATCAGCTTCAGCTGCAGAATATCCTGGGCGGTGATCTTCATGGCCTCCGCAGCCTGGGGGGCCTTGGCCGAATCCTTAAACAGGATGGAGGCCGCCCCTTCCGGCGAAATAACGGAATAGATGGCATGCTCCAGCATCAGCACCCGGTTACCGACTCCCAGAGCCAGCGCACCGCCGCTTCCTCCTTCGCCGATCACCACACAAATGACAGGCACACCCAGAGCCGACATCTCCATCAAGTTACGGGCGATGGCTTCGGATTGGCCACGCTCCTCCGCTGCCGCCCCGGGATAAGCTCCCGTCACGTCGATGAAGGTAATGATGGGCCGGCGGAATTTATCCGCTTGGCGCATCAGACGCAGCGCCTTGCGGAAACCCTCGGGATGGGGCATCCCGAAATTCCGGGCGATGTTGTCTTTGGTATCCTTCCCCTTCTGGTGGCCCATCACGGTTACTGGCACGCCGTTAAGCTTGGCCAAACCTCCGATAATCGCCAGATCGTCTCCGAACAGGCGGTCGCCATGCAGCTCCATGAAGTCGGTGAAGATGGTCTGAATATACTCAATGGTCGTTGGACGCTGGGGGGTTTTCACAATCTGGATCTTTTCGTGGACCTTTAGCTCCGCATACACCTCTTGGGCAAGCCGGGCGTAGCGCTCCTCCAGCCGGCCGATTTCATCAGAGAAATCGATGCCTTTATCCTGGCCGAATTTCTTCAGCTCCTCGATTTTGCCCCTCAGTTCCGCAAGAGGCTGCTCATAGGGCAATTCACTTGCCAACCGCAACCCCTCCTTTCTGTCCTGAAATAACCTGGTCCAGACCTAAGGCCGGCCGTCAAAAGATGGGCTTAACCATGAAATAACCTGGTCCAGGCCTAAGCCGGACAGGTTATCAGGGCCTCCGGTTCAAATCCATCCTGTCAATTCCTTCCTGTGCCGCGGGCAGCTGAGGAAGGAGTCTGGGAATGCATGTCCAGAAGCTTCGTCAGAGTAGAACGGAGCTCCTTGCGGTGAACCACCATATCCAGCTGACCGTGCTCCAGGTTAAATTCGGAGGTCTGGAAATTATCCGGGAGCTTCTGGCGGATGGTCTGCTCGATAACCCGCTTTCCGGCAAATCCGATATTGGCGCCGGGCTCTGCGAGAATGAGATCCCCAAGCATGGCAAAGCTGGCCGAAACGCCTCCGTAGGTGGGATCGGTCAACACCGAGATATAAAGTCCCCCCTTCTCCGACAGTTTGGCCAAGGCCGCGCTGGTTTTGGCCATCTGCATTAAGGACAGAAGGCTCTCCTGCATCCGGGCGCCGCCCGAGGTGGAGAAAAGCACAAGGGGATATTTTTTCTGGATGGCCGCTTCAATGGCACGGACAATCTTTTCACCCACAGCCCCGCCCATGGACCCGCCAAAAAATTCGAAGGTCATCACGCCTACCACGATGGGGTAACCGCCAATGGTTCCTTCGCCGGTAATAATGGCCTCATTGTAGCCTGTTTTCTCCCGGGCCGCCTCCAGCTTGGCTGCATAACCCGGAAATTCCAGGGGATCTTCGGCCGTTAGCTCGCTGTCATATTCAAATAACCGGCCTTCATCCATCACCATCTGGATCCGCTCCAGCGCGCTCAGGATAAAATGGTGGCCGCAGCTGGTGCAAACCTTCAGATTTTTGTCCAGCTCAATGGAGGTTTGGATTTTGCCGCACTTGCCGCATTTATGCATGAGTCCTTCAGGAATCTCGCGCTTGGTACGTTCAGACGGGACAGTCGCATATTTCTTTTTTTGGAAGATATCCTTTATTGGCACGCAATACACCTCTCAGCCTGATATCGCCTAGGCATGCCTTAAGCCGCAGGCCCTTCAGCTTGTAACTAGTAGGCCGTCAATATCCGCGCTGGGGCAAAATGGTGTTGAGCACCTCCTGCACATCCAGCAGCTCGCCTTCAGGGACCAGTATCTCATATTGATTCTTGGTCATGTTGATGGAACGGACTTGTACCAGAAATCCTTCTTCCGTCAGTCTGTTCTTGATGCGGTCCGCAATTTTCTCGGTGGGGGCAATATAGATAACCGTCCACATGCCGGTGTTCCTCCCTAAAGCATATTTTCCGCGAATTGAAAAAAGGCTTAGTGAAGGCGCTTATCAGGGCCATATAATGGATGATATCACAGAAGGAGAATTTATCGCAACAAGGCATGTCCATTGCCCCCGGACAAAACCGTGCAAATAGGAGCCCCGGATGGACCTCTATGCAACAAAACCTCCCATATTCCCCCAAGAACGGCCGGCCGTTGGGTCATTATATGCGGGAGGTTTTGTGTTTAGTCTCTTCGGCTTTGACCAAGCTGTGGAAACATGCCCTCAAACCGGCTCTGCCGGTTTCGAGGCTTCCGCAGCTTATCCGGCCTTCGGCTTTGACCAAGCTGTGGAAGAGGATCATTTCACCTTCGCGGAGCCTTCCCCCAAAAGCTGGTCGATGCTTGCGATCAGCTCGGGCGACGGCTTGATCCGGTACTGGTCGCTTAATGCAAGAAGCCGCTGCTCCCGTTCGTAGAAGAGAACTGTCTCCAAGGGTCCTTTGGCAGATTTCAGCAATGCTTCCAGCTGCGGCAGAATTCCGGCCATTTCCTTATCCGCGCTGATTTTGATGAAAAGACGCTGGGTCCGGGAGGGTGCAGCACTCCTGCTCCGGGCCGCTTCAGGCGCATCCGCCTCCGCTCCAGGTGCCGCAAGAGATGCTCCATTGCTCCCCTGTCCCTGCCGGTTAGGCTTGTTTCCTCCCCCGCCCCTGCTGGGAGCTTCATTGGAAGGAGCGGACCTGCCGCCTCCCCGGTTGTAAACCGGTCTGCGCTCCTGCACAGCGGCCGGAGGGGCAGCAGCGCTCCGTGGGCCGGAACCGGCTCCGGGTTCACCGGAGGCACGCTCCAGGCGCTTCTCTCCGGATCTTCCCCCCAGCCAGTTCTTATACCGCTCCGGACGGAGCTCCGCAGTTAAGGGTTCAATCCGTTCCGCCAGAAGCTTAATGCCTTCCTCCTCATCCTGGTGCTGGAGCTTGGCGCCGATGAGAAGCAGGCTTCCCTTTTCCACTATGGTGCCATACCGCTTCCAGGTTTCCGGGAACAGCACCAGCTCCAGCCGTTCAATCCGGTCCTCCACCTCGGCGAATGCCATCATCTGCCCCTTCTTGGTGGTGATGGTTTTCAGACTGACCACCCGGCCTGCCGTCATCGCTACACTTTCGTCGGGGAGCTCAGCCAGCTGATAAAGGGGAACTGCGCCGAGTGCCGCCAGGGGCTCCTCGTAATCATCCAGCGGATGGCCTGTGAGATACAGGCCCAGCAGCTCACGCTCCAGCTCCAGGATCTGCTGGGTGGAATACGGGCGGATATCCGGATATTCGATATGCCAGTTCGTTTCCTCTGTAAAGCCTTCCAGGTACAGCTGCAGGTCCTCCCGCTCCTTCTTCCACTTGAGAGCCGCGTCCACGGTTTCCTCCAGGGTGGCAAGATGCTGGGCTCTATGGCCGGGCAAGGAATCCATGGCTCCCGACTGGATCAGGGATTCGATCACCCGCTTGTTGCATACCCGCAGATCCACTCTCCGGCAGAAGTCCAGCAGGTTTTCGAAGGGGCCCCCATCGGCACGTTCCTTGCGGATGGATTCGATGGCCTGGGTACCCACATTCTTAATAGCAGCCAGGCCAAACCGAATGCGGCCCCGCCTATCCGCAGCATCAGGTGAAGCTACAGCGGCTTCGGAGCCTCCTTCCGGAGCAGGAACAGATTCCAGCTTCTCCCAGGGGATGGGCGTAAAGGCCACACCGCTTTCATTCACATCGGGAGGCAGCACAGCGATGCCGAGCCTCCGGCAATCATCCACATATTCCGCCACCTTCCGGTGGCTGCCGATAACTGCCGTCAGCATGGAGGCCATAAAAAACACAGGATAATGGGCCTTGAGATACGCCGTCCGGAAGGCCAGCACACCGTAGGCAGTGGCATGGGCCCGGGGGAAGCCGTAATCGGCAAACCGGACGATCATATCGTAAACCCGGTTGGCCTCCTCCTCCGTATATCCTAGCCCCACACTTCCCGCTACAAAATGCTTGCGCTCCTGGTCCAGCACCTCCCGCTTCTTCTTGCTCACCGCACGCCGCAGAAGATCCGCTTCGCCAAGGCTGAAGCCCGCCATCCGGGAGGCAATCTGCATAATTTGCTCCTGGTAGACGATGATGCCGTAGGTATCCTTCAAAATGGGCTCCAGATTGGGATGGGGATATTCCACCTGGATTTGGCCATGTTTGCCGCCTATATATTTCGGAATGAACTCCATAGGACCCGGACGGTACAAGGCCAGCACTGAAATCACGTCCTCAAATTCGGAGGGCTTCAAATCCCGCAGCACCCGCCGCATCCCGGCGGACTCCAGCTGGAACACGCCGGTGGTGTCCCCGCGGCTCATGAGCTCGTAAGTGGCCGGATCGCTGTCAGGCACCTCTGCAAACCGGAGCGGCTGGCCGGTATACTCCTCCAGCCAACGCTGGGTGCGTTCAATAATGGATAGTGTCCGAAGACCCAGGAAGTCCATTTTGAGAAGACCAACCGCCTCCAGATTCTCCATAGCGAACTGAGTCAGCGGTGTTCCGTCCGTTCCCTCCTGCAGGGGGACATGTCTGGTTAACCGTTCCCGGGAGATCACTACCCCTGCCGCATGGGTGGAAGCATGGCGGGGCATACCCTCCACACGGCGCGCCAGATCCAGAAGCTTGCCGATCCGCGGATTCTGGACATATTGCTTGTGCAGCTCCGGATTCAGACGCAACGCATCATCCAGCGTGATCCCTAATTGAAAGGGAATCATCTTTGCCGTCCGGTCCACCTCCGAATATGGAAGATTCAGCACCCGGCCCACGTCCCGGACGGCAGCCTTGGCGGCCATGGTGCCGAAGGTGATGATCTGGGCGACCCGGTCCCGGCCGTATTTGGCCACGACATACCCGATAACCTCATCCCGCCGCTCATCGCTGAAGTCGATATCAATATCGGGCATGCTGACCCGCTCCGGATTCAGGAACCGCTCGAACAGAAGGCTGTACCGGATGGGGTCCACATCGGTAATCCGCAGTACATACGCCACCAGACTGCCCGCAGACGAACCCCGTCCCGGACCCACGGCAATGCCCTCCTGATGGGCAAACCGGATAAAGTCCCACACGATGAGAAAATAGTCCGAGTACCCCATCCGCTCAATAACACCCAGCTCATAATCCAGCCGCTCCTCTACCTGCCGCCGCCAATCCGGGTCCACCCATTCCTCCCTGCCAGCGTATCGGAAGGTTAGGCCATCCCGGCAAAGCTCCATTAAATAAGAGGGAGCGGTGCTGCCTTCCGGCAGGGGTTCGAAGGCCGGGAGAATGGACTGGCCGAAGGAAAGCTCCAGCGTGCAAGACTCGGCAATGACGGCCGTATTGGTCAGCGCCTGCGGCGCGTAGCTGAACAGCTCCTCCATCTCCTGCCCGGTTCGCAGATACATCTGATTGGAGTGGAACTTCAGCCGTGATTCATCATCCACCGTTTTGCCTGTGCCGATACAAATCAGAATATCCTGCGCTTCATAATCCTCCGCATGGAGATAGTGGACATCATTGGTGGCCACCAACGGAATCCCCGTTTCGCCGGACAGACGGATAATCCCCTGGTTCACCTTTTTTTGCTCCAGCATGCCATGATCCTGAAGCTCCAAATAATAGTCGTTCCCGAACAGCCCCTGATACCGGAGCGCGGTTTGTTTGGCTTCCTCGTACCGGTCATGGAGCACATGCTGGGCCACCTCCCCGCCCAGGCAGGCAGATAAACAGACCAGACCCTCCGCGTGGCGGGACAACAGCTCAAAATCAATCCGCGGCTTATAATGGAAGCCGTCCAGTTGGGCCCGGGACACCAGCTCCATCAGATTCTCATAGCCTGTCCGGTTTTTCGCCAGCAGAATGAGATGCCAGGTCTTCTGCTCCTGCCGGGACAGCTTGTCCTTCATGGACCCCTCGGCCACATACAGCTCACAGCCCAGAATGGGCTTGATCCCGTGTTTCACACATGCCTTGTAAAAAGGCACCACTCCGTACATTGCACCATGGTCCGTCAGCGCCAGGGCAGACATGCCAAGTTTGGCGGCCTCCGCAGCCAACTCCTCGATCCGGGCCGCGCCGTCCAGGAGACTGTATTCACTATGCACATGCAGATGGACAAATCCGCTCAACTTGCAGCCCTCCCCGCCCTTAAGCAGCCTCCGGTTTCCGGCGGCTCTACTATTCCTTCTATTTTAACACAGAACCCGAAAAATGCGAACCCACATTCGCTTTCGTCTCTCTCTTCTATTCGTAGCGGCAGCGGCATAAATTTTTAGTACGGGACAACCCGTTGATCTGTGCCGGTATGAGTTTAACGCGTAGAGGGGGATTCCCATGGAATTGTTTTTATGGAAGCTGTGGCTGAACTTTTTCGTAGCCTTCGGGATTGTAATGGGAGGCTGTTTGCTTGCGGGCATCGGGGCCACGGCGCTGCTGCGTCCGCCCTCCAGCACGATGATGACCATTGCGGACAATATCAAGGTATGGGCCATGGTAGCGGCGGTGGGAGGCACCATCGATCCTTTTCGGGTAATCGAAGCCAATTTTGCCGAAGGTTATCTGTCCCCCGCTTTTAAGCAAATTGTATATTTTGCAGGTGCCTTTGCCGGAGCACAGCTGGCGTATGAGCTGATCCGGATGATCTGCAAGGGCGGTATGGACTGATGCGGGTCCCCTCCTTTGAGCGGTACAGGAGCCTGCTTTCCGGAACGGGTATTTTTATTGCGGGGACGATCGTGGGGGCCGCTGTTTATTTGGGTATTTACCAGGTGCATCTGTCTATCTTGCATGAACGGGTGGGGGAGCTCTCCAACCAGAACAAAACCCTTCAGGACAGCATGGAAGGGTTGAATAAGTTCAAGCAAAACCAGGCGTACGTCGGCCGAATTAAGGTGGTAGCGGAATTTGGGCCGAAGGAAGCGGACAAGGCGGATGCCAATGTGCTCAACGAGTTGAAGCGTCTTGTCTATGAGGATATAAAGCTGACCAGCGGCAAGCCGGTCAGCGCGGTGCGGGAGGCTCCCGATATCTTCACCAATCTGGTGGACAAAAAGGTGTACCGGAACGTGTTCGGGAAGAACTACCAGATTTCGGTCCGTTATCTGATGGTGGTTCAAACGGAATTTACTCTTTATATTACATGCAGCGAATTTGCTCCGCCACCTACCTGATCATTTTAGCGGCAGCCTCCAAAATACCTTGAACCCATTGGTCCGCTTCAGTCTCTTGGCCGGCCGCCCAGAGCAGCAGCTCCGCCTGGGTTTTTCTTGCTTCCTGCGGCCAATACTCTTCATGGCCGACGCTGGCAGCAGGCTCCTCTTGAAAACGTGCCAATGCCGCTTCCAGACGCTCCGCTATGCAGGCATACAGCCCGGCCAGCAGGTCCAGCTGCTCTCTTCCGCCGCCTTCGGGGAGCAGTTCCCGGCTGGAGGTCAGGTACACGGCAGCGCTTCTGCGGGCATCTGTCAATGCGGCCAGGCAAAAGCGGTTCACCAGGTATCTCCGCCTCACATCCTCTTCCTTTGCATCTATGTACCAGGAATCGTCGGACAGCCCAAGCCGCCAGGCCTCAAACGCCGCATAACCCAGCTTATAACCGCGATTTTCGATTTTGCCCATGGTATCCATTCTAAGCCGGAGGGAGGCCAACAGACTTTCAACAGCCGGTGGAGCCTGGTATGTTTCACCCATTCTGACCAGAGCAAACGGCCAGTTATCCACATACAAGTATCCTCCGGTGCGTGCCATTTCCTCTTGAAAGGCAGGCTCATGCTCTTGCTTCATGAAAACCTCCTCGTCAAAATATGTCCGGCATAAAAGGGTGTTCCCCGAATCGGCATAACCTGTGATGACTCCCCACTCCGGCGCAACCCGCAGATTGATGGCAACAGGCAGCTGGTGGGACTCCACATCGGAGACAATCTGCTCCTTGACCCGCTTCCGCTCCTCCTTGCTGATCCGGTCTGCCCATATAGGCTTGATTCCGTAAGCGTGGAAGGCCGGCGCCGCATAGTCACAGGCGACCAACGCATCTGCCGAGCTGAAATCCCACACGGATGCAAAGGCGATTCTCCAGCAAGCCCCGGATACGCCCATGACGGTTTCATAGGATGTATCGACTCCCATCGTCTTAAGGGACAGGAGAAGCGCGCCTGCCCAGGAGCAATCCTGGCCTTTCCCGAAGCCAAGCTGCCCGACCCCCGCCACGGTGTAGGAATCACTGCTGCGCACATCCCGATATAGCCGGGTTCTGTCTGCGTTGTAGCGGATCCGCTCCCCTTCTCGGCAGCTTACGGCATAGATGCCTTCCTCGTTCAAGTAAACCAACAGCAAATAATCCGAACCTTCGTTTTCGGTCAGACTGGGAAACTGCTCATGATTGGCCATAAACCCGTTCCAGCGGAAATACTGGTAATGGGCCAGCTTGTTCATCACGTTCCGGGCATGATGTCTGTTTCCGTATACCCCATGGATAAATTGCAGCTCCCCGAAGCCCGCCGTATAAACAGGCGCCCCTTCCGGTACCCCTGCAGCCAGCCGCAGGTCCAAGAGCTCCCCTTCTGGTGCACAGATGAAGAATATGCCTGCGGGGGCTTCCAGCTTCATCAGCAGCACCTTCATCCGGTCACAGGTGGCAGCGGCAGCAGCCAGTTCCCCATCCTCCACACGAAGCCTCAGGCGGTCTCCGCTCACGAAAGCGTTCACCCGCTGCGTCACATCCTCCTGATCGTCACCATCGGTGTATACAACCGATAGCACCACCAGTTGACGCGGCAGCAGGATGCTGTCGATGGACTGGCCGAGAACCCGTGACAACAGCGGCAAGCTTGCCGTTTCGGGCACGGATTTCCCCGTTTCCCATTTGGACACCGCCTGTGGGCTCACATTCAATTGCTCCGCCAGCTGCTCCTGGGACAGCCGTCTTTCCTTGCGGAGAAGCGCGATCCTTCTCCCAATGTGTTCTGCGCTTAGCATAAAACCATCTCCTTCAATAAAAGTGGCGCCTCCTCCACTACATAGAAGGGAGGTGACTACTTCCTAATTATTAGGGAATCGGAGACAGGAAACCATGTATCTCGGATTGGGCGGCGCCGCTTTTTCCCCAACCGGGAGTTGAATGCACATACACGTTTTTTCATACAAAAAAACCCGGACATGCCGGGTTACCCAATTTATTGGCGTTCAAAGCCGATATGTTCTTCTACCTTCTCCAGGCGTTCCGTCAGCTTGTCCAGGTCGCGCTCCAGGCTTTCCCGGTGGCGCCGTTCCTTTCTCTGCTCGAAGGCGTTTTCGTCCAGCCGCTCGTGGATCTGCCTGAAATTGTCGGCAGTTTCCCCTTTGAAGCCCCGTAGCTCGCTGTTAAACTCATCCATTCGCTTGTCCATTCCGTCAAACCGGTCGTCCATTCTGTCAAATCGCTCGTCCATTTTGTCCATACGGCTGTCCATCTTGTCCAGTCTGCCGTCAATTTGAGAGAATTTTTCGATTGTTTCCTTGCGGAAGTGAAGCAATTCATCCTGCACAGCCGTAACCTTCGCGTTGGTAAGCTCCTGGTTTTTCAGAATGGCATGCAATAGCTGCCGGGTTTCATCCATGGCTACCCTCTCCTTGTCCTTCTATGATACCCTGCCCGTGCGGGTGCGGCAAGCCGCTTTTTTGTGCGGACACGCAAAAACGCCGATTGTTTCCAGGAAGGAAACAATCGGCGCATGCTTTGCGTCCGGGGCTTATACTATTACCCGGAGTATACCATATAGCAGCATCTCACGTAAAAATTACAGGCCCGTCTCCAGAAACGGCTCCACCCGCATAATCCGGGCAAAGGTTCCGTTTAAAGCGGCCAGCATGGTCTTCTGGACAGTGTCCGCGGGAAGACGCTCCCCCTGCCATTCCAGATCCCGGGTGGCACAGGCATCCTCCAAGAGGGTAACCGTGTACCCATAATCCCGGGACGCTCTCACGCTGGTGTCGATGCACATATGGGTCATCATCCCGCACACGGTCAAATGTTTGATCCCTGCGGATTGAAGTTCTTCGTGCAAGCCTGTTCCGGAGAAGGCGTTGGGCACATGCTTCAGCAGCACCCGCTCACCCCCCACAGGGGCCACCCGGGGATGGATATCTGCACCGGGTGTACCGGGGAGGAAGAATGCCGCTCCCGGCTGAAGGCTTTCATGCCGGATATGGAATACCGGCAGCCCCCTCCTGCGGTAATCCTCCAGGACCAGCACAGCCTTGGCCGCCGCTTCCTCCGGCCCTTGAAGGACCCATTTTCCCCCGGGAAAATAATCGTTCTGGATATCGATCAAAAGCAAAGCGCTATCTGCCATACAAGTCCCTCCTCACCGCATTTACGCCTATTATAATGAGGGGGGAGAGAAGTGTACATTACCCACTTTTTTGTGGGCAGCCGTCTTTGGAATAGGCAATCCCCTTTGCATCCAAAAAGTCGGTCTGGCCTTGCTCCACCATGATGTCCACACCAATCTGCTGCATGATCCGCACAGCCTCCAGCATTCTGCGTCCACGGTCCGGCGTTAAGGAATACTCCACACGCAGCGGATAACCATCAAAGGCATGTTTGTCCACCAAGCCGAAAGCCTGGAGCTCCTTCAGCTGCTCCAGCAGCATTTTCTGGCTGATACCGGCAATGCTGCGCTCCAGTGCGGACAAGGAGACCGGTTCCCTTTGCAGCTGGAATAGAATGATAGGCTTCCATTTGCCCTTCATAATATCATGGGCGATTTCCAGCGGACACGTATAATCCTCCCTGATTTTCATCCCCGGCCTCCTAGTTTACTGGTCAAACACCTGGGCCGTCAGCATGGCCTTGGCTACCATCTGGCCGTTATAGAACATCTCCACATCCACCTTGCCGAATTTCCGGCTGATCTCGATGATACGGGGACGGATCTCAATCTGGCTTTCAATCTGCACCGGGTGCAGGAAATAGGTGGACATGTTGTCAATGACCATGTCGCCCTTTTTGCTTTCATGGACAGCGCGTACGGCGCTCTGCTTCATGAGTGTCGTCAGCACTCCGGCGGAAACCGAGCCCAGATGGTTGGTCATTTGCGGTGTCACTGTCCCGCGGAAGTATATCCGCCCTTCCTCGTCCCGGTACTCCTCGAATCCCGCCCAAATGAGATCCTCGAAGGTTTCACCTACCTGCGGCTGGCGCTGCACATATTGCATCACCTTCAGCACGTCCTTGCGGCTGATGACGCCGATCAGCTTCCGGTTGGCGTCCACCACCGGTAGAAGCTCGATCCCCTCCCACACCATCAGATGCGCCGCCGAAGCCAAGGAGGTTTGCATATAAACAGTGAGAGGATTGCGGGTCATCAGCTTATCGATGGTCTGCTCCGCCGGAGCGCCCAGCATATCCTTGGAGGTAACCACCCCCACCACCCGGTTCCACTCGTCCACCACGGGGAAGCGGCTGTGGCCGGAGCTTTCGATAAGCTCGCGCATATCCTGTGCGGTATGGGAGCTTTTGAGAGTGGAGACCTGTCCGCGGGAAGGCAGAATGTCCTCCACCAGCATAATTTTCTTCTTGATCAGCCGGTCGTAAATAGCGCGGTTGATCATAGAGGCGACGGTGAAGGTATCGTAGCTGCAGGAGATAATAGGCAGACCCATTTTGTTGGCCAAATGCTTCACTTCATCGGAGGTGTCGAAGCCCCCGGTGATGAGCACCGCAGCCCCCAGCTGGAGCGCAAAGATGTGAGCCTTTTCCCGGTTGCCCACAATCAGCAGGTTGCCCTCCTCAATGTAGCGGATCATGGCCTCCTCCTGCATGGCACCGATGACAAACTTGTTCAGTGTCTTCTCCAGACCCTGTGCTCCGCCTAACACAACCCCATCCACAATATTCACGACCTCGGCAAAGGTCAATTTATCGATGTTGTTGCGCTGCTTTTTCTCCACTCTTACGGTGCCGATCCGTTCCTTGGTGCTGACAAGTCCCTGGTTCTCCGCTTCCTTGATGGCGCGGTAAGCAGTGCCCTCGCTGACCTCCATATCCTTGGCAATTTTGCGGACGGAGATTTTGTTTCCGACCTTCAGGCTTTCGATATACCGGAGTATCTGTTCATGCTTCGTAAGCGAATCATCCTGGGAGATATTCGTCATCTGTTACACCTCAAATCCGGATTCTGTACCATACTGTTATTGTCCCAATTATAGTATAGAATCACCCGCTGCGACAATAGGAAAAACGCATCCAGCCGTTTCTGGCTCTAACGAATTTCACAAAGCTTACTTCCCGAAAATCAGAGCATTTGGAAATGTAACGAATATGAGCCCCGTTATTTCTTCCCTCCCTGCTCATTTCAGGATCTTTTTGGTGCAATAAGGCTCCTCAGATTCGTTAAAAAGACGAAACGGACCGAATGGGTGAATTAACGTGGCTGAGATTCGTTAGAATCAACGTTGATCCGCTCATGCCCGCCAATGCCCCCCTTTCGTCCAGTGCCCCATCCCCCTCCCGCCTGAAATATGCAAAAAACCCGGCGATCTACCCGCCGGGTCTTGATGGGCTACGCCCCTTTTCCGAGCCGCTCTGCCAGACTGTCCGCTTTGCGCTGGAACTTGAACTTCCTCATCCGTTTGACCTGCCGCAGCCGCTCCCGTTTCTTGGCGTCCACACCCAGCAGCTCATGGAGCTGTGCGGCGATTACCAGCATAGCGAAGCAGAGCCACACGGTGCCGAACACCGGCCCCGCCCCCAGCCCCTCTCCTACCGCCAGCCGCGGTACGGCATACAGCAGCATACCTCCTGCAACGCCCACATACAAAAGATGCTTCCAAAATGGCATGTTCGGTTCTCCCCTTTTTTCCATCGTCCCGGCTGAGCCCAATTGGCATTGTTCCCGCCGGGCTTCAAGCTCCTGTTATTACAGCCTATGAGGCCGGGCTTCCGGATATGCGTCTTGTCCACCGGGGACAGAGAGAGGCAAGATGGGCGCCATCCAATCACAAAGGGGCAAATGTCCTCATATGATGGAGTAGTTCTCATGTTCTCATACGCGATCCTAAAAGGAGCCGGGAAGGAGATTTCCATATGGCCAAAATCAAGCTGCCGGTGTATTTGCAATCCGGCAGCGCTCACCCGGAGGAACAAATTGCCATCGGGGCGGGATTCCTGAAAAAGCTGAAGCTGCCGCTCCGCGAACCCGTGACGCTTCGATTCGGTTCCGCCCGAAGGGAGGTCCGCATCACCCAGTCCAGCCAAGCATCGCTGCGCATGAGCCCCCAGTTGGCGGCAAGCCTGTCGATTTCCCACGGTACGAAGCTGTGCGTCTCTTACCACGCCGCATCCCGCACGCTTCATATCGGCCCGTTAATCGGAGTGCTTATGAGCCGGGTGTACACCCATGCCCCGGACCGCCCCTTCGGCGCCATGACCGCCTTCTGTGCGGAATTGACGGAAGCCTGCAGGCTCCACGGGGGAGCAGCTTATTTTTTCACGCCCAATGACATTGGTGGAGAAGCCTCTACCGTCCAGGGCTGGGCGCTGTCGGAGGGGCGCTGGGTCAAATCTTCATTCCCGTGCCCCAATGTGATGTACAACCGCGTAACCTCCCGCAAGCTGGAGAACAAACCCCAGGTGCAGCAGTTCATGCGCGAGCTCAAAACCCGGTACGGATCGGTAGCCTTTAACGAGAAGTACCTGGACAAAACCGAGGTATTCCAAGCCCTGCGCAAGGAAAAAGGCGTGCATGCCTATCTTCCCGAATCCTATCTGTTCAAAAATTTCGCAATGCTGAAGACCATGTGCAAAAAATACAACACGGTTTTTCTCAAGCCCATCACCGGCAGCCTGGGCAAAGGCATCATCCGCATCACCTCCCAGCCGGAGGGCGGGGGCTACCAATGCTCCTTCAGCAGTCTCGCGGGAGTGAAGCGCCAGCATTACCCTACACTGACCCAACTGTTCCAGACCATCTCCGGCAAAATGAAGCAGCGCCGCTACCAGATTCAGCAGGGGCTTAGGCTGATGGAAACCGGCGGGCGTCCCGTGGATTTCCGGGCGCTGGTGCAGAAGAACGGTGAAGGGGAATGGGCTGTCACCTCCGTGGTGGCCCGGGTGGCCGCCAGCAATACCTTCGTTTCCAACCTGGCCCGCGGCGGAACCCTAAGCCCCGTTTCGGAGGCCGTTGCCCGCAGCAATCTCCCTTCCGGGGTACGGACGGGCGTAAACACCAAGCTGCGGACTGCCGCCCTCTCCATCGCCAAAAGTGTGGATGCCACCATTGACGGGCATTTTGCGGAGCTGGGCGTCGATTTGGCTGTGGATGCGGCAGGTCGGGTATGGCTTCTGGAGGTTAATTCCAAACCCTCCAAGGAGGATAACACCCCTTCCGGCGACAGCAAAATCCGTCCGTCGGTGAAGCAGGTTGTGCTCTATTCCCAACACGCATGGGGCAAATAACACCCCCTAGCAGGAGGATTCATGAAGCGTCAAAACAGCAGGCACTATATCGGCGTAATGGCCGGCGAATTCCGGAGTGGCCAAATCCCCCCCTTCGGCGAAACCAGATTCCATGAAAGCTTATGCGCCGCAGGGCATTCCTGCGGGGCGGAGGTCTTTGTGTTCTCTCCGCAGGATGTGAATGAAGCGGAGATGACTGTGGAGGGATACGGCTGGAGCCCGGAGGGCGGCTGGGAGAAGCGCCTTTATCCGCTGCCGGACCTGATTTACGACAGAGCCTTTTTCAGCAGCAAAACGTCCTACGAAGCCCACCGGCAGGCGGTCCGCAGATTGTGCTCCCTCAAGCAGGCGCCATATCTGGGTTACGGGCTGAAAAGCAAGTGGGAGATGCTGCATTTCCTGCGGCGGGACCCGGTTCTCCGTCCGTACCTGCCGCGGACTGTGAAAATTTCCGGGCCGGAAGAAGCAGTCCGCCAGCTTCGGCAGGAAAAACGCATCTTCTTGAAGCCGGTCAGCGGCTCCCAAGGCAAGGGCACCGTTCTGGCGGAACGGACTGGGCACGGCTGGCGCGTGCGGGCCCGGGATCCGGCCAATCAGCCGGTTGACCTGGAATTCGCCCGCGAAGCGGGGTTTGTCCAATGGCTGGGAGGTTTTATGGGCCGACGCCCCTACCTGATGCAGCCCTACCTGGAGCTGGCCGCCCCCTCCGGCGAAGCCTGGGACATCCGGGCCCTGGTTCAGAAGAACGGCAGAGGGCTCTGGGAGCTCACAGGAATGGGCGCCCGGGTAGGCGCCTCGGGGAGTATGACCTCCAACTTACACGGCGGGGGTTCAGCAGTAGAGGTTGACGAATGGCTGAGTCAGCAATTCGGCAGTGCCCGGGCAGCGGAGCTTCTGGAGACGATGCGGATGCTGGTCCGGCGGATTCCAGCCGCGTTGGAGGCCTGCAACGGCAGAATGGCGGAGCTGGGACTGGATCTGGGTGTGGACCGGGAGGGCCAGGTGTGGATTATCGAGGCCAACACCAAGCCGGGGCGCTCCATCTTCCGCAAGCTGGGCCAGGAGAAGCTGCTGCTGCAAGCGGAGCGTAATCCCATCGCCTACGCCTGCTACATCCTCTCGCGGACCAGCCTCCGTCCGGACGGGAAGCAAGCACGACCCAAACCGCTGATTTGTATTCCTTAAAGAGGTCGCAGATTCAAACATGTTTACTCGCCTATTGCATCCAACGGGAGCATAAAATGATCGCTTTTTCATCATTTTGATCTCTAAAACAGGCTCAAATCAGGAATAGCAAACATTTTATATCCTATTCCGAAAGACATTCGGCTTTCTGTCGGAAAGCCCTTAGCTTATGCTTTCGATGCCAGTTTTCGCTTGTGCGAAAACCAAAGCTTATGCTTACGACGCAGGCTTTCCTGTCGGAAAGCCCTTAGGAGGTTCCACCATGAGCTTTACGACATGCTCCATCACGATCAATCGCCAGCCCGGACGGACGGTGATCTTGAGCCGGCCGTTGGCCAAATTCCTGCAGATCTCCTCCGGGCGGAGCGGGACTCTGAAAATCGGCGGCAAATCCGCCGGGGTCACCCTGCGAACCGTTAACCGCCAGGATAATACCATTACGCTGCCCGTCAATCTGGTGGCCGACCTCCGTCTGCCCCGCACCGGCAAATGCCTGATTAAAAGCAACGGCTCAGGCGAGCTGCAGCTGGGGCCGGTTATCGGCATTCTTACCAGCACCGACGGCGGCTCGGGTGCCCCCTTCGGCTCCCGCACCGGCTTCATCCGGGAAATCTTCGCCACAGGCCGCGACAAGGCATTCCATGTGGCCTTTTCCCCCAACCAGGTCAACTGGGATGCAGGCGAGGTTTCAGGCTACACCATTGGCGCGGACGGCAAGTGGATCCGCAAAACCTTCCCGCTTCCCGATGTCGTATACAACCGCCTGCCCAGCCGCCGGGCCGAGAAGCTGGCCAGCATGGAAAATTTCAAGGAGCGTTTTGTGCGCAGACGCATTCCCCTCTTCAACTGGAGCTTCTTCGACAAGTGGGATGTATACCGCCTTCTGGACGGGGAAAGCGATGCCGAGCGGCATGTGCCGGAATCGGCCATCAACCCTTCCCCTGAAGAAATCCGCCGCCTGATGGAGAAGCATAAATTTCTCTATCTGAAGCCCACCGGGGGAAGCCTCGGCATCGGCATCTACCGGCTGACCTACACCCAAGGCCGGGGTTACTTCGCCCGCTTCCGGCGGAACGGCTCGAATATGCTGATCCGCTTCGGCAGCTTTGACGGCCTGATGAAGCTGCTGCGGAGGCATAATATCAATCTCCAGCATTATGTGGTGCAGCAGGGCATCCGCCTCATTGAGCTGGACGGCTGCCCGTTGGATTTCCGCTTCCACATGACCAAAAACGGCGTGAACCAATGGGTGCCTGCCGGGATCGGCGCCAAACGGGCGGGAAGGGGCAGTGTAACCACGCACATCCGCAACGGCGGCGAGCTCTTGACCCCGGAGCAAGCCTTAACCCGGGTGTACGGGGCTTCCAAGGCGGACAGCATGCTGGATACGGCCAAGGAAACCGCCATCAAGCTGGCGGAGGCCATTGAGCGCCGGTACAATCACCCGCTGGGTGAGCTGGGCTTCGATCTGGGTATCGACCAGAACGACCGGATCTGGATGTTCGAGGCCAATGCCAAACCCGGCCGTTCCATCTTCAAGCACCCGGCTCTGAAGGCCTCCGGCAAAGCCACCCTGACTCATCTGTTCAACCATTGCCTCTATCTGAGCCGATTCCGTGCGAGGAGGGAGGGATAAATGGGCATTGTGCTTCATGACGGCTCCCCGCAGCAGGTCATGGCGATATTGACGGTGGAGGATGAGAAGCGCCCTTTCCGGGGCAACCACCAGAATTTTATCGATCTGATCAAAACCGGCCGGGAGCGCGGGATGATGGTGTATGTAACGAGGGTAACAGACGTGAAGCTGGGACAAAAACGCATCAACGGGTTTCAATACCATTCCGAAAGCCGCTCATGGAGCCAGGGAAGCTTCCCGTTTCCGCAGGTTATCTATAACCGGATCCCCAACCGCAAGGAGGAACAGCGTCCAGAGGTGCAGCAGCTTCTGAAGGCTTGCTTGAAGCACTCCCGTGTCCGGCTGTTCAATCCCTCCTTTTTCTACAAATGGACCTTGTTCGAATGGCTGAACAAATCCAAGCAGACCCGCAAGTATGTGCCGTCCACCAGGCGACTCTTCGGACCTTCCGATCTGGAAGCCATGCTGGCCCTCTTCCCGGTGGTCTACCTGAAGCCGGTGAAGGGCAAGGCTGGAGCAGGTATTATGCGGGTGGAACGGAGCAAAACCAAACCCGATGCCTTTGTGCTGCGGGTGCAGGCCACCAAAAACAGCAAAGCCACCTCCTATCCGGCTTTCCCCCGCTTATGGAGCTCCGTCAAGGGGCAGGCCGGGGCGGAGGAATACATCGTGCAGCAGGGCATTGAGCTGGCCCGGTACGAGGACCGTCCCTTCGATTTGCGGGTGCTGGTGCAGAAGAACGGCCAAGGGGAATGGAGCCTGTCGGGGATCGGCGCCCGGGTAGCCGGGAAATCCTCCATTACCACCCATGTTCCCAGAGGCGGCTCCATCCATCAGCCCGAAACGGTGCTGACCGCCGCTCTGGGACCGGAGGCCGCCCGCCATACCTTGTTCAAGGCCAGAATCTCCGCCTTATCCATTGCGCGACAAATCGAGAAGGCCTCCGGCCATTCCCTTGGCGAAATGTCCATGGATTTGGGTGTGGATACCACCGGACAAATCTGGTTTTTTGAGGCCAACTCCCGTCCGATGAAGTTTGACGAGCCGGATATCCGCAAACGTTCGCTGGAGCGTCTGATCGAATACAGCCAATTTATGGCCAAATCCCGAAAAAAGAGCAGGTGATCCGTATGCCGACTCCTACTCTGGGCGTCATGACCCTGTATCTTGACGGCGGCAGGATCGAAGAGTTGTCATATTTCCGCAAGCTGAGCCATACTGCCGACAAAATCGGGCTGGAGCTGTTTGTCTTTACCCCCGAGGATGTAACTCCGGACGGCAAGCAGCTCCGCGCGTGGGTATATAACAAGGAGCTTAACAAATGGGAACGGAAGCTCTCCGACTTCCCGGATATTGTGTATGACCGGTGCCGCTACCAGCGGAATTACCGGTTTCCTCTCCTGCGCAAGTTCCGGGCGGAGCATCCCCAGCTTCTATACATGAGCCGCCCGTTGGTGCACAAGTGGAGCATGCATCAAAATCTCAGCCGGAACCGCCGGCTGAAGCCTTATTTGCCGGAAACGGCCCAGTATCAGAATCCTTCAGATATTCTCCATATGCTGGACCATCATGGACTGGTCTATGTGAAGCCCATTGACGGCACAGGCGGGCGGGGGATCCTGCGGATCGAGCGTCTGGAAAACGGGAATCTCCGGGTCCAGGGCAGGGAAAAAAGCCGCAAGATCATCGCCCCCTTCACCGTTTCCCGCACCCAACTGGGCACCCGACTGGGCAGGTGGAAGCTGTATCCCCGATACCTGGTCCAGCAGGGAATCCGGATTGCGCTGAAGGACGGGCGGATTCATGATTTCCGGCTCCTGATCCAAAAGGACGGCACCGGGCAATGGAAGGTCACCGGCAGCGCCGGCCGCATCGGGGCCAGGCACAGCGTTACCTCCAACCTGCACGGAGGGGGCTCCGCCGTTCCCACGGAAAAGCTGCTGCGGGCCAGGTTTGGCTCCGCAGCCCGGGTGAAGACCATCACCGGCGATATGGAACGACTGGCCTTTCTGACGGCAGAGCATCTGGAGAAGCAATTCGGCTCCTTGTGCGAGCTGGCTCTGGATATTGCCATTGACGAACGGGGCAAGGTATGGCTCCTGGAGATCAATCCCAAGCCCGCCCGGGAGGTTTTCGCCCGCATTGGCAACAAGGATATCTATCAGAAGGCCATCGAGCGGCCACTGGAATATGCCCTGTATCTCTATAAGCGCCAGAACGGCTAGCCCGAGAGTGCTTAGGAAGCATCATCCTATTCAAAAAAGCAGGACCACCGGTTTACCACCGAAGGTCCTGCTTTTGCCATACACGCGATATGGAGTTGGTTTTCCTCAAGCATACAGATCCGGCAGCTCCGCAAAGCTGCGGATGCGCACATGGGAGCCGTCCAGCTCGGAGCCGTCACCAAAACCGGCATAGTCGCAGCCGATGACCGTGAGATTATTCTTCAGCCCCGCCTCCACGTCGGAGGAACGGTCGCCCACCATCCAGGCATCACGGAGGTTGTGGCGCTCCAGCAAAAGCCGGACCAGATCCACCTTGGAGGAGGTCTGATGCTCCCCTGCGCTGTACAGCTCCTCAAACAATGGGGTGATGCCCTTCATCCGGGCAACCCCCCGGACATATCCCTCCAGGCCATTGCTGGCCACAAACAGGCGGATGCCCGAAGCTTTGAGCCGGTTCAGAATTTCCGCCACTCCGGGATAAAGCTCTCCATACCCTTTTTCCAGATACTCCAGTTCATATCTCACAAAAAGCTCATCCGCCCGCTGGCGGACCTGTTCATTGGCATCAGGCAGCACGCGGCGCCAAATTTCCGGCAGCAGCATCCCCAGGCAACCAATAATAATGTTTTCATCCGGCGTTTCGTCCGTGTAGGAGCCTTCTCTGTGCATTTCATCAAATGTGGCATGATAAGCAGGGATCAGCAGAGACTCCGTTTGGAACAACGTGCCGTCCATATCGAAGATCATCGCTTCCGGTTTGGCAAACATGGGACTTGCCTCCAATCAATCGTATGTAGTCTTCGAACCATGCTATTATGAAAACATGCCTGCCCGACCATGTCAATCCGGAGGACCCTATGAAAAAGAAAGGCTGCCGGCCAGATAGCCGCCAGCCTGCGTTCCTTAAATGAAAGGGAAGCCGCCTCCGAAGCCGTAGCCGGGATAACCGAAACCGCCTCCGAAGCCCCCGCCATAGCCGTAACCGGGATAACCATATCCACCATACGCATACGGTCCAGTGCCGATGGCCAGAAGGTCGAACAGCACCAGCGGAAGAACCGCTTTGGTCCGGGCCTTGCCTTTTTTCTGGAGAAGATGGAGCCGGCCGCCGCTGGAGATGCGGACAAGCTTGCCGGAAGCCACGCTGCCATCCTTTTTCAAGCAATACACCTGTTTGCCCACGAGCTTCTGGACATCCTCTATGCGAATCTTTCCTGCCATTGCGCTCTCCTCCTTCGGTCGTGTAGAGTCACTACGCTACCATTCTATGCAGGCCCGGAGCGCCAATCTTGGACAGGAGTGGATATAAGGACCCCCAAAAGTGAAGCGATGCCTGAAGCCGAGTCCGAACTCGCCGGACGAGGCCCCGGATACCAAACCCAATAATGAGGAGAAACTCCGTAGCTTATTACGGATACTTTTGATATGATAGGGAGAAAAAGCTGCGCCTGCGCGAGAATGCGTTGAAGCGGCAGCGCGGCACGCTTAGAGCGAAAGGAAGATAACGATGCCCCTTATTTCTGTCCATTCCGTATCCTACGACCATCCGCATCTGCATCAGCTGATCCGGAATTTAGATGAGGAGCTTCTCGAGCGTTATCCGCCGGAAGAAATTTTTACCCTGGATTTTTCCGATCCTCATGTGCAGGAAATTTCCTTTGCTGTTGCTTATCTGGGCGATATGCCCATCGGCTGCGGCGCCATCCGGCCCCTGGAAGGGGAAGAAGCGGAGCTGAAGCGTTTTTTTGTGGAGCGCCCTCACCGGGGAAGCGGAGCGGCGGCGCTGATTCTGCGGCATCTTGAAGAGAATGCCCTAAAGGACGGCTACCGGATCATCAAGCTGGAGACAGGTCCGGAGCAGCCCGAATCCTTGCGCTTCTACGCCAAAAACGGCTACTACGAAATCCCGCGTTTTGGGCCTTATACGGAATGTCACAGCAGTATGTGTTTTGAGAAAAGACTGCAGCCGGCAAGCGCATAATCATTTCCGGGGAAATAGTTCTTTCAGCCTGGTTGGCGGACATATACATTTGGGCGCCGGGGCCACTTTTCGGCTAAACAAAAGGACAGGCCATTGGGGCCTGTCCTTTTTGGCGAAAATCCAGGATGCATCTGCAAAAATCAGTGGATATCCTTCTTCTTGAAGCGGCCGCCGCGCACGTCATGGATATTGCCTACGGCCACAAACGCATTCTTGTCTATTTCTCCGACGATAGTCTTCAGCTTGGCTTCCTCGATCCGGGTAATGACGCAGAAGATAACGGTTTTGGCGCCTCCGGTAAAACCGCCTTCCCCGTTCATATACGTTACACCGCGGCCCAGCCGCCGCATAATGGCTTCCCCGATATCGCGGTAATCATCGCTGATCACCCACACGGCCTTGGATTCATTAAAACCTTCGATGGTAATATCGATCATCTTATAGGCAATAAAATAAGCGATCAGCGAATACATGGCATGGTCCCAACCGAACACAAATCCGGCACTGCCCAGAATGAAGATATTCAAGCACATGACAAATTCCCCTACAGAGAAGGGAAGCCGTTTGGTGAGAAGGATTGCGACGATTTCGGTGCCGTCAAGAGAGCCGCCCACCCGGATAACCAGACCGACGCCCACGCCGAGAATAACACCGCCAAATACGGCTGCCAGAAGCGGATCAATGGTTAATGGCTTTACTGGATGGAGAAAATAAGTACCGATGGACATGATGGCTACGCCGAACAGCGTGGAGAGGGCAAAGGTTTTGCCGATTTGCTTATAACCGAGGAAGAGAAACGGTAGATTGAAGAAGAAGAGAAATATACCGAGGGGCAGGCCGGTCAGGTGAGAGGTAATAATGGATATACCGGTGATGCCGCCGTCAATAATGGCATTGGGCACCAAAAATATTTCCAATGCTACCGAAACCAGCCCCGCTCCCATCACAAGTAATAGAATTCTGGTCAGAAACTTGGCAGTCGTCAATCTGACATGCCGGGGTTGCTGAAGTACTGCTTGACCTTCCGTCATGAAGATTCCTCCGATTCCTTAGATTCCTTCGTCTGGCTCAGCACGAACTCTACATTCAACTCTTGAAGCACCAGCTCCAGTGCGGTCAGCTGCCCCTGCAGAAAGTCATGCTTATCCGATAAATCCGTTTGCTTCAAGTGGCTTCTCAAGATCCGAATCCTGACCTCCAGTCGTTGGCAGAAGGATTCAACTTTCGATTTACGGTAGGTTTCGGCCATAATACACCTCTATAAAGGATGGTATTCTCCGGGCAGCAGGGAGAGGGAAAATGTTCATACTCCATTGTATACAGATGTATACATCAAGTCAATTGTCTGGAATGAAATTTTATCTGGTCGAAATAGGTAAAAAAATGACGACTTTTTTCCCATGTGCAGGACAAGGCTTCATGCTACAATTTGGAAAATACCTTAATCAAAGGGGCGTTTACGATTATGGATAAAGAAGGCGTAACACAGGAAGAACTCCGGATGCTGTTGTCCGGCGCTCCGGAAAAGGCGGCCTCCACCCCTTCCTCTGCCGCCGCATCTGTACCGTTTTCCTCCAGATTGACCCGCACTCGTGTCCGCAATAAAAAAAGATGGTGGAACCTGTTCCGCTGATTCTCTTGTATCCGACTACCCAAAGACTCATGACAAAATGCGCCCTTCCACACTGTGGAAGGGCGTTTTGGCGTATGCTTGCAGGTCTCCGCCGCAATACGATATCCTAGAGGGCATATGATCTGCCTTATGAAAGGAGCTCTATACTTATGCGCCGTCTCATCCCCACCGGTTTTCCGGCAGCGGCGTTGGCTGCCGCCTGCTGCTTCGGCGCCATCGCCGCCGCTATCCGCCTCCAGGCGTTTCCAGGCCTTGACGAGCGTGTCGCAGCACGGATTCAAGGGTGGGAATCCCCTTGGCTCACTCCGGGTATGATTTTTCTTTCGTGGATGGGGACAGGCCTTCCGCTGGTGCTGTTGACAGCTGCTATCATGGGCCTTCTGTACCGCAAGCTGGGTCTCCGCCGGGAGCTTGGGCTTATCGCGTTTATTGCCTTGGGCTCGGCCTTGCTGAATACCGGGCTTAAACATCTGTTCCGCCGCCCAAGGCCTGAGGTGTACCGGCTTGCGGAAGCCACCGGGTTCAGCTTTCCCAGCGGCCATTCCATGGCTGCTTTCAGCCTGTACGGTCTTCTGGCCTTGCTCCTTTGGCCGCATCTGCGGGGAGTTGCCGGCAGGACGGCGGTGCTTGCTGCCGCCGGTATCCTGATTGCAGCCATCGGGCTCAGCCGGATCTACCTGGGGGTCCACTACCCCAGCGATGTACTGGGGGGATACGCCGCCAGTGCCTGCTGGATCGCCATTGTTCTGGCGCTGTACCGGCGTTTGTCACGGACAGCCTAAGCTCCCACAACTTATCCGGCCTCCGGCATCGGACCAAGTTGTCTGATGCCCTTCCACTGAAGCCCCTTCAATTTGGCTTTGCCAAATTCGAAGCTCCCACAACTTATCCGGCCTCCGGCATCGGACCAAGTTGTCTGATGCCCTTCCACTGGAGCCCCTTCAATTTGGCTTTGCCAAATTCGAAGCTCCCACAACTTATCCAGCCTCCGGCAGCGGACCAAGTTGTCTGATGCCCTTCCACTGGAGCCCCTTCAATTTGGCTTTGCCAAATTCGAAGCTCCCACAACTTATCCAGCCTCCGGCAGCGGACCAAGTTGTCTGATGCCCTTCCACTGGAGCCCCTTCAATTTGGCTTTGCCAAATTCGAAGCTCCCACAACTTATCTGGCCTCCGGCATCGGACCAAGTTGTGGGAGGGTAGGTGGGGGCCGTTCAGCTTGATGCCTCCGCTGCATATGCTGTCCGGACAGCATTGTAGAATCCCTGATGGTCCTGGAGGTTGAGCCTAGATGAAGAACAAAACTGTGGGCATCTTGCTGGACGACGACACCTTCGCGCGTCTCCCCTCGCTCCATACCGGCAACGAGCAGCTTCACCTGTACAACCGTGCCGCCAAGGAGCTGAAGCTGGCTCCTCCCTTTTTTATGAATCTCCGGCGCATTACCGGAAGCTCCGTCACCGGCTATACCTATTCCGGCCGCCGCTACCTCCTGCAGCGCAGATCCCTTCCCCGGGTTGTCCATAACCGGGACCTGGCCCTCCGCCCCCGCATGAACGCCAAGCTTACCCGCCTGGCCCGTTCCTCGCTGGTCTTCAACCGGAAGAACCGCTACAGCAAAACCAAAATCGCCACTATTCTGGCCAAGGACAAGAGCCTGCAGCCTTATCTGCCCGATACGTTCGCTTATTCCTCCGCCCGCTTGGCCCAAACCATGAATAAATACGGCGCTCTCTTCATCAAACCGGCCAGCGGCAGTGTAGGCGACGGAATCGTTAAGCTCAGCCGTGCCGGTCATGACCTGTGGCTGGTCCAATGGAAAAAGCAGCAGAAGTTATCCGGCCCCAAAGCCAGAGCGCTGGTTCACCGGGTAACCGCCGGCAAACCTTATTTGATCCAGGAAGCGGTGATGCTGGCCCAATACAGGGGGAGGCCCTACGACATCCGGGTTTCCGTGCAGAAGGGGCTTTCAGGAGCCTGGCAGATTACCGGCATGGTAGGAAAAGTGGCAGCGCCCGGACGTCATGTGACCAATGTGGCCAAAGGAGGAAGCGTGAAGCGCTGCTCCGTTCTTTTCAAGAACAGCGGGCTTCCTCCAGAGGAAACGGCAAGGGCAGTGGCCCGGGTTTCCCTGCACATCGCAGCCTGTCTGGACAGGCACCTGCCCCGTCTCGCCGATCTGGGGCTGGATATGGGCGTAGACCGGAACGGGAGAGTCAAATTCATCGAGATGAACGGAAGAGACCAGCGTTATTCATTCCGCAAGGCCGGAATGAGCTCTGAATTTTACCGGACCTACCGCAATCCTATGGCATATGGCAAACGGCTTCTTGCCCGCTCAGGCCCTCGTCCCCGGTAAAAATATGAAAACTTCGTGAACGGAGTAACCAAAGCCCACCTTGCGGTGTCTACATTAAATCAAACCCAAAGGAGAGTGTGTATGCGCCCCGGAATTATTTTAAAAGACGATGCAGATTTGGATTATGCCCTTCATTACAAAAGTCAGGTGGAGATTACGCTGTGGGGCCAGGTGGATTACCGCGGACAGCTGAAGGGTTACAACCCGGACGCCGTACAGGCGATGAGCGGTGATTGGTATACCCGCAAGGTTGTGGAGATCAAAACGGTATAATCCCGTTTTTGCTCCGAATAGATAAGAATGCCCGATGGCTTGATGGCGCTAGGATGCCTTCAGGCCATCTTTTTTGACCTTTATTCCATTTTGGCTAATCCCAGCGCAAGATGCTCCCACAGCAGCGGTTCAATCCAAGCTGCATCTGTTTCCCCGCAGTTGATGATCAGGATCACCTCCGACCGTTTGCCCTTCAGCAGCCGCCGCTTTTTTTTGGCCACCTTATGAATAAACAGGTCGATGGCCACCCCCGTCACAAAACCCGATGCCCCCCCAATCAGCCCCCAATACACAGGCCCCCATTCCAACTCAAAGCCGCGGCTGGCCCCCACAACGGAGAGCAAAGCCGCCAGGACCATCCCCTTGCCCATCAAGGTAGCCCCGTCCGAATAATGAAGGGTGTCCAACAGACGCCGCTCCTCCGTCCGGTTGTCCAGCGGAAGGGCGAATAAATCGGAAATCCCCCGTTCCTTAAGCTGGGACAGTGCCATCTCCAAAAACACAGTATGCTCGAATGTGGCCACAATCTGCATCGGTTACACCACCTTGTTTCCTTTCCTGACTCGGAAGCCCTTAGGCTGGAAATTCTGGCGCAGGAAGTTCTTCTGTTCGGATTCGAACAGCTTATTATTCTCTACCGTGTTGATATAGGCGTCATAGATGGAGAAAAAATAAAAGGAGGGAAAATACAAAAGCCATTGAGCATCCAGCACCTGAATGGATTGCTCCAGTTGACCCAGGATCATAAAATGAATCGCTTCATAGAGGTGGGAATAGTAAATCAGAACGACGCCCATCACCAGATTGAAAAATCCGAGAATAAACCGGTTGATGTACAATTGTCCGACGCTGGGGATGGCCAAAGAGCACATAATGGCGGCCAGCGGATTTTTTTTGTCCAAGTAGTTGATCTCCAGCGCTCCCAGACTGAAGCTGTTAAAAGGCGCATTTTCCCGTTCGGCCAGAATATAGATTTTGTTCATGTCCACTGTGGTGCGGTAGCTGTCCCAGATGGCAAACAGATATACCGGAATGTATAAATGCAAAATCCGCATATCCAGCACCTGCTTCGCCTCCTCCATTCTCCCCGTGAAGGAATACACCATAGCCAGATTCAGCTGAATGCGCTGGTTGATAAAAAGCTCCCAGGCTACCAGCAGTACACCGCGCACATATTTGGATAAAATGAGGTGCCCGAAGCCCGGAAAAATGACGGACCACATGGCTACCAGATAGGGGCTTTTGAGATGAAGCTGGCTAATCCCGAAAATATTCACATGCGCCTTGTACCGCCGGTACCGATTGGAGCTGTTCACGTAATTATCCATTGCCCCACCCCTTTTTTATCCGTATTATTTGCAATTCCCCCCATAAAATCCATTGCGCAACAAAAAAACACCCCTCCACATGGCTTAGGGGTGTTGTCCTTCTAAATGATCACTTATTCAGCCGGTCCCGGCGTTGGCTCACCTGCCGCGGCAGTGGACGGGAGGTCCCAGGGACGCCGGGTACCGAAGACCTGGGCCAGCCGTTTGCTCTCCTGCCGCCGCTCCTTGCGTGCCGAAGCCCGGGCCGGTGCGGAATTGTGAAGCTGGAGCTCCTCGGGGGTTTCGGGAATCACCTTGTCCACCTCGGTAGGCCGCCCGTCATCGCCCAATGCCACGAAGGTCAGGAAGGAAGTGGCGCATACCTTCCTCTCTCCCGTCAGCAGATCCTCTCCAATCACCTTTACAAACACCTCCATGGAGGTTTTGTGGGTCCAGGTGACAAAAGCCTCCAGGCATACCTCATACCCCACCCGGATGGGATGGAGGAAGTCAATGGAGTCCGTAGAGGCCGTCACAATCGGCCTGCGGGCATGGCGCATGGCTGCACGGGCTGCCACATTATCAATGTACGTCATGAGCTTGCCTCCATATAAGGTCTGGTGATTGTTGGTATCCGGAGGGAGCACATAGCTGGATTGGACGGAACGGGAAGCATTGCAGGTTTTGGCGCCGATCAGATCTGACAAGATAAACCGCCTTCCTTCTCAAAAAATTTTGGCTTGGCCCAAGGGAAGCGGGTTAACAGGTTTTCCCCTGCGGCCACATATAGATAAGCGTAATGAACTGCGAATTCATTCCAACGTAAGGGGGATTGGCCTTGTGAAAGCAGCACTGCCGATGAATCCGGTTTGCCAATTCAGGATGTACCAGCCGTATGTAGGTCCTTGTGATCCTTGTCCGCCCATGTGTGTCAAAACGTACAACACGCCTCCTCAGCTGTTTATTCCCTTCCAGCCTATGAACCTGCCCCAATTCAGCCCTTGTGAAGCGCTGAAGGTAGGCACGCTGTGGCCGGCCCTGTACGGGCCTTATCCCGGTCCCCCCGTCAAATAGAAGGAACAGGAGGTGTTTGTCCATGCAAAATCCACTGCCGGAAGAATATTACTGCATGCTGAAGGAGCTGCAGGAGATCGATTTCGTAATCGTCGAGCTGAATCTCTATCTGGATACCCATCCGATGGATAATCTGGCTCTTCAACAGTTTAACCAAATGGCGCAAAAGCGGCAACTGCTTGCCCAGCAATTCGAGCTGAAATTCGGACCGCTGATGAATTTCGGGCACAGCTACAGCCGCAGCCCGTGGCAATGGAACGACGCTCCCTGGCCCTGGCAGGTGTGACCCTGGTCCTGGCACAGGAGAATGGTTAAAGAGGAGGAGAAATTTCCATGTGGGTGTATGAAAAGAAGCTTCAATATCCTGTACGGGTCAGCAAGTGCGACCCCAATATGGCCAAATACCTAATCGAGCAATATGGCGGGGCGGACGGCGAGCTGGCCGCAGCATTGCGCTATATGAACCAGCGGTATACCGTGCCGGGTAAAATCATCGGCTTGTTAAACGATATTTCCACCGAGGAACTGGCCCATTTGGAAATGATCGCCACGATGGTCTATAAGCTCACCAAGGACTGTACGCCCGAACAGCTCAAAGCGGCAGGGCTTGGGGACCATTATGTGAACCATGACAAGGCGCTGTTCTATCATAACGCAGCGGGTGTGCCCTGGACGGCTGCCTACATCCAAGCCAAGGGCGATCCGATAGCAGACCTGTACGAAGATATTGCCGCTGAGGAAAAAGCCCGGGCTACATACCAGTGGCTGATTGATCTGACGGATGATGTGGACCTTCAGGATAGTCTGAAGTTTTTAAGAGAGCGGGAAATTGTGCATTCCTTGCGTTTCCGGGAGGCCGTCGAGATTCTGAAGGCGGAGCGCGAAGCGCAGAAAATTTTCTGATATCCCCGCATATTCCCCTCCTCGGGCAGCATACTGCAGAACAAGCCATCCCGCCCGGGATGGCTTGTTTGATGTTTATCCCTATACCTTAAACTGGTCAATGAGGTTCTGCAGCTCCTCGGCCAGCTTGGACAGGTAATTGGCGGAGGCGGTAATCTCCTCCATCGTCGCCAGCTGCTCCTCAGAGGCGGCGGAAGCGTTGTGTGTCCCTTCGGCAGTGGTGTCCGCTACGGTCAACAGCAGCTTCACGGATTCCACCAGCCGCACGGAGCCGTCGGAGATATGGGAAACGGATTGGGATACCTGTTCGATCCGCTCCGCCGTTTCGGTAGCCGAGGCCCGAATGGTGCCGAAGGCTTCGCCTGCGGAATGCACCATGCCTGCACCCTCCACCACCTCACGGGAGGTACTGTTTACGGTTAGGGCCACTTTTTCCATCTGCGTGAGGATCACGGTAACCAGCCCCGTAATCTGTTGAGCCGAACGGCTTGATTGCTCCGCCAGCTTGCGGATGGAATCCGCCACCACAGCAAAACCTCTGCCCTGCTCCCCTGCCCGTGCCGCCTCGATGGCCGCATTCAGGGATAACAGATTGGTTTGCCCCGCTATGTCCGTTATTACTTCCACAATAGAGCCGATTTCCTTGGAATGCTCACCCAACACCTGCACCGTCTGGGACAGCTCATCCATGCTGAAGCTGATGGCGTTCATCTGCTCTTCAGCGGTAATGGCGGAATGGAGACCCGACTCCGCTTTGAACGCCGTATCCGCCGCCGAAGCGGTCACATCAGTGGCATTGCTGGAAATCTGCTGAACCGCCTGGGACATCCGGTTGATGATCTCCGACGTTTCCTCCAGGCTCTTCAGCTGGCGGTCCGCACCGGCAGCCAGGTCCTGGGATACCAGCGCAATCTGCTCACTGGCCTTCCCCGTCTGCTCGGCGCTTGCCGTCAGTTCCTGGGAGGAAGCGGCCACAAGCACAGAGGTTTGATTAACCTCCTGAATGAGCTTGCGCAGATTAATGGCCATCCCGTTCATGTCATTCACCAGAACGCCGACCTCATCCTTGCTGCTGTAATCCAGCGGCTCGACTGTCAAGTCGCCCTTGGCAATCCGGTTCACGTGGGCGGACAGCTTCACCACCGGACGCACCATACGGCGGATAACCAGATAAATCAGGACAACGCCCACCAGAAGAGCAATCATCCCCGTGATCACAGGGGCTACCACCGTATCCATGGTCCGCTCCTGGATAATGGAGGCATCAAAGTTGATGGCCATCAGTGCGATAATTTCTTTATTGGGGTCGTGGTCCTTGAAGATGGGCCCGTAGCCGGTCATCAGCTTCTCGCCGCCAAACTCATACACATCCGAATAAATGTTTTGATGGTTGCTGTGGTCCGTTCCCTTGAAGGCGGCCTTCACAGCATCATCCATATAATACTGCGTTCCCGCTTCAATCCCGTGTCCCTTCATACGCTTGTCCACGGCCAGGACTTTACCGTTCAGATCCAGCAGGAAGGCTTCCTTAAAAATCGCCTTGTGGTCCGCTGTCCAATTCAGCCGGGTTTCAATATCCGCCAGTCCGCTGGTATCTCCCTTCACCAGCTTCTCGACAGCGGCCGGGTCTACCAGCCCTGTGGTAATATTGGCACAGCCGACAAGCTCTATCCCGACTGCTTCCTTGACTTGATCATACGCAACGTCGTAGCCGATGAAAGCGATGGCGGCACCTACAAAAATCAATACGGCAACTACTGCAGAAGTTAATTTCCCCGCAAAATTCATCCTTGTTCTCCTCACCGCCTGCTTCAGGCCATATAGACTATAGATGAGAATAATTATAACTCAAATTTTATCGAATTTCATCGAATTATTTATTAAAATCCAATTAAATTGTGTAAAATGGAATTATTATCATGTTCATAGTGTAAAGAACAAAAAACGGACATTCCCAAGAGGGATGCCCGTTTTTTGTGGCGTATGAGAAGGCTTGTTTGTGTGCTGTGCCCAAAGGCTGCCCCGAGCCGGACCATGAGCCAGAAGGTCCGGGACAGTACGAGGCCGAAACTGCCCGGCCAATGGCAGGTGGTGCTGCCAGGTTGAATGTATTGCGCAGCCTGAGCGTGTTTAGCATACATTTTATGTACGCTATTTGGTGATTTACATCGGTTTACGCCAATAGCATACATTTGCGGTGCGCTATCATGATCTTGGCTGCTTCTTCAGCTGCACTATCATGATCATCATGCTCTTTATCGTTTTCTCCAGATACGGTCTTCTACCCTCTGGCACTAAACCGGCAGAACGAGCTTACTTCCGGAGACTTCCCCCGGCGCCTTACGGCGGGTGAAGTCCTCATTGCGGTAGTACGTATCCTTCACCAGCAGATTAGGCCCGCAGCAGGAAGCGGTTGGGCAATGGCAGCTTACCGTGCGGGAGAGGGAATGGTCCAGCCAGGTCCCGAATACATCCTCCAGCCGGTCCTGCTTGATATTGCCAAGGGGCGGAAAATCCGCAAAATCCGTCACATGCACATTCCCGTCGAACAGACTGACATTCAGACGGTTCCGGCCATCCGGGTCATTGCGGACCGTCACCTGCGGCGCAGCCTTCAGACGCTCCAGCAGTCGACGGTCCTCCTCACTGTTCGTGCAGGCGAAGAAGGGAAGGGTGCCGAACAGCATCCATACGGACGGGTCTCTTGCGTCCAGCAGCCGGTGGATGGCCTGCCGGAGCTCATCTAACCCCAGCACCGGCAGATGCCGGGCAAACGCACTGGGATACATGGGATGGACCTCATGCCGCTTACAGCCCATCTCCACAATCAGCCGGTGGATGTCCGGCAGCTTCTCATGGGTGCGGTAATTGATCATACTTTCGGCGGATACGAACAGGCCTCCCCGGGCCAAGGCACGGGCATTGTTCATCATCTGCTCGTACAGCCTGGCGGCGGAGCCGTTGCCGGTAGGGTTCTCTGCACGGGCAAACCCGATCTCCCGGAATTCCTCCGCTCCGGTATAATTATGGGAAATGTGAAGCACATCCAGATAAGGCGCAATCTCTTCATAACGCTCCAGGTCCATGGTAATGTTGGAGTTCAGCTGGGAACGGAGTCCCCGCTGCCTGGCATAGCGCAGAAGCGGAATAATCACATTGCGCACCGTATCTCTCCGGAAAGCCGGCTCTCCGCCGGTGATGCTTATGGTTTCCAAGTGGCTGATCTCTTCCAACCGGTGCAAGAGACGGTCAAGCGGCAGCATATCCCCTTCTTTTGTCACAAGGCTGTCCCCCACGGCGCAATGCTCACAACGCATATTGCACAAATGCGAGACGGTTACCTCCACACTGGTCAGCGTATGCCTGCCATAGCGCATCAGACTGTTAATGGGGTCCCATGGATCATAGTCAGGACAAATCTCCGGCACCGCTGTGTTCCGGTCTAGCTCGATCATTGTACACTCTCCTTATACCGACTCTATCCGACTCTATCATCCATTTTACTCAATAATGATTCTAAAGGAAACCCCAAACATAAGAAAGCCGGCAGGCTTTTTTTCGGAACAGGAGGAATGAACACAGCTCATTTTCCCGCCGCTCCTTGGGCCTGCCGGCTTCTATCAGCCGCCGTTCAAAAGGATTCCACATCATTGACAGTCTCAATCATCAAGGTCAGTTTTTTGGACAAATCCACTTCGTAGGGTGCCGGAAGCTCCTCGCCGCCTTCATTCTTCAGGATGCGGATAACCGGGCGGTGGGGGTACGCCGCATTCAGATCCACCACAACACCGGACTCTCCGGTATTCAGCTTCACGGAAACTCCTAAGGGATAGATGGCCACCTTGTCCCGGAACAGCTCCACCTTATCCAGGTCAAACTTGACCCCTGCTTCCGTATAGAGAATCTCCATCACCTGATGGGGGAGCATGGCGTTACGGTAGACCCGGTGAGTGGTCATCGCATCATAAGCATCTACCAGACCGATCCACTTGGCATATTCCAGAATCTCGTAGCCTTTAAGAGAGCGGGGATATCCGCTGCCGTCCAGACGTTCGTGATGCTGCAGAGCGCAGTGGGCGGACAGAAGGGGAATATTAGGCTCATCCTTAAGCATCTGGAAGCCCAGAACCGCATGCTGCTTCATGCTCTCAAATTCCTGATCCGACAGCCGGCCCGGCTTTTTGAGAATGCTCAGATCAATCTTGGTCTTGCCGATGTCATGCAGGAGCGCACCTAACCCCATCGTCTGGAGCTGGTCCCGGTTGTAGCCATTGGCCATCCCCAGCAGGGTGGCGTAGATACAGACATTCATGGAATGCTGGAAAAGATAGTGATCCGTAATCTGCATCACCGTCAGCATAATCATCGCATTCTTCTGATGGCTGAGGTCATCGATAATCATACTGAGAATCTGGCGGAAGTCCTTGCTCAAGGCACCGACCTGCGCCGGCTTCTTGCGGCTGGAATCATCCATCAGCTTTCGGAAGTGGGAACGGATCACCTTGGTGGCGGCCTGCCGGGTTTCATCGGTTAACAGCTCAGGGATGGCAATATCGTCTGTCCGCGGGTCGTCGATGTACAAGAAGTCAATCCCGTGCATGGACAAACGCCGGAGCATGGTATCGGTCAGCTCCACATGTTCCGCCAGCAGAGTAATGCCTTCCTCGTTGTAGATATTCCTGCCAAGCTTCATCCCCGGCTTGCAAACGGTGATCGGCAATAAGCGCATCGTGATGTCCTCGTTCCTTCAATTAAACTTCATCGTCTGATAGTAATGTAAAACAATCTGCTGGAAAGAGCAATATGAAATCAAGAGTATCTAAAAACGGATTCAAGTGTGGTTTAAAAAATGAAATAAATAAACACCACGGCAGCCAGCACAAACCGGTAGTAGGAGAAAACCGTCAGCTTCAAACGGCCGACCAGCTTGATGAAGGTCGATACGGCCAGCAGCGCCACGACAAAGGACACCACAAAACCCACCGCGAAGAACAGCGCGTCATCCATGGTCATCATCGAATAGCTCTTCAGCAGTTCATAACCGCAGGCCGCCGTCATAATGGGCAGCGCCATAATAAAGGTGAAATCCGCCGCCGCCGCGCGGCTGGTACCCGCCAGCATGCCGCCGGCGATGGTGGACCCGGAGCGGGAGAAGCCCGGCCACAGGGACAGGATTTGGGAGATACCGATAAAGAAGGCCTGCTTGTATGTAATCTGATCCATGGTGTCCGCAGTAACGTCAGGCTGGATTTTCTCCGCCACCATCATGAAGATGCCGCCGACCACCAAACTGATAATCACCGTTTCCGGCATAAACAACAGCTTGATGTAATCCCTGAACACATAAGCCAGCCCCAAGGCCGGAACGATGCCGATGGCAATGTGGATCAGGTTCAGCTGCGGCCCCTGCGCCTGCTTGGCGCTTTTATCCTTGACGCCGAACAGTCGGAGCACCTTCCTCCAATACAGCACCGCAATGGCCAGAATTGCACCCAACTGGATGATAACCTCGAAGCTTTCCGCTTTGGCCCCGGTGAAATTCATGGCATGGCCGGCAATGATCATATGGCCTGTGGAGGAGACGGGTAGAAATTCCGTCAAACCCTCGATTATTCCGATAATGATTGCAATCCAAAGACTCATTGGAACCTCCTGAACAAAATAATGTGCGCACCTTCGGCTATATCGTTTTCATTGTAAAGGACGGGCCTTACGGGGACAAGTGAAATCTCGCCATCCGGCACCGCCGCAGCGCCTCCGGATCATTCAGTTCCATCTCCAGCACATGCCGCAGGAAATCCGGGAGGAAATATTGGGGATCCCGTCCCTTCAAGCTCAGATACCCGGTGCCGAAGGTGAACATATCCCCCGTCGCTACCCGGTATTCCCCATCGGGAAGAAGCGGCTCCCCCTTATGGAAGACGGAGGTGATGCGTGAATAAGGCTCCCGCCCCGGATCCCAATAGATCTCCAAGCCGTCCACACAAAGCCCGCCCAGCATCTTCCCGCGGAAGCCGTTCCCGTACAAGGGGAGATTCACGAACTCCGCCATAAGCGATTCCTCCAGTGCTTGCCGCAGCTCCTCTCCGGTAAGAGTGGTGATGCAGCTGTTGACCGGAGACGGGCAAAGCTCCAGCAGGATCTCCCGGGTAACCGGCCCCGGCAGGAGGCTGGTCAGCAGCTGGCCGGAATTAATCAGCGCCAGCTCCGCCCCCGTTTGTTTGCGGATGCCGGCAGCCAGCAGATTGCCAAGCGGCGAATCCCGCTCCCAATCCACGGCCAACCCCTCGGCCAGCGTGGCAATGCTCTCCTGCATCACCGCCCCTGCCTCCTGTGCCCACAATTCAATAAGAGCCTTTACCGCCGGATCCTCTTCCTCCTGCCGGGTCTCGTGAAGACGGCCCTCCACCTGAAGCAGACTACCGGTATCCGGATCAAAGGAGAGCTCCAGCTCCCCCACGTATCTGCCCTTGGAGCCGGCGGCGCAGAGGATGGTGCGCTCATGCAGCAGCGGTTCCTCCAGCACATGATGGGTGTGCCCGCCGATAATCACATCAATCCCCTCCACCTCCTCTGCCAGCCGCTTGTCGTTGCGCAGACCCAGATGGGATAGGACCACAACGGCATGGGCTCCCTCCTGCCGAAGGTGGTCGACCTCCCTCCTCAGCGCTTCAATGGGCTCATCCACATGCCAGCCCAGCAGGTGGTAGAAGATCGGATATTGGGCGGTGGCTCCTGTGATGCCGATACGCAAGCCGTTCCTCTCCCACATGAGCCGGGGCTTCATCCATTCCGGTGCCCTGCCTGTCTCCCGGTCGCGCAGATTGGCCGCCACCACGCAGAAGGTTGTCCCTCCCCCGAACAGCTCTTGAAGCCTTTCCTTGGTAAACGTCAGTCCTTCGTTGTTGCCCAGCGTCACCACATCATAACCGGTGGCCTCCAGCACCTCCAAGTGCGCGGAGCCCGCACCAGCCTCTGTAATGGTGCTCATCCTGTCCATATGATCGCCGCAATCCGCCACGATTACCGGGACGGCGGGATGGCTTGCACGGAGGCGGGCGATCGCCCCCGCAACTTGCGGCATAACCTGGAAGGAGCTGTGAATATCGTTGGTATGCAGCAGCACAACCTTCTCCGGTTTTTTCATCGGTTCATCAACCAGCCTTCTTGTGAAATACTTCGATTGCCCCATAAATTATGATATAGTACAAGATAACTGTGCGGCTTCTCTACCGGACTCCAGCATGCCGCCAAAAAATCGCTTCTATTGAAGGAATGTCCAATTCTATAGCTTATGCTAACAATAGCAGAGTCCATGCCTGTTGATCAAATAGCCGGACCCTGCCTTTCATTTTCAGGAGGTGCACCATGCAACTGACCATCCAGATTTTCGCCGGGCTGGCGGACAAGCTGGGCGGAACCGCCGTTACCGTCACAACCGGCGGGAACCGCATCACTGCCGGCGAGCTGAAGCAGCATCTGGCCAAGGAGTACCCCCATGCCGCCTCCTCGATAGCGGTTTCCTTCCTGGCCCGCAACCACGCCTACGCCCAGCCTGAGGACGAGCTTCATGAAACCGATGAGCTGGCCCTGATTCCTCCCGTATCCGGCGGTTCCCCCGCACCGTCTGAACAGGTGCCCGAGTACGGAGAGCGGTTCGAATTAACCCGGGAGCCCTTGGTGCCGGAGCATACCGCCGCCAAAACAACCCACCCGAACTGCGGCGCCAACCTTACCTTTACGGGCACTGTCCGCGAGCTAACCGGCGATTTGCATACGGAAGCGCTGGAATACGAGGCGTATGCCCCGATGGCCCTGGCTACGCTCCGGCAGATCGGAGATGAGGTTGCTGAACGCTGGCCCGAGACCCGCTGCGCCATTACCCACCGGCTGGGTCTCGTGGAAGCGGGGGATGCCAGTGTGGTAATCTCCGTATCCGCTCCCCACCGGGATGTCTGCTATGAAGCCAGCCGGTATGCCATCGAACGTTTGAAGCAAATTGTCCCCATCTGGAAAAAAGAAGCGGGACAATGGAGCCATCCCCAGGCCGGCTCCGGCAGCACAGCCCCTTCCGGCAGCATGTGGAACCCCCTTGTCCTGCCAGGCGGCGGAGAGGAGCAGCCACGATGAGCGCAACTGGACATCCGGTCTCTTCCGGGGAAGTGCCGGGCCGTTATTCCCGGCAGGTGCTGTTCGGGCCGTTGGGAGAGCCCGGCCAACTGAAGCTGATGGACTCCCGTGTGGCCATTGTGGGCATGGGCGCCTTGGGAACCGTGCTGGCTAACCATATGGTGCGGGCCGGTGTGGGCTACATCCGGCTAATCGACCGGGATTTTGTGGAAGAGAGCAACCTGCAGCGCCAGATGCTCTATGAGGAGGCCGATGCCGCCGATTCCCGGCCCAAGGCTGCGGCAGCCGCAGAGCGTTTGGGCAGAATCAACAGCCTGGTGACGATAGAGCCCCACGTGACCGATCTGAACCCGTCCAATGCGGAGGAATTGCTGACCGGTGTTCACCTGGTGCTGGACGGCAGCGATAACTTCGCGGTCCGTTTCCTGATCAATGATGTCTGCGTGAAGCACAGCATCCCCTGGATCTATGGCGGAGCAGTCAGTGCCCGCGGTGTCATGATGACCATACTGCCAGGCACTACCCCCTGCTTCCGCTGCCTGTTCCAGCAATCTCCCGATCAGGGCGCCCTGGAAACCTGCGACACGGCGGGAGTGCTGGGCTCCATTATCCATGTGGTGGCCTCCTACCAGGCTGCCGAAGCGCTGAAGCTTCTGAGCGGCAACCATAGCGCGATGAATAAGGGAATGCTCCATTTTGACCTGTGGCATAATTTCCAGGGCGGGATGGACATGTCGGCTGCCCGTTCACCGGAATGCCCCTGCTGCGCAAACGGCCAATACGACTACCTGTCGGCGGAGCTGGAGGGCGAAACCCTTCAATCCCTCTGCGGCCGCAACGCCGTGCAGATTGTGCCTGTCCACCCCCGCAAGCTTAATCTGGAGGAGCTGGAGCAAGCGCTCAGACACTCCGGCACAACAGAGCGCAATGCTTTTTTGCTGAAATACAAATCGGACAACGGCCTGACCCTGGTGCTTTTCCCTGACGGAAGAGCCATGGTTCAAGGGACGGACGATCTGACGGCGGCCAAATCCTTTTATAGCAGATATGTTGGCATGTAAGGGCATTTGTGGAAAAATAGTACATTTTACTCGTTGCCAAAATATTCATCCCTTGCTACTATAATGTTACACAGAAAATGCGATGAATTTCGCCATGGGGTGACATATTATGAAAATCCATGTTATGGATCTTCTTCCTGGAGACAGATTGACCCAAGATGTTTTTAATTCTTACGGTCTCCATGTTTTATCGGCGGACGCTTACTTAGGAAGCGATTCCATTGCCCGGCTGTTGGCTCACAATATTGAATACATCGAGATTGAGCGCTCCGAGGAATCGGCCGCCGCCAGTGTCACTCTATCGACCCTTCCTACCTACCCTTCCGTCCAGATTTCCTATGACGCCAGTTTGGCGGGTCTGGGTCTACTGTTTACCCAGGCGCTGGGAGAAGGACGGATTGAGCAGGATATTGTAGATGCCAGCTTCGAGCCTTTGGCCGAAAGCTTTCATAAAGAGAAGAATCTGGTCTCCCTGATGCTTTCCCTGGAGAACAGCGACGATTATACCTTTAACCACAGCGTTCAAGTGGGGATGCTTGCTTATTATTTGGCCCGCTGGCTGGGATACCCGGAGAGTTTTGCCCTGGATGCGGGAAAAGCCGGTTTTGTCCATGACATCGGCATGAGCAGGGTGGATCCGGCCATCCTCAGGAAGCCCTCGAAGCTGACTGAAGAGGAATATGCAGCCGTCAAAAAGCATGTGGAATACGGAGAGGAGATTCTGAAGCGGGCCTATCCCGACAATTCCCCGATTCTGCTGGGCGCCATGCAGCACCACGAGCGGATGGACGGCAGCGGGTATCCCCATGGCCTGATGGGAGAGGACATTTCCGTGATCGGCCGCATTCTGGCGGTTACCGATATCTACAGCGCCATGATCACCTCCCGCGTGTACCAGAAGGAGCGGGACCTCCTGTTTGTGCTGAAGGAGATCAACCGGCTCAGCTTTACCAGTCTGGACCCTACTATCACCCAGGTCTTCATCCGCAATCTGGTGCCGAACCTCCTGGGCAAAACCGTCGAGCTGTTCGACGGCAGACGCGGCGTCATCGTGCTGACCAATTACACGGATTTTTTCCGGCCGCTGATCAAGATTGACAATGAATTCGTAGATTTGAGCAAACATCCCGAGCTGTCTATTCTGAAGGTTTTGGCTTAGTGCTGCGGGTTGTTTGAAACCGTTTCCCCAGTTCATATCGAACAAAGACTGCTGCCCTCTTTTGGAGGTGCCAGCAGTCTTTTTTGATTTACAGGTTGGCCTGTGCGTTATTCAGCAATCCGTTTGGCAAAGAGGAAGGTTCTTTTCCAATAAGCCTTGTCGATGCTGGTGATTTGCACTCCGTCCTTGGGTTCGGGAGAAGCATGGATCATGTTCCGGTTGCCGACATAAATTCCCACATGGCCGACAGTTTTGTTGGTTTGGAACCGACCGGGCACATAGAAATAAAGTAAATCCCCCACCCGCAGGCTGCTGCGGCTTACGCTGGTGCCGAGTTTGCCCTGGGCTCTGGCTGTACGCGGCAGGGAAATGCCGTATTTATCGAAGAGATAGGCGGTATACGAGGAACAGTCGAAGGTGCCGTTCTCCGGGTAAGGGGGGGCGCCGAACTCATAACGCACACCCAGATAGGTCCGGGCTCTGGCGATAAGCGCGGGTATGTTAATATCCTTCAGGGCCGCTGCCGGAATGGCCTCTTCCAGTAGGTCCAGCTTGTCCGGCACTGCCGCAGCGGATATATCCGCAGCCGCTTGTTTGTATGGGTCCTCCGCGTCGTCGCCGAAATCCAGCGCGCTGCCCTCCGGCAAAGGCGCATCCTCATCCACCTTCAGCGGGATCTGCTCCGGCGAGGGCTTCAGCACCAGTGACTGGCCTTCCTTGGCGAATACCAAGTCATCTGCCAGCAGATCCGAAACCGCAGACAGCGGAATGCAGGGCACACCGTCAATCATCCGGGGCGGTGTTTTGAGCTGCAGGCGGTCATCCTCCCTGCGGGCTTCCACGGAATCCAGGTTCAGCTCGAAGGCAGCATCGTTGTCGCCGAATTTCATAGTTTGCTTGTTATTGTCCCATTTGAACCGGTAGCCCACCATACGGACCAGCTGCTCAGCCTCCACATACTCCTCGCCGTTGGCGTTTTTCAGAGGAATGGAAGCCTCTCCTTGTGCGGAGGGCAAAGCGACGGGGCCGGGAGATCCGCTAAGAATGGACAGGTTATCCACCGCGGATGACCCGCTGGAATAAGGCGAGCTTGAAGGCTGCTGGGAACCGGCATTGTTGGCCGAAACATTGTTGCCCGACTGATTGTTCGAAGCATGGTTGCCCGAGGCGTTATTTCCGTTATTCCCGCCACAGGCCGATGTGATTGCCAATGCCGATGCAAAACAAAAAACGGCGCTTAAACGCGCAAGCTTTCTCATAAGGGTTTACTCCTTCTTCCAAATCGGATTTGGGTGCTTCCCTTAGATTCACTTCCCCGCGGCTTCTTTATTCTGAAAAAAACTTCCTCCCGGACTAAGCCAAGCCTTGCATTTAAGGCATGTTTGCTTTTTAGGCATAATTGCACATTAGGCAAGTTCTATGTTAGGATACATACAGAGCATACCCGACTAAGAAAGGCGGTGAAAATCACATTTGAACAAACCAAGCCTGCGCGATCTAAAAAAAGAAGCCACTGCCCATGCCTTGGCTGACGCGGCCTTCGAGCTTGCTGTAGAACGGGGGCTGGACGGATTTGTCGTCGATGATGTCGTACAACGCGCCGGCTATTCCAGACGAACCTTTGCCAACTATTTTTCCTGCAAGGAGGAAGCAGTGGCCACAGCCGTCATTCCTTATTCCAGCAACCAGCAGCATGAGGCAGAACGTCTCTTGGAGAATTTGCCGGAAAACACATCCCTGCTTGATGCTCTGTACCAGCTGATGAAGCTGCAGTTTCTGGAGGGCCTTCTTCTGAAGATGCGGGAGGTTGTGTCCCTTTCCAACACACATCCGACATTGGAGCCTTATATCCTCAGCGTGTTCCGCGGGCTTCAAAACAGTGCAATGGAGACGCTGAACGGGCTGTCCCATGGCCGTTACCCGAATGGGTACACCCATCTTCTTGTCGGTGCCGTTTACGGAGCGATGCTGCCTGTCATCGACGGCACGCTGAATGTGCTTCTCCCCGGAGATACCGTCACTGACGAACAGGATGCCACCACGTTTGAGGAGTACCTGGAGACCACCTTCCGTTATCTGCGCAATGGTTTCTAGTTGAGGTTAAGGACGTCCGAATTTATAGAAAAAAAGGAGAGGACCATACCGCATGTCCACATTCTTGTACAAAATCGGAAGAAAGGCTTACGACAAGCCGTGGTACTTTATCAGCGCCTGGATCGTCGTGCTTGCTGTTGTTGTTTCTCTGCTCGGCATCAATGGAATCCATATGAGCACCGAGTTCAAAATGGAAGGCACCGAATCGCAAAAGGTGCTGGATAAACTGGAGAAGGAGCTGCCGGAGGCCTCCGGCGGTCAAGCCAGCGTGGTGTTTACCGTGCCCGAGGGCCAACGCCTGGATACGCCAGAGCATATAGCCGCTATGACCAAGGCGGTCAACAAGGTATACGGCATGGATTATGTGATTAATCCAGCCGAATTGGCCGCAGCTGCCGGAGCCGCGCAGCAGCAACAGCAGCAGGCTGCTCAAGCAGGGCAAGCCGCCGGAGCCCAGGGGGCAGGCGGCGCGGGAGCAGCCGGCGCTGCCAATCCCCAGGCGGCAGCCAATCCGGCAGCTGCCGGCGGAGCCCAAGGTGCGGGAGCAGCGGCTGCAGCCCCCGCGCAGATGCCTCCCTACGGTCCGCTGATGGTGAACGGCACTCCCGTCCCCGGTGTGCTGATTGCAACGGACGGCAGCGTGGCCCTGTTCCAATTCCAGTTTACCGTTCAGCAAACGTCCCTGCCCCAAAGTGTGGCCGACGATATCGTCGCTGCAGTGACGGAAGCCGAAGCAGGCACCAGCATCAAGGCGCTGCCCAGCGACAGCCTGAGAACCGCCGAGGTGGCCATTAGCTCCAATGAGGTGTACGGCCTCATTATTGCAGCCATTGTCCTGATCATGACTCTTGGTTCTGTTGTGGCGGCAGGACTGCCGATTGTTATCGCGCTGGTTGGTGTCGCTATCGGCGTTGGGGGCGCATTTGCCATCTCCACCTTTGTAGCTATGGCCTCCATCACTCCCATTCTGGCGCTGATGATCGGCCTGGCCGTAGGGATCGATTATTCCTTGTTTATTGTCAACCGCCAGCGGCGCCTTATCTTCGATCAAGGGCTGTCCGCCCGTGAAGCCGCCAGCCGGGCAGTTGGAACGGCAGGAAGCGCCGTATTCTTCGCCGGCCTTACCGTTATTATCGCTCTATGCGGTCTTCTCGTTATCCGCATTTCCTTCTTGAGCCTGATGGCGCTTATCGCCTCCGTTACAGTTTTCCTTACTGTTCTCATCGCTCTTACCCTGCTGCCGGCACTGCTCGGACTGGTTGGGGAAAAAATCTGCTCCGCAAAAGCCCGGGAAAAGGTACGCAGCCAGACTGCAGCCGGCATGGAGCATGGCACCGCCGACAAGTGGGTGAAGGGCATCATCAAATCCCGTTGGGCCGTGATCGTGGGCGTTATTGTCATTCTTGGCGCCGCAGCCATTCCCACCATGGATATGAAGCTTGGTATGCCTTCCGGGGCAACAGCCAACCTGGATACGCCCCAACGCCAAAGCTATGACGCCATCTCCAACGGCTTCGGAGAAGGCTTTAACGGCCCGCTGGTAATCGTAGCGGAGCCCAAGGACCCTTCACAAGCAATCACGCCGCAGGTTTTGGGCGGACTTGTCCAGGACATCCAGAAGGTTCCGGATGTGTCGGTAGTGTCTCCTCTTGGCATGAAGCCTGATGGCAGCGTGGCTATCCTGAGTGTGATACCGGGCTCCGGCCCAACTGACGAAGCCACGAAGGATCTGGTTACCCATCTGCGGGATGCTGATTCGGCATTTGCTAAGACCTACCAGGTCGAGCTGGGGGTAACCGGCTTTACGGCTATCAATATTGATATGTCCTCCAAGCTGGCAGAGGTTTTCCCGGTGTACATCGGCATTATTGTGATTCTGTCCCTGATCATTCTGCTGTTGGTCTTCCGTTCCATTCTTGTTCCCGTAAAAGCCACCGTGGGCTTCCTGCTCAGCGTGCTCGCCACCTTCGGGATTACCACCGCCGTGTTCCAGTGGGGCTGGATGAAGGAGCTGTTCGGCTTTGATACGGGCAGCCCGCTCCTGAGCTTCCTTCCTATCCTGGTAACCGGCATTCTGTACGGCCTGGCTATGGACTATCAGGTCTTCCTGGTTTCCTCTATGCGCGAGTCTTACGTCCACGGACACCGGGGCACAGCCAGCGTCAACCATGGCTACAACCAGGTTAGCCGTGTAGTCGTAGCCGCGGCGGTTATCATGGTATCCGTGTTCGCAGGCTTCATTCTGTCCCCGGACATTATGATCAAGCAGATGGGCTTCGCTTTGGCCATCGGCATTCTGATCGATGCTTTCATTGTCCGCATGGCGCTGGTTCCCGCTGCTATGGCCATCTTCGGGGATAAGGCCTGGTGGCTGCCCAAATGGCTGGACCGCCTCCTCCCCAATCTGGATGTGGAGGGCGACAAGCTCATCGCAGAGCTGGAACGCCAGAATGGAACCAGCAGCAGCCCTGCCCAGAAGCAAAAAACCCGCAAGGGACACTAATTTCATACCATCTTCAAGAGCAGGGGCAGTATCCTCCCTGCTCTTTTTTTTCCTGCCTAAACGCACTTGGGAGCTCGCTCTGGGGGTTGCATAAAACCCCTCCCGGAGGCTCATCTTAACGATGGCTCATCAATCCCAAACAAGAAAGGAACGAAACCAATGGGCGTTTTGGACGGCAATTCCAAGCAGCAACCTCTTCATTATGGTGAAATTAATGACCTCTGGAGCTTTTCTATGAAGGCGAAGGGCTGTATTTCCACGAACCGTGCTTTCCTGAACCATGCGGAGGATAAAGAACTGAAGGGTGTCCTCAAGGACATCATCAATCAAGCCGAGCTGGAGGCCAGCGAATGCGACAGCATTCTCATTGCCAACGGCATTGTGCCTTTCCCAGCATGGCCCGATCGTCCCGAAGCCAAATTCGAGGACATTCCCGTGGGTGCCCGGTTCAGCGACCAGGAAATCGCTGCTATGGCCGGTGCGGATACCTCCTTGGGTTTGGTAGCATGCAGCCAAATCATGGGGATGTCTATCCGTGAGGATATCGGCGCCCTGTTCGGCAAGTATCATATGACCAAAGCGGCACTGGGTCTGAAAATCCTGAAGATGTGCAAGGATAAAGGCTGGATCGTGCCTCCTCCGCTTCAGCTGAAACGCCCCGAGCTAGTGGAGGTGTAATACCGTGCCCCCTGCTGCTGCGGGGGGTTTTTTAGGTGTTCAGCTTTGCCCACACCTCCTTCATATACCGGGCAAGACGGATTTCCATCTGGGCCCGGGTTTCCTCTCTGGTAATCCCGAAGGTGCCGGAGTACCCCTTATAGCGGTATGTATACTGGAGAACAATATCATCCTGCTCTCCAGGCGATATATGGATATTTCTCCGTGTGAGCTCCCGCCTGAGCCCGAACAGCTCCCGCTCTACCGTTCCAGCGATTTCCTCCGCCAGGGCGATGTACAGCGTTTTGAACAGCTCCTTGCCGGTCTGAAGCCGGTCAATGTTTCTCTGAATCACCGTAAGCATATAGGGCAGCAGGATATAGTCACGGATCATGACCCATTCCTCTACGGAAGGTTGGTCGCTCTTGGGTTTATCATATCGGACCTCATAAGCCTCGGTATGCTCCTTAAGCAGAAATTTGGTTGTCCATCTGTCTTCGCCGGAACTCATATAAAGTGTCCTCCGATCTGTCCTGCCCGCTCCCGCGCAACCCCCGCCTCATACAAGGAGGAGGCCCGCAGAATGGCATCGCTGCCGTAACGGTCTTTGATCTGGTCTATGGTGCGTTCCATGGCATACAGCTTGGGCCGGTTATCGAACAAGGTGAGCTGATACGTGTCATCCGCCGTAAGCTGGTCCAGAGCAATGGTCAAATGTCCAACTGGCAGACCCGACCAGTGCCGCCGAAAAAGTTCTTGAGCCACCTCCGCCACCTCGTGGGTCAAAGAAGTAGGCTGTGGCAGGGTAATTTGCCTGCCGAAGGAGTTTCCCCGTTCCCCGTCGGTTTCTGCAGCCCCTACAAATATCACCTGCCCCATCACGCCATATTTCCGGGCCCGCCGGCAAACCTCTACCACCAGCTCCAACAGCACCACCTCAATGTCCTCCAGCTTGCGGTAGAGGCTGGCCCGGAGGGTTTTTCCGTGGCTGATGCTTTTGTGCTTGCCGGGCCGGATTCCCGCCTTTACAGCGCTGGGGTCGATCCCCCGGGCCACCTGCCAATAATATTCCGCTTTAATGTCGCTTTGTTTGCCCATTTCGTACCGCATTCTCCGTTTGAAATCCCCCAGCTCCAACCGCGCCAAATCTCCAATGGTCTGGATGCCCATCCGCATAAAGTGCCGGGTCATCCGGCCGGCCACCATGTACATCTGATGAATGGGCAGAGGCCACAGCTCCTGCTCCAGATTGTCGTATCCCAGCCGGAAAACCCCTCCCTCCCGTTTTTTGGCAAAGTTGTCCGTAGCGGTTTTGGCCAAAATTTTCGTCGGTCCGATCCCCACCCGGGTCCATACACCGGTGGATACCAGAACCCGGTTCTGGATATTGCGCGCCAGTTCCTCTGCAGTTCCGTACTTGTGGAGGGTGCCCGTCACATCCAGAAACTGCTCGTCAATGGAGAACGGCTCCACCTGATCCGTATACGCTTCGTAAATTTTGGTGATAAACAAAGACAGCTTGATGTACATCCGCATCCGCGGCCGGATCACCACCAGCTCCGGACATTTCCTCCGGGCTTGGAACACCCGCTCCGCTGTAGTCACTCCCCGGCCTTTGGCAAGAGGGCATGCGGCCAAAATAATGCCCGACGGGCGCTCCGGATCTCCGATGGCCACAGGCGTTTCTTTCAGTTCGGGGCGGGCCGCCTTTTCTACGCTGGCGTAGAAGGACTGGCAGTCAATCAGAAAGATCACCCGCTCCCCGACCGTCATGACACCGACGCCACCGGCTGGACCGCCATAATCCGTTCGGCCAGAAACAGCCGCGGTGCACCTGCAGCATAACAATGCGCCTTGATTTTCCCGCCCTCCACCGCCAGCACCCGGATGCGGCGTTTGCTGAAAGCTCCCGATTTGTCCTGATAAATGATCGTGACGGTGTGGCCCACATACTTTTGCATCATAACCGCCTCCACAAAATAAGAACGTATATTCGTATTATATGCACGAATGTATGTTCTTATGCAAGTGGAAATTATACACAATTGCAATTGTTCCCGGCAGCAAAAAAAACCGCCTTCGTCTAAAAGGCGGCTTTTCGGAGTGGCTTCGCTATATTTACAATTGAAACTTCTCCTTGATCATGACCGCAACCTCTGCGGCAGATAAATCAGTATTATTAATCCGGAGGTAATTCTCCCTCTGAATTTCTCCCTCATAGGAATTCAGCCGATGCTGCTCCGCGGTTCTTTTCAATTCCTGTTCGGATCGGCCAACATCCCGCTTCGTAGGTTTATGCTCCAGCCTATGAGGCGATTTGTTCCGTTCCACTCTCTGGTCAAGCTCTGCTTCAAGCTCAACCAGGTACACCTCAGCTCCTTTTTCTTCGAAAATCCCAAAAACCTTATTTACATAATCCCAATCGCTCTGTAAATCAAATGCCCACACATAGGTAAATATTAAACCCGGCATTTCACTGGCCGCGGCAGCTTCGAAGATATCCTGCCTGAATTTATCCGTCAATCTCCACATCTCACGGCTGAACCCAAAATAAGGAACCAGCATTTCAATCGTCATGTGATTGTGGAACAGCTTTAGCTCCGTAACTTTCTCCAGTTCATGCCCTACGGTCATTTTCCCCACCGCTTGCGGTCCGAATATCAGAACAAATTTCAAGGGAAACGTCCTCCTGTAAAGATTATAGCTGATTCAAATTACAACCGCTTCGTCAGAATGAAGTCCGTTTGCTCCTCATCTCCCATAAAGAACGAGTGTGCTCCCGTTAGCTCGAACCCCTGCTTCCGGTAAAAATCCTTGGCATTCTCATTTTTCTCCCACACACCCAGCCAAATTTCCGTCTTGCCGTGGAGACGGGCGGTTTCTGCCGCCTTGTTCATCAGATGTTTCCCCAGTCCCTTGCGGTGGAACTGCTGCCGCACATAAACTCTTTCTATCTCAAGGGAGTTCCCCCCCATTTTTTCCGATTGGGCATCGTTCACGTTCAACTTCAGATATCCCGCAGGCTCTCCCTGGAAATAAATCAGGTGGAATTCCGTTCCGGGGATGGAGAGCTCCTCTTCCAGCCTTTTTAAGTTGAACGCCTTATCCAAATACGCCTTCATATTTTCCGGCGTGTTCTGCTCCTTGAAGGTATCGTTGAAGGTTTCAATGCTGAGCTCCTGCAGCAGCCCCACATCCTCCAAGCCGCATGTTTTTATTTCTACCGTCACAAAACCTAACCCCTTTATGGCAAATTAATAGCTTCGCTTGTTCCCCTTTTTTACAAATTCCCAATCTACTTCTATGTTTTTCCGCACCCGTTGGAGAAGATGAAGGATAGTTTCTGCTTCACTCGGGGAAAACCCCGTTAACGCAACAGCCTCCGAATGCCGGTGCTCCCGCAGGATAAAAGGGAATACACCCTCCCCCTTTTCCGTGGGAAAAAGCCTCTTTATTTTTTTGTTATGAGTATCATCCCGCTTCTCAATAAAACCGTTCATTTCCAGCTTTTGAATGGCCCGTGCGGCGGTAGTCCTGTCCACCTTAATCAGTTCAGCCAGATTTTCCTGAATGATTCCCGGATGTTCACAGATGCGGACCAGATACAGATATTGCCCTTTCGTAAGCTCGAATTCCTTAAATTCAATATTGCTGATGGAATCCAACGCCCTGGCGATCATTCCGATTTCACGCAGAATCTCTTTCACGCATGCACTCCCTGTTCCCGCGGCTAATCTAAGTACCCCTTAATCGTACATGAATTTTGTTGTATTTACAACATTATTTATCGTAATATTTGGTCCGCATAAACCGTTCCACGGCTTCGCTTTTATTTTTGGCTCCTAATTTTTCGAATATTTTCTTGGTATAGTTATCCACGGTCCTTCTGCTCATATGGATCAATCCGGCAATTTGCTCATACGTGGAGCCGCTCATCAATTCCTTCATAATGTAAATCTCCTCCGTGCTTAAGTCTGCAACCACATCGTTGGAGGAAGGCAGCTTTTCAACCGGGCAGTAAGGAAAAACCATCAGGCCGGATAAAATGCAGCTTACCGCATTCTTAATCGCATGCGCCTCCATCTCCTTGGACAGCGCACCGTATGCCCGTATATCGAAAATTTTAGGAAGCAAGGACATGATATCCAGACCGCTCATAAAGAGGATTTTGGAATCGGGCTTCTGGCTCAAAATCTCCTTCGCGGCTTCCGTTCCGATCATATCTTGCAGGTAATAATCCATGATAATCAGATCGGGCTGATAAGCCATAGCTTTTTCGATACTGTCTCTTCCGGTAAAAGAAATTTGGATATCCCCGATTTCATCCATAGTTTTTAGTAATTCTTTGGTTGCATTTGCCATTAACGGGTGATCGTCCACGATTAGAATGGTTTTCATTGCATCCTACCCCTCAATACTTTTGCAACTAATTGCAATTTATGTGCATTTATAATTACACAAGATTGCATTGATATGTAATTAATATACAAAAGAATTGCAGAATTTTTTGTTGAAATCTGTCGGTAATCATGATGAAATCGAGTATCACCCGAAAATTCTTTACATTTATTATGTTCGATGGTAAAATTACGCACCCAAAATAAAAAGACCTAGTTTTTACCAGGTCTTTTTATCAGATGACTATATTTTTCCTGCATGGGGCCTGACACGCTGATTTTTTGCTGATCAGTAAGTATGGCCTCGCATCCCCCATAATTCCCCATCACAATGGCCTCAACGAACCTCATGTTCACCAGCTGGGATGGATTGAGGAAATCATACCCGACATCCTTCAGAATAACCGCAAACGTCTGCAAGGACATGATGGTAATGAGCGGCCCATAAATCGTATAGAAAATCGGAGTTTTATCGGGTATGGAATGAGGAAGCTTTTTGTACAGCGCTTTTTTGCTCAGCTCAATAAAAAGTAAATCCGTTTTTAAGTCAAACTCCACAAAATCACTGTCGTCACCAGCTCTGTTGTAAAGCTTGACTCCTGTCATCTTCATACGCTTTGCTTCCTTACTTTTTGAGGGATTTCATCGGCTTCACTTTGTTTCCCAACATACCTTTGCGCAATCCCGCCAGGATATTCTTCTTTCCGTTTGCAGTTGTCTTTTTACTCATATCTCCACCCCCTTCCAAATAAGGTCAGAGCCTGAGCACATACAGATAATGCCACAGTGGATGGGACAATGAATAACCCAGACGCAGTAGCAGCCAATCCACACAGCACCAAAATCTGCTTCCAATTATGTTGCTGTTCTTTGCCACGCCAAATCATAATGATAATAAGGGCCGGAGCCAGGAAATAAGGGAACCATGCAGCCGGCAGCTCTATATTGGAAATAACCGTAAAAATGGACACAGATAATACAACGCAGCCCGTTAAGGTTTTCATGTGAAAGCCGCCTGTAAGGATTCGGGTTGTCCAAAACGCAGCTATAGCGAAAACACATTCAACCAGATTACCGGTGAAGCAGGCAATAGCCAGACTTAATAATATAACCGAGCAATTGCTTATGAGGAAGGAGAGACCCTCATAAATCTCCTCATCACTTTCATCCGGATCAGAGCCCTTTTTCCATTTTATCAGGCGGTAGGCGGTCCATTCTACTGCGTCTGGCATCATAATAATCCCTCATTCTGGAAATCAAGTAAAGCCATAGATAGCAGCATATATTTATGGAGGTTACCAGGAAAAAGGAAAAATGCTGGTAGGCTATAAAAGCTGTTACGAAGCTCAGCATTACTACAACGGCCACAACAAGCAGCTTTTTCTCCAATGGATTGGACGTTTCTTTCACAAAAAAATCATGAGGAGGACGGATTACATACGACCAACCCCATTGTTTTTTGTGAAGCAAAAAGCTGACAAGGAACACGGCCAGCTGTGAAATCATTTGTAGCATAAATATCCCGATTCCGGCGGTATCCTTCACGATCTGGCTATCCATAAGGCCGCTTAGGAAAAGGAGTGCGGCTAAAAAAAGCTGGATGGCCGCGAATGCGCTGTAGCCGGCGCAAGCGATAATGACCGATTTGACAATCCGGATCTTAATCACGTAGATCAGAAATCCAATATACATGGAGATTTGGACAACCATGTCCAAAGTGGCGGAGCCAACCTCGACCCGCAGCAGGTAGGAGGAGCAGGAAATAATGAGAGACAAAGCCAAAACCTCTCGACTATACTCAAAGAAGGGCATCCGAAACAGCTTAAACATGATTGCCAAAATAGCCAATGTATCCAGAAAACCCAAAATCAAATACGCTGCAAGTGCCATTGGGACACCTTTCCAAAGAAGGTTATATTATTACTATAAAGGATAATGGGTATATTTTCTAATTGTAATATTTGTTAATTATAAAGTGGGTTATGAAGAAATTTGTCGCCGGCCTTCTATGTGGTGCAGGTTTAATGCTGTCGGTCTCTGTCTTCGCAGAAGGCGCTATCCAACAAATAACAGCCTATCTCACACCAGATATTTCGGTAGAAGTGAATGGCAGAAAAATTATTTTAGAGCATACCCCCGTTAATTACGACGGCACAATCTATTTGCCGGTCCGGGAAATGGCTGGTGTTGTTAACCTGTCGGTAGATTGGGTCGAAGCTACCCGGACCGCAAAGCTGGGCAGCGGCAGCAAAACAGGGCAAGGCTCCGCTTCGGGGTCTGCTTCAATTGCAAATCCCGGCACCATTGAGGAACCCCCTCAAATAATAAAAAACGGGAATGTATACATCGGGCTCACTGCCTGGCAAAACAAATCCGGTGCCAAGGTCACAATAGACTACAAAAAACGGACTATCGTTATTGAACAGTCTGGCTACCCCATCGTAACCATCGATTCCAACAATGAAAATGAATATCTGATCGAAAATTCCATTTCTTATATTAATGCTGCGCTAGTTGAATAACCCCAATAAAACGGAACAGCCCGTGTCCCGTTAGTTCTGGGCACATATCCGGACTGAGGATCCGTTATTTCCCCAAAACACACGATTCTGATGATTTCGCGGACACAGGATACCTTATTGTCTCGCCATCCTGCCCCAACCGTCTCATTCCCAGCATATAACGGCCCCTGTGTCCGCTCAGCTGAAAAAACACCGTTTTTTTGTCCAATAACGGATCGTGGGTCCGCTCAGATAGCCAGGGATTATAACTGGAAGGAGCAAAAAAAGAAACAGACCGCCCTCACCAGAGGCTGCGGTCTGTTTCCCATCGTATTTACTATCGAGCGGTTGAGTTGCTGCTTACCCGATGCTGCCTTCCATTTCGAATTTTATCAACCGATTCATCTCCACCGCATACTCCATCGGCAGCTCCTTGGTGAAGGGTTCGATGAAGCCCATGACGATCATCTGGGTGGCTTCGGCTTCGGTGAGGCCGCGGCTCATGAGGTAGAAGAGCTGGTCCTCGGATACCTTGGATACGGTCGCTTCATGCTCCAGCGTGATGTTGTCGTTCATGATCTCGTTGTACGGGATGGTGTCCGATGTGGACTGTTTATCCATGATCAGGGTGTCACATTTGATGTTGGCCTTGGAGCCCTGGGAGTTGCGCCCGAAGGAGCTCAAGCCGCGGTAGGTCACCTTGCCGCCGTGTTTGGAGATGGACTTGGACACGATGGTGGAGGTGGTTTCCGGTGCCAGATGGATCATCTTGGCGCCTGCATCCTGGTGCTGGCCCTTGCCGGCTACGGCGATGGAGAGCACACTGCCCTTGGCGCCGCGGCCCTTCAGAACAACCGCCGGGTACTTCATGGTCAGCTTGGAACCGATGTTTCCGTCCACCCATTCCATGGTGGCATTTTCTTCGGCAACGGCACGTTTGGTCACCAGGTTATAGATGTTCGGTGCCCAGTTCTGGATGGTGGTGTACCGGACACGGGCGTTCTTCAGACACAGGATTTCCACCACGGCGCTGTGCAGAGAGTTGGTGCTGTAGATGGGAGCGGTACAGCCCTCTACATAGTGGACAAAGCTGTCTTCGTCGGCCACAATCAGTGTACGCTCGAACTGGCCCATGTTCTCCGAGTTGATGCGGAAGTAGGCCTGCAGCGGAATTTCGCATTTGACGCCCTTCGGCACGTAGATGAAGCTGCCCCCGGACCAAACGGCGCTGTTCAATGCAGCGAACTTGTTGTCCGCGGCAGGAATCACCGTGGAGAAATATTTGCGGAACAGCTCCGGATGCTCCCGGAGGGCGCTGTCAGTATCCATGAAGATAACCCCTTGCTCCTCCAGATCCTTCTGCATGCTGTGGTACACAACCTCAGACTCGTACTGGGCGGATACACCGGCCAGAAACTTTTGCTCCGCCTCGGGAATCCCCAGCTTGTCGAAGGTTTCCTTGATTTCGGAAGGAACCTCCTCCCAGGTTTTCCCTTGCTTTTCAGCAGGCTTCACATAATATTGGATGTCGTTAAAATCCAGATCATCCAAATCACCGCCCCACCGGGGCATGGGCATTTTGTTGAACAGCTCGAGGGACTTGAGGCGGAATTCCAGCATCCAATCCGGCTCATTCTTCATCTTGGAAATTTCGGTGACAATCTCCGGTGTGAGCCCCTTGCCGCTTTGGAACACAGCCTTGTGCTCGTCACGGAAGCCATATTTGTAATCTTCCATTTCTGGCATCTGCTTCGCCATTACGAATCCCTCCTCTTAATAGATCCCCCAAAAGTGACGCTAATGCTTCGTAGTAGATTCCGGGTACTTTTGGGGGTGCCCCCGGAAAACCATTCCCCCAAAAGTGACGCTAATGCTTCGTAGTAGATTCCGGGTACTTTTGGGGGTGCCCCCGGAAAACCATTCCCCCAAAAGTGACGCTAATGCTTCGTAGTAGATTCCGGGTACTTTTGGGGGTGCCCCCGGAAAACCATTCCCCCAAAAGTGACGCTAATGCTTCGTAGCGGATTCCGGGTACTTTTGGGGGTGCCCCCGGAAACCATATCTCCACAAGTGACGTTGCGACTTTACCGCGACTGCTCGACTCCCTTGCGAAGCGCGTTCCACGCCAGTGTGGCGCATTTGATGCGGGCCGGGAATTTGTTGACGCCGGAGAGTGCCTCCAGGTCCTCATACTCGAATTCCACCGGCTCGCCCTTCATCAGACAGGAGAATTGCTCGGCCATGGCCTGTGCTTCCTCCAGGGTTTTGCCTTTGACTGCTTCGGTCATCATGGAGGCGGAGGACATGCTGATGGAGCAGCCCTCTCCCGAAAACCGGGATTCCTTCACAATGCCGTCCTCCACCTTCAGCTGCAGGGAAATCCGGTCGCCGCAGGTGGGGTTATGCAAGTCGATCGTCACACCATTATCCTCGAAATGCCCCCTATTGCGGGGGTTTTTATAATGATCCATAATGACCCGGCGGTACAAATCATCCAATTGCATCGCTAAAGTACTCCTTTGTCCGCCTGAGGGATTCCGCCAAGCGGTCGATGTCCTCTTCCGTGTTGTACAAGTAAAAGCTGGCTCTCGCCGTGGAGGAAGCCTTCAACCAGCGCATCAGCGGCTGGCAGCAGTGGTGTCCGGCCCGGACAGCGATGCCCTCCGCATCCAGGAAGGTAGCCAAATCATGAGGATGGACATCCTCCAGATTGAAGGTGACCAGCCCGGGGCGTTTGCCGGATGCCGGCCCGTAGATCGTCAGGCCTTCCATAACCGGAAGCACGTTCATGGCGTAAGCCGACAGCTTTTCCTCATGCTCGTGAATGTTATCCATCCCGATGTCTTCAAGGAAATCAATTGCCGCTCCCAATCCCACCGCTCCTGCGATAATCGGGGTCCCGCCTTCGAACTTCCAGGGAAGCTCCTTCCAGGAGGAATCGTATAAGTCCACAAAATCGATCATTTCACCGCCGAATTCGATGGGCTCCATCTTCTCCAGCAGTTCCTTCTTGCCGTACAAAGCACCGATGCCGGTGGGTGCGCACATCTTGTGTCCGGACAGGGCGTAGAAGTCACAATCCAGATCCTGTACATCCACCTTCATATGGGGCGTGGATTGGGCACCGTCCACTACCATCACCGCACCGTGGCGGTGGGCAATGGCCGCAAGCTCCTTCACCGGATGCACCACACCCATCACGTTGGACACATATGCCACCGCAACCACCTTGGTCCGGTCGGTAATGGTGTTCTCCGCATCCGCCAGCGTGATAATCCCGTCCTGCTGGAGGGGAATATACTTCAGTGTAGCGCCTGTCGCTTTGGCCACCTGCTGCCAGGGAATGAGATTGCTGTGATGCTCCATCAGCGTAATCACAATCTCGTCGCCTTCGCGGCAGACGCTTCTGGCGTAGCTGGACGCAACCAGGTTAAGCGCCGTGGTGGTCCCGCGGGTAAAGATAATTTCCTCGGTGTTGCGGGCGTTCAGGAACCGCTTGACCTTTTCCCTGGCCCCCTCATACGCGTCTGTCGCCCGGGAGCCCAGCGTATGGACCCCCCGGTGAACATTGGCGTTATCCCATTCATAATAATGCTTAACGGCTTCGATGACCGCCAGAGGCTTCTGGGAGGTGGCGGCGCTATCCAGATACACCAGCGGATGGCCGTTGACTTCCTGGTTCAGAATGGGAAAAAGCTTGCGGATCTCCTTGGCATTCATTGCTCCAGCTTCCTTTCGACCAGCCGCTGCAGTTGGTCCTCGATTTTGGCAATCGGAATTTCAGACACCACAGGGGCAAGGAAGCCGTAGATGATCAAACGCTGTGCCATTTCCTTCGAAATGCCTCTGGACATCAAATAGTAGATTTGCTCCGGATTGACCTGCCCGACGCTGGCCGCATGGCCTGCCTTTACATCGTCCTCGTCGATCAGAAGGATCGGGTTGGCGTCCCCGCGTGCGGTGGGCGACAGCATCAGCACCTTTTCGGTTTGCTGGCCGTTGGCGCCGGTAGCGCCCTTCTCTATCTTGGTAATGCCGTTGATGATGGCAGTCGCCCCATCTCTCATGACGGCACGGGTAATCATGTCGCTTTCGGACATCTTGCCGAAGTGGACGGCACGGGTAGTCAGGCTGAGACGCTGCTCCCCTGTCCCTACGCAGATCACCTTGGTATCCGAGGTGGAGCCGTCACCCTTAAGCAGAGTCGTTGTATCGGAAACGGCGTTGCCGTTGTTCAATTCCCCGATGATCCATTCCACGGAAGCATCCTTCTCCACGATAGCGCGGCGGTAGGACAGATCCGTCAGACCATGGCCCAGGTTATGGATGGAAGCGGCTCTTACCTTAGCGCCGGCCTTAGCGAAAACCTCCACCACACCATTTACTACACGCTCACCGGCATCCCCTGCGGAAATCACATTTTCCACATAGGTCACCGAGCTGTTCTCTTCGGCAACAATCAGGACATGGGGCGCGCAGGCTCCTTCGGTCCCTTCAGCCAGGAACAATGCCTGCACCGGCAGCTCCACGCTGACATTCTTGGGAACATACAGGAAGACTCCGCCGTTCCAGACTGCGCTGTGAAGGGCAGCTACACGATGCTCATCCTGGGCAACAGCCTTCATGAAATACGGCTGCACCAAATCGCTGTGCTCGCGGACGGCGGTCTCCAGATCGGTGAACAGCACACCCTGGGAGGTTGCCGCTTCAGACAGGTGACAGTAAGCCACACTGGAGTTGCGCTGAATCAGGAGGCTGTTGCTGAAGCTTTCGCCGAACAGGTTTTTGGCCTCTTCAGGAAGCTCGGAAACCGATTGGACGGCAGCTCCAGGCTGATAGGCACCATAAGTGCTGAGATTCCAGCGGTCAAGACGGGTTTTCTCCACAAAAGGAAGCTCCAGCGTTTCCGCCAGCTCCAGGCCCTTCAACCGGAGCTCCTTCATCCATTGCGGTTCCCGGTTGCGCTCCGACAGCGCTTGAACGGTGCCGCGGTCTATAGGAAGAACAGTTTGTGTGCTCATCGCTTTACCTCCACTTCCTCTCTCTATACTTCCTGTCCGACAGTCTCGTCCACAATGCCCAGCTCTTCCTTCACCCAATCATAACCTTCCGCTTCCAAACGTTCGGCCAGCTCGGGCCCTCCGGATTTCACGATACGGCCCTGCATCATCACGTGGACAAAATCAGGGGTTACATAATTCAGAAGACGCTGATAGTGGGTAATAATCAGGAAAGCACGTTCCGGGCTGCGGAGAGCGTTGACGCCTGCCGCCACAATTTTGAGAGCATCGATATCCAGACCGGAGTCAATCTCATCGAGAATGGCAATCTTCGGTTCAATGAGCATCATTTGGAGAATTTCGTTACGTTTCTTCTCGCCGCCGGAGAAACCTTCATTCAAGTAGCGGTGGGCGAACTCAGGGTTGATATCCAGTTCCTTCATCTTCGCTTCCATCTGGCGGATAAACCGGATCAGAGAAATTTCGTTGCCTTCCCCGCGGCGTGCATTAATGGCACTGCGCAGGAAGTCCGAATTGGTAACGCCGGTAATTTCGCTTGGATATTGCATGGCCAGGAACAATCCGGCCCGTGCGCGCTCATCTACTGCCATCTCCAGCACGTCTTCGCCGTTCAGCGTTACGGTACCGTCGGTCACCTCATACTTGGGATGGCCCATCAAAGCAGAGGACAAGGTACTTTTGCCCGTACCGTTGGGACCCATGATGGCGTGAACCTCGCCTCCTTTGATTTCCAGGCTAAGACCCTTTACGATTTCCTTGCCTTCCACGCTTGCTTTCAAATCACTGATTGTCAACACAGGCACATTCGACATGGATTTTCCCTCCGGTTACTGAAATGGTTTTTATTTAATAACTTATCTTTGTGATTATCAATGATTCTCAATCAAATATAGGATTATTATAGCGCACCCTGATGAATCAATAAAGGGCAACTGAATAATTTTATCAACTTTAATGTTTGGAAAGTCTCTTTGCTTATATTTGTTAAAAATAACCCATGAAAAAAGCCCGGTTTCTCGAGGCCGATGCTGCAGCCAAAAGACCAGGGCTTGGCGGCTTGCGAAGAGATATAGTCTACTACTTCAATCAGTGACCGGCTACACCCGATCCGGCCAAAGCGGATTTGATGGCTTCACACTGCCGGGCGAATTCCTCGTCGGTCAGAACCGGCGTCTTGTTCACCTCGGGCATCGAATCTGCAATTTCCACCCAGGATTTGCAGCCCAGGTAGTCTGAGCGAATGGGAATGGACACGGGCTCCTCCAATTGGTACACCCGCAGCAGCAGGACATGAAGCGGATTTTTCTTCTTCCATTTCAGCCGCTCCTCAGCGAAGGTATCCGTCCAGATATGGAACTCGGACAGCCTGTCCAGCTGCTCCTGATCCAGCACCTCAATATCCTCCACCACATCGGCAAAGGCAGTCAGCTCTACCGAACGGGCTTCGGCGGACCATCCTGCAAGCGTCTCATCCACGGTTTGCTGTTCATTCTCCTTCAGCAGCTCCCGCTTCTGGTGCTCATAAGTCGGATATAAATAAAAATGGTGGCTTTCCACTTGAAAATCCCGGGTTTCCTCCACGATGCCACCCTTGCGCATCACCAGGATTTGCTTGCCTTCCCGCAGAGCCTTGATGGCGGACGCCCATTCCTTTAAGGCTATTTGCTTGACCGGCGCCTTCATGTCAAGACCTCCTTTGTTTAGACTAATTATAATTTATAACTCATTATAGCCTGAAAAGCTCCCCACGGCAAATGATCTGACTGCCAATGCTTGCATCGGATACAGATCGGCTTTTCTTCAAAACCTATACCCGTCAACCTCATTATCTTATAACAAAAGGAGCGATTCATTCATGCGCGAAGGACTGATTCCCACAGTTTTAGGCACGGCTGTCACCGCCACCGGAGCGGCTTTCCGGGGCAAATACCCTATGGTTTCCACCGCAGTGATGGGCTTTGGTCTGGCCCATGTGGTGCTGGGCGCCATCGATCTGGTGGAGCACCGCAAGTATCCGCATCTGTAAAAGTCCCCCCCAAAAGTGATGAAATGCTTCGAAGCAGACTCAGGTACTTTTGGGGGAGCCCCCGTTCAATATTCCCCCCAAAAGTGATGTAACGCTTCGGAGTAATCTCAGGTACTTTTGGGGGTGCCCCCCGAAGAACAAAGACGCAACAAAAAGCAGGAGCCTTCGGCCCAACCGGGCAGCTCCTGCTTTTTCATTACATATTAGTTATACTCGATGGACAGACGGCTGGCTGCTTCTTCGGCGCGGGACCTTGCTTCCTCTACCGTGTCCGCGGCGCTGACGGCTACCGCCATGCGGCGGCCCACCTTGGTTTCCGGCTTGCCGAACACTCTGACCTGAGTGCCAGGCACCGCTAGGGCTTGCTCCAGCCCGCCAATCCGGTAGCTCTTGGATTCCTCCCAGGCCTTCAGCGTCCGGGAGGCTCCCGGCGACAGCTGACGGACTCCCTCTACCGGGAACCCGAGAATAGCGCGGACATGCAGGGCGAACTCCGACAGATCCTGGGTCGCCATAGTCACCATCCCTGTATCATGTGGCCGCGGGGAAACCTCGCTGAAGATCACCCGCTCTCCGGCCAGGAACAGCTCTACGCCATATAAGCCGTAACCGCCCAGAGCCTCCGTCACCTTGCGGGCGATCTCTTCCGCAGCTTCAATCTGTCCCGGCGTCATGGCATGAGGCTGCCAGGACTCGATATAGTCACCGTCCTTCTGGACATGGCCGATAGGCGGGCAAAACACCGTTCCGCTTACGGAGCGGACGGTCAGAAGCGTAATCTCCGAATCAAAGGGGATAAACTCCTCCACAATCACCCGGGTTTTGCGGCCGCGGCCCCCCTCCAGAGCCAAATTCCAGGAATGCTCCGCATCCTCCGGCCTGCGGCAGACGCTTTGTCCCTTGCCGGAGGAGCTCATCACCGGCTTAATCACACAAGGCGTGCCGATTTGCTCCACGGCCGCCTTGAGCTCGTCCAGACTGTCGGCAAAGGCATATCCGGCGGTCGACAGTCCCAAGGTTTCCGCAGCCAGCCTGCGGATCCCCTCCCGGTCCATGGTGAGCCGGGAGGCCCGGGCCGTAGGAATAACCCGGAAGCCCTCCTCCTCCAGCCGGATCAGCTCCTCCGTGGCGATGGCTTCAATCTCCGGTACAATCAGATCCGGCTTCTCCATCAGGATCAGCTCCCGCAGAGCCGCCCCGTCCAGCATGTCCACCGTATGGCTGCGGTGGGCCACCTGCATGGCCGGCGCTCCCTCGTAACGATCCACCGCGATTGTTTCAATCCCAAGCCGCTGTGCCTCCAGCACAACCTCCTTGCCCAGCTCACCCGCTCCCAGCAGCATGATCTTCCGCGCATGGGCAGACAATGGCGCCCCGTACATGTGCAACTCCCCTTCACTTCAGGATATTTCCCCTTATTTTGCCGAAAAAAGCCCCTTTCCGCAACCTTTATTTCCGGTACACCCCGCTCCCAACTCCTTCAGCTGGCGGCTAACGGAAGCCAGAGCCCTTATTCCGCCAAAAAACACTCCCGCCAAAATCTAACGGAAGTGAGCGCCGTAATTCGGCGGAAAACCCCTCATGACAAGCATATTTAGTCGTAATAGCGGCTGTGGCCGCCGTTAGAATTTTCCAAGCCGCCAATTCAGGCAAATAGAGGCTCTCACCGCCGTTAGGATCCATAACCAACCTCCCCTCCTCCTTCAAACACAAAAACAGGATCCCTCCAGCACAGAGGCATCCTGCTATATTCCAATATACGCTCCAATTATGCTCTTACAGAATCAGCACACCGATGATTTTACCAAACCCAATAACTACTCGTGCTGGAAACCATCCTTCGGGAAACCCGGCTCCTTCGGCTCGATTTCCGGCGGAATCGGCGGAATGGCATCCGGCTCCTTCAAAGGCGGCACCGAATCCGGCGGCTCAACACCCGGCACCGAATCGGGAATTTCATCCGGCGGTACCGATTCGGGAACATCGCCCGGTCTGATCTCCGGCTCGGGCTCCGGCTGGAAGGGTATGTTTGAGTTAAAATCAAGATTGGACATATGGGCAGCCTCCTTCAATGGGGGATGCCCCTTTTTACCCAGTTCCAGCGAATGGCAATCAGGTGGGCCGGATGGCAATCCGTTAGAGTGGGGAATCAATTGGGTCGTTCACTTCCGTTATAGCGGAGAATGTGCAAATATCCGGCTTTAAGCGCTTCTCCGTTCCGTTACAGCCGGAACCCAGCCACCACGTTCAATGCAATAAAACGCTGGTTCATGCTGCAACCATCCACTGGATTTCCCGCAGCCTGGTTTTAACAAACAAAGGCATATGGTTGGTCTGCAAACAAAAAAGACAGCGGCTTTCGCTGTCTTCTGTCTTTTTGTTGTCGTTGCTGGAGCAGACGCAGAAGCCTACCCCTCCAGTTGCGTCACATCGATGCCCTGCTCCCGGATCTGGCGGATGATGGCCGGATCGCTTTTGGCATCGGTGACCAGGTGGTGGATGTCGCTCCATTCGGCCACATGGGTAAACGACCGGACGCCGAACTTGCTGTAGTCCGCCAGGAGATACACCTTCTCCGACTGCCGGATCATCTTGCGCTTCACCAGGCCCTGCATCTCATTGGGCTCCGTAATGCCCTTGGTGAGATGAAGCCCTTTGCAGGAGAGGAACATTTTGTCCACATGGTAGGTATCCAGAGAACGCTCCGTCAGAGGGCCCACGAAGGACAGAGAGTTGGAAACCAGAATGCCGCCGGTGGAGACCACCTGAATCTTCTCCTTGGCCGCCAGCTCCAGGGCCACCTTCATGGAATTGGTCAGCACCGTCAGGGGCTGGTCCGGCAGATAACGGGCGATCCACCAGGCGCTGGTGCTGGCGTCAAGAATAATCCGGTCCCCCGGTTCGATCAGGCTCACCGCCGCCATGGCAATCTGCTTTTTCTCCTCCACGTTGGTGGTTTCCCGCACGAAGTACGGGGATTCCTGCTGGGTATCCTGCACACTGACCGCGCCGCCGTGGCTGCGCATTAGCTTGCCCTCCGCCTCCAGCTTATCCAAATCCTTGCGGATGGTTTCCTCCGTAACCCCGCACAAATCGCTGAGCTCGGTCACCCGTATGCTGCCGCGCTCATTTACGAGCTGTACGATTTTTTGAAGCCGCTCCGCCACCAGCATATGTGTATGTCTCCTTTATTCTTCTGGAATCAGAGTTTGCCCCGTTGCATCAAGAAATCTCTTGTACGCCGCTTCCCATGCTTCCTGATCCTGCGGTGCATAGGTATCCACCGGATAGGAACGTTTAATCAGGCTGCGCGCCTCGCGGATATCCTTCACCTCGCCCAAGGCAATCAGCTGCGCCGCCACATTGCCCAGAGAACTGGCTTCTACCGGACCGGCCCACACCTCTCTGCCGATAGCCGAAGCGGTCATCTGGCACAGAAGCTTGTTCTGGATACCGCCGCCCATCATATGCAGACGGGGATAACGGATGCCGCCCAGATGCTCCAGACGATCCAGTACCAGGCGGTATTGCAGCGCCAGGCTCTCGTAGATGGTGCGGGTGATTTCGCCGATGCTCTCCGGCACGGCTTGGCCCGTGCGACGGCAGTATTCCTGAATCCGCTCCGGCATTCCGCCCGGCGGCAGGAACAAAAGATCGTCCGGGTTGATGAAGGACCGGAAGGCAGGCGCCTTGTCCGCCAGCACCACCAGATCGGCGAAGGAATGGTTCTCTCCGGCTTGATCCCAGGAGCGTTTGCATTCCTGGATCAGCCAAAGGCCCATGATATTCTTCAGAGTCCTTGCAGTGCCGCCCATGCCGCCTTCATTGGAGAAGCCCAACGGCAGCACCCGCGGGTCCAGCAGCGGCTGTGCCAGCTCGGTGCCGAACAGGGACCAGGTGCCGCTGATCAGATACGCCACCTCTTCGTCGGTATCCACCGGTACGGACACCACCGCGGCGCCGGTATCATGCTCCGGCACAGCTACAGCGCGGATCGGCGGGAGCTTCAGCTCCTCGCAGATGGCTTCGGTCAGCTCACCCACTGTTTGCCCGGACATCACAACCGGCGGCAGGATATCCGAGGGAATGCCCAGCTTCGCCAACAGCTCCTTGTCCCATTCCTGGGTGCCCGCCTTCAGCAGCTGGGAGGTGGAGGCAATGGTGTATTCGCTTTGTTTAACACCGGTCAGCAGATACAGGAGCAGATCGGGGATGAACAACAGCTCCTTAGCTTCGCGCAAGGCCACGGAATTCTGCTCTACAGCCGCGTGCAGCTGCATCAGGGTGTTGAAGGTCAAGGGCTGCAGACCCGTTGCTTGGAACAACTCATTTTTTCCTATTATAGCATGGACTTTCTCTACTGTGTGGTCCGTTCTTGCATCCCGGTAATGGTACGGATTGCCCAGCAGCTCGCCGTCTTCCCCAAGAAGCCCGTAATCCACTCCCCAGGTATCGATGCCGAAGCTTTCAATGGTTCGGCCCTCGGAAGCCTTGCGGAAGCCCTGCTTCAGCTCATGCAACAGCCGGAGGATATCCCAATACAGATGGGCCCCGGCCTGCACAGGCTCATTGGGAAAACGGTGAACCTCGGTAAGCCGCAATACGGGCGCTTCTTGAGCGCTTTTGTCCAGGGTGCCGACCATAGCTCTGCCGCTGCTCGCACCCAAATCAAATGCCAATACATGTACTTCCTTCTTCATCGTAACGTGCACCGCCTTTTGCGGCAAAGGGCTGCCGGAGCGCCCGCCTCGAGAAGCGGAGAATCCGGACAGCCCATGCCTGATTATAGTTGCCCGACGCCGCCGGGTCTATTACCGGGTGAAAGCCGCAGGCACCCCGCCGTCTACCGTAATCATGCAGCCGGTGGTTTTGGCCGACCTGGAGGAGGCCAGGAAGGCGATGGATTCCGCGATGTCATCCGGATAAATATTGACCAGAAGCGTGGTGCGTTTTTTGTAATATTCCTCTAATTGATCAGGAGCTATGCCATAAGCGGCTGCCCGCTCCTCCCGCCACCGGGAATTCCAGATGGCCGAGCCCTGCAGAATGGCGTCCGGCAGCACGGTGTTCACCCGGATGCCGTATTCCCCGCCTTCTGCCGCGATACAGCGGGCCAGATGGGCTTCGGCTGCCTTGGCCGTGCTGTAGGCGGAGGCATTTTTGCCGGCGTAGACAGAGTTCTTCGATGCCACGAAGACCATGCTGCCTCCTGTGCCCTGCTCCTTCATCACCTTGAAGGCTTCCCTCGCCACCAGGAAATAGCCGGTGGACAGCACATTCATATTGAGATTCCACTCATCCAGTGTGGTTTCGTCGAAGGGGCTGGAGGTGGCAAGACCGGCATTGTTCACCGCCACATCCACACCGCCGTACTGGAGCGCCGTAGCGCGGAAGGCTTCCTTCACCAGGTCTTCCTTGGTCACGTCCAGCTTCACAGCGAAGGCGCGTCCCGGTCCGAACTGGGCGTTCAGCTCCTCGGCTACCTTCTCCGCCCCCTCCAGGTTCAGGTCAGCCAGGACCACATGAGCGCCTTCCTTGACCAGCCTGCGGCAGGTAGCGCTGCCGATGCCTCCGGCGCCTCCGGTAACCAGCACCACCTGGCGGGAGAATTCTGCTTCCGGCGGAGCCAACGTCAGCTTATACAGCTCCAGCGGCCAATATTCCACGTTGTAGGACTCATTTTCGCTTAAGGAAACGAATTCGCCCAAGGACGTCGCTCCCCGCATAACTGCGATAGCCCGGTGGTACAATGCACCGCTTACCTGGGACATGGCGTGGCTCTTGCCGGTATTGATCATGCCCACACCGGGAATCAGGATCACCCGGGGAGCAGGCTCGAACATCTTGTCGCCTTCATTCTTGTTGCGTTCGAAGTAGGCCTTATACTCTTCCTTATATTCGCTGATGCCTGCTTTCAGGGTTTCCTTCAGGGCTTCCACATCCCCGGAGGAAGGGTCCCAATCCACCAGCAGCGGCTTCATCTTGGTATGCACCAGATGGTCCGGACAGGCGGCTCCCACCTGGGACAGCTTGGCCGCATCCCGGCTTCCGGCGAACCGCAGTACATCCTCGCCGTCGTCGAAGGTGAGAATCATCCGTTTGCCGTCGCTGACCGAACCGCGAATCACCGGCATAACGGACGCTGCAATCTCCCGCCGGCGTTCCGGTGCAAGCGGTTCTATCTTCACACCACCGAATAAGGCCTCTTCCTTCACCCGGGCCTCAATGAAAGCCTCCGCTTCCCCGATAATGGCCAGCGTTTTCAGATAAGATTCCTCGGAGGTAGCACCCCAGGTGACCAGCCCGTGCTTTTCCATTAGTACAAGCTCAGCATTTGGGTTATCCCGCACACCCTGGGCAATCATCCGGGAGAGGCGGAACCCTGGCCGGATATACGGCACCCACACGAACCGGTCGCCGTAGATTTCCTTGGCCAGCTCCCTGCCGTTATCGGCGCAGCACAGTCCGATAATGGCATCGGGATGGGTGTGGTCCACATGCTGAAAAGGCAAAAATGCATGAAGCAGTGTTTCGATGGAGGCTCTGGGATGTTTGGAGTCGATCATGCAGTTGGCCAGATACGCCACCATATCTTCGTCGCTCATATCCTCCCGCTCAAACAGCGGGGCAATATCATCCAGCCGGAGTCCGGTAAAGTGGCCCGCCTTCATGGTTGCCAGGTCGGAGCCGCTTCCTTTTACCCACATGACATTGACAGGACGCCCGCGAAAATCCTCAACAACGGTCTTCATAGAGGTATTGCCGCCGCCCCAGTTGGCTACTGACCGATCCGAGCCCAACAGATTCGAGCGGTACACCAGTTCATCCAACCCCGGCTTCAATCCTGCCGCTTGTTCCATTACCCAACGATTCGCCACCATGCCATATGCCTCCTTCATCTTTGTCCACAATAGGAAAATGATTATACGAGACCATTCTAACATGGTTTTGTTTCGTTTTTAATAATAATTTTAAAGTGATAGTAAATATTTTTCAAATGTAAACATGTGATATGAAAACCCTTTCATTCCTCCTTGCCTTTGTTTATTTTTATTATAGCATCCGTTTGCTTTTGTTTCTGTGGATAAGGTGTGAACGAGTCGTGTCAGGGGCGATTCTATGAAACGTCTGAATGGTATACAAAAAACCGCCGGGCATCGGCCCAACGGTCGCTATTTTTTATTTTAACACCCGTGCCCTACCCCTCCTGCTGCTTGCCTTGCTTCCGGTCCGGGAACCGGTACACGGGAAAGTTAACGGAATACATCACACACAGCACCCGCACCAGGAAGGTGATCAGAAGGCAGCTGTACATAGCGAAGGTAACGGGGACATAATCATGGATCAGCGCTAGGCTTCCCGCCCCTAGAATGGAGGCCACTGCATAAACCTCCTTGCGGAAGACATACGGAATCTCCCGGCTGAACACATCCCGCACCACGCCGCCGCCGATTCCGGTAATCAGCCCCATCGAGAGGATGATGAAGGGCTCGTCGTAACCCAGGCCAATGGCCGCTTTGGCCCCTACGGCAGTAAACACACCCAGACCCACGGCGTCAGAGACCATCAGAAGATTGTTAAAACGGCTGATATACGGGTAAAATACCCATGTCAGCAAACCGGCCGCCAGGCTGGCCCCGAAATACTTGGGCTCCACAAATGCAACAGGCGGAATGACCCCGATGAGCAGGTCCCGGACAATACCGCCGCCCAAGGAAGTAGCCACACAAAGGCTGGTGACCCCGAAGAGGTCCATCTCCTTCTGAATGCCTACTACAGCCCCGGAAATTCCGGCCGCGACGATGCCCAAATAAATAAAAATCTCAATTAGCTGCATGATTGCAACGTATCCCCTCTACTCTTCATTCCTGCCCAGGGCGTGTCTGAAAACCCGCCACTCGGAGTTTTCAAACACACCCTATTGTAACCGAAATCGTCCACTGGTGGAATACGCCGGAAAAAACTGCTCACAACCTGTTCACATTATCTATTGTTCACGTTAACATATTTGTAGTAAACTTGTAGATGTGCAATCGCAAAAAAACCATATTTTAACGAAGGTGGCCTAGGATCAATATGAAACCCTTTCTGGATGAAAATTTCCTCTTGTCCAACGAAACGGCTGTAAAGCTCTATCATGACTATGCCAAGAACATGCCGATTATCGATTATCACTGCCATTTGAGCCCGCAGGAAATCTATGAGAACAAAACCTACAAGAACATCACCGAGGTTTGGCTGGGCGGCGACCACTACAAGTGGAGAGCTATGCGCTCCAACGGCGTAGAAGAGCGTTATGTAACCGGCGATGCTCCGGATTACGAGAAATTCCTGGCCTACGTCAAGACCTGCTCCACTGCTATCGGCAACCCGCTGTTCCACTGGTCCCACCTGGAGCTGCAGCGCTTCTTCGGCATCTATGATGTGCTGAATGAGCAGAATGCCCCTGCCATCTGGGAAAAAGCCAATGCCAAGCTGACCGGCGAAGGTTTCGGCGCCCGTGACCTGATCGTGAACTCCAACGTCAAAGTGGTTTGCACCACTGACGATCCTGTAGATTCCCTGGAATACCACCTGAAGCTGAAGGAAGATACCTCCTTCCCAGTGGCTGTTCTGCCTTCGTTCCGTCCTGATAAAGCACTGGAAATTAACCGCGCTACCTTCCTGCCGTGGCTGACCAAGCTGGGCGAGGTAGTCGGCGCTCCGGTCAATTCCTATGAAGACCTGCTGAACGCATTGGAATCCCGCGTGCAGTTCTTCCATGACGCAGGCTGCCTGGTTTCCGACCACGCTCTGGATTATGTGCCGTACGCACCGACCTCCCGCGAGGAAGCCGGTTACGTATTTGCCAAGGCCCTTCAAGGCAACCCGGTAAGCGAAGAGGACGAAAAGAAATACAAGGCTTATACCCTGATTTTCCTGGGCAAGCTGTATGCCGAGCACAACTGGGCGATGCAATATCACATCAACGCCGGCCGCAACAACAACACCGTTATGTTCAACAAGCTGGGCCCGGACACCGGTTATGACTCCATGAACGACAGCAGCGTGGCTTACCCGCTGAGCCGTCTTCTGGATGCCATCGATCAAGAGGCTGGCCTGCCCAAGACCATTCTGTACTCCCTGCATCCGAAGGATATGCCTGCATTGGGCACCCTGATGGGCGCGTTCCAAGGCGGCGGCGTAGCCGGCAAGATCCAGTTGGGCTCCGCATGGTGGTTCCTGGATACCAAGGAAGGCATGATCCACCAAATGAAGACGCTGGGCGACCTGGGTCTCCTGAGCCGCTTCGTGGGTATGCTGACCGACTCCCGCAGCTTCCTGTCCTATACCCGCCACGAATACTTCCGCCGGATTCTGTGCAATCTGTTCGGCGAATGGGTAGAAAACGGCGAGTTCCCCGCGGACATCGAGCTTCTGGGCGGCATCGTCTCCGATATCTCTTACAACAACGCGAAGAACTACTTCGGCTTCCCGTCCCTGCAATAGTCCATTTTTACACGGGCTGCTTGATTCAAGCCACCGGTGCCTATAGGCGCCGGTGGCTTTTTTGCAATCCCACGGGAGGTTATGTACGGCTCGCCGGGGCCTTCAGGTTCCGTTGGGGAGAGACGGCTGCGGCGCTCTTTGCTCCATAAGCAGGCAGGGATGATAGCGGACAACAAATGTCTGCTTAAAGCGGCGAATGAACTTTTTTATCAAGATAACGACATAAAATGTCTGTTATTCCTCCAAAACACCCCCTTTCACCGCTTCTTATAAGCTATAGCAGACATTTTCCGTCGTTATTTCGGCAAATTCGGCTTTCTGCACTAAATAGCAGACATTGCCTGCCGCTTACACAAGCCACGTTAAGCCAAGTTCGGCCAAGCTACGCCGCGTTACCTTTTCAACATCCAATCCGCATTGAACACTGAACGGATTGACCCACACACGGGCAGCCCGTTCCAAACTCCGGTACCTATAAGGCCATGAAGGATTTTTGAATACCGTTCTTGACAATCAGGATCGTTGGTTATATAGTTAGTTATATGAGTAATGAACCAATTAAGTAACGAGGATGTGAAGGCATGATTGATGACAGCAAGCCCATCTTCCTGCAGATTGCCGAACGCATCGAAGATGACATTCTGGAGGGTCTTCTGCCTGAGGAATCCCAAGTGCCTTCCACCAACCAGTTTGCAGCCTTTTACCATATCAATCCGGCAACGGCCGCCAAGGGAGTCAATCTGCTGGTGGATCAGGGGATTCTGTACAAGAAACGGGGGATCGGCATGTTTGTGGCGGGAACCGCACGGGAGCAGGTGCGCAAGAAGCGCCAGGAGCAGTTCTATGAGCAGTTCGTGGTCACCATGATGCGGGAAGCGGAGCGGCTGGGCATTACGGCCGGGGAACTGGCGGATATGATACGCAGAGGGGAGAACAAACGATGAGTCTGATTCTGGAAACCAAAGGGCTGACCAAACACTACGGTGACTTTACGGCTGTGGACAATGTCAGCATTTCCCTGGAGGAAGGGAAGATATACGGATTGCTGGGCCGCAACGGCGCCGGCAAAACCACCATCATGCATATGATCACCAGCCAGCTGTTTCCCAGCTCCGGCAGCCTGCATGTATTCGGGGAGGAGCCATATGAGAACAACAACGTCCTCAGCCGGATCTCCTTTGTCAAGGAAAGCCAGAAGTATCCCGACAGCTATCAGGTCAAGGATGCGCTGGATGTGGCAGAGATGTTCCATCCCAATTGGGACCGGGACTATGCATATTCCTTGATTGAGGATTTCCAGCTTCCCCTGAAGCGCCGGATTAAGAAGCTCTCCCGGGGGATGCTCTCCTCGGTGGGAATCATTATCGGGCTGGCCAGCCGGGCACCGCTGACGATTTTTGACGAGCCGTATCTGGGGCTGGACGCCGTTGCCCGGAATTTGTTCTATAACCGGCTGCTGGAGGATTTCACGGAGCATCCCCGCACGGTTGTGCTGTCCACCCATCTGATTGATGAGGTCAGCCAGATGCTGGAGCATGTGTTCCTGATCGACCAGGGCAGAATTATTCTGAATGAGGATGCAGAGCAGCTCCGCGGCAGAGCCTTCAGCATTGCCGGACGCGCTTCCGTTCTGGATGATTTTATCCATGGCAGACAAGTGCTGAGCCGCGATTCCCTGGGAGCGCTGGCTACGGCTACGGTTATGGGCAGCATAAGCACCTCCGACCGGAAGCTGGCGGCGGACCAGGGGCTGGAGCTGACGCCGGTGTCCCTGCAGCAGCTGATTATCCATTTGACCCAAGAGAACAAAACCGCCCCGAAAGGAGCTGCTTCCAAATGAACCGCACTCTGAGTGTAATACGCATGCAAAGCAAAGACCTGTTTTCCTGGTTGTACTTGCCCTGGATCATTGTGGGCGGCAATTTTCTGATCAACCTGTTAACCACCGGTGCCATTCATGACGGAGACAGCACGGTGAGCACAGGCGGTATGGCCTCCATCTTCATCTACTTTATGATCATCGGGTTGATCATCCTGCATCAGACCTTCCCCTTTGCACTTGGGCTGAGCGTCCGCCGGACCGATTATTTCTGGGGAACAGTTGCCGTAGCCGGGGCAGCCGGGCTGGTGTCCGCTTTAATCATCGTCATTATGTCGGCCATTGAAGGCCAAATCGGAGGCTGGTTCCAAAGCTTCTACTTCTTCCGGCTGTATTTTATCAGCGATCATGGCTTTATGAGTGAGCTGTGGTTCTACTTCTCCCTGATCATGCATTTGTTCTTCAGCGGGTTTCTTGTCAGCTGCCTCTACCGAAAAATGGGCGGCACCAAGGCCACCGTCATTCTGGGATTACTGTTCATTGTCTTCACCGTATTTACGCTGTTGGCCACCTACAACGGATGGTGGGCGGATATTCTGAAGGCTATCGTCGATCTGGGCGCCATTCGCATCATCTCTCTGTTTGCCCTGGTTACGGTAGTCTACATCGGCTTATCCTTTAGCCTTCTGCGTAAAACCACCTTATAATCTCTTTCATGAGCATGTGGCTACACTGTATGTTCGCAAACGGGGCTGTCAAATTCCTTCAAGGGGAAAGCCGATTCGGCAGGAGAAACCGGGAAGGGAAGGGCTGGGGATTTTCCGCAGGAAAACCTTCAGCTCTTTTCCGGGAGAGAGTGTTTCTCGACGAATCGGTATGAATCCCGTGTGACGGATTGGACAGCCCTTGTTTGGTGTCTGGACTGTGGAGGGCGGCTATGGACGGTGACTCGATGGGGCGACGCGATGGGGCAATACGACGGCGACGCGCACGGCGAGGCTGTAACGGAACTCAACGACTCTTAGCCAGCACAATCCGGCGAATTTAAAATGTAACGGCACTCAGCGACCGTTAGAGCCAATTTTGTCTACTTTTCCTCCATTATGATCCCGCTAAGGGTCGGAGAGCTCCGTTAAAAAACCACAGAGGTCATTTTTGCCGTCTAAGAGTCGCTCTGTTCCGTTAGAATCCCTCACGTCCTTGCACCCATTACCAGAAACGAAAATGCCGAATACGCGTACGAATGCAGGTGAGGTACTTTCGTTTACATGTATGCATCCCTGCCACTTTAGCTGATTTTCTCCTGCAGGTTCACACCTTCAACGTTGGGCGGGGGTGTAAGACGAAGGGCGGCATCGCCGTCCACTTTCACCATTGAATCTGAATTTCGGGTTGTTAAGGGAAGCCACAAAAAGGTTGGGCAGAAAAACGCAGGTTTTTCTGCCCAACCTTTTTATTTCGGTGCTTGTTGTAGAGCCCCGTTTAGTTATGTCTTTTGCTTCGAAGCATCATATCCGTTTGGGGGCCAAGTCAGAACATTCGCTTGATGGCCTCAAGACCGCTCATGCCCGGCTCAATACCCAATGCCTTGGCCTCATGCGTGACGGACTCCATCGGTGCTGCCAGCAGCTGCTCCAGCGTCCGCACCCCTACCGCTCTGCCTGCAATGATCCTCCGGTCCGCCAGTTGGTCATTCAGCAGCCCCACATCCAACGCTCCGCACATGATGTAGCCTTTGTCCGTAGCTACGGCCAATAAGGTGGTTTTGGGCAGCTTGACCTCCACACCTATGGCGATTTTCCCCTCTTCAACTGGAATTGGAACCATCTGCATCAATGCCATGCACCCCTTTTTCCGCAAGATCTCCTTTATCCATATGCGGAAAAGCTGCAGGTGGTGCTTTACACGCCCAGATTAACCTTCTTCTTCGCCGCGGCGGCTTTGGCTGCGAAGCCTGGCTGTACTGCCGGAACACCCGAAAATTCAGCACATTCCCGGAAGGCAAAATGCTTGCAGCCGGCGCAACGGCCCATGTCCAGCCGGGTCAAGGCATAATCAATGGCATCTCCGGTATGCTCGAACAGCTGCTGCTCCCCCAGCTTGGCAAGCAGGCCGGTATTGGCCATCATGTCCAGAGGCTGCTTCTGGATGCCCGAGATCAGCACCGTTCCTCCGGAAGCGGAGACGTACCGGACCAATGCGGACAGATTCCGTTCCCCCGTGATATCCATAAAAGGAACCTTTTTCATCAGCAGAATCATCACCTTGGGCTTGCGGTGCATGGTCTGCATAATCGTGTTCTCAAAATGCTTGGCCGCACCGAAGAACAGCGCTCCCTCCACAGTAAACATGCTGATCTGCGGGCAGTCATGGGAATCCGTCACCACATGAGGCCGTACCTTGGAAAATTTATTATCCATATCGGGCAGCACCTTGGCCACCGTCAAGAGCTCACTCATCCGCTTCACGAAAAGAATGGCAGCCAGGGCCAGACCAATTTCCACCGCCAGGGTCAGATCCGTAAACACCGTCAGCAGGAAGGTAATAACCAGCACCAGAGAATCTCCGGTTCTGGTCCGCAGCACATGGGCGAATTCCTTGCGCTCACTCATGTTCCACGCCACCACCATCAGCACAGGAGCCATGCTGGCCAAGGGAATATGCGAGGCATACGGGGCGAACAGCACCAGGACCAGCAGCACCGTCAAGCCGTGGAACACCCCCGATAAAGGTGAAACAGCGCCGTTTCGGATATTGGTAGCAGTCCGGGCAATCGCTCCGGTTGCGGGAATGCCACCGAATAGAGGTGTCACCATATTGGCAATGCCCTGTCCGATCAACTCCCGGTTGCTGTTATGCCGGTCGCCGCCCATACCGTCCGCCACCACGGCGGAGAGCAGGGATTCAATGCCGCCCAGCATGGCGATAATTAAGGCAGGCTTCCACAGGCTCAGCATGTTATCCAGGCTGAAATCCGGCAGCTTCAATGCCGGCAATGAGCTGGGAATCGATCCGTAGGTGGAGCCGATGGTCGCCACATCCCCGCTGAAGAACAGGACACCGGCTACTGTAGACAACATAAGGCCAACCAGAGAACCCGGCACCTTGGGAAAAAACCGGGGAGTCAGCAAAATCGCAGCCAGGCAGACACCTGCCACCACAACCGCCGCCGGATTCCAGCTGGGCAGACGCAGGCCGATTTCTTTCATATTATCGATAAAATGCTCATGCTTGGCCACGTCCTTCAGCCCGAGGAAGCTGGCGATCTGGCCGGCAAAAATCGTCACCGCGATCCCGGCGGTAAAGCCGATGGTTACGGAACGCGGGATAAATTTCATAAGGGCGCCCAAACGGAGTACCCCCATCAATAACAGCAGTACACCCGCCATAAACCCGGCCACCAGCAGGTTATCGTACCCGTATTCCATTACAATGGCGAACAGAATCGGAATAAAGGCTCCCGTAGGCCCCCCGATCTGAAAGCGCGAGCCGCCCAGCAGGGAAATCAGTATCCCCGCCACCACTGTGGTGTAAATGCCGTATTCCGGCTTAACTCCCGATGCAATAGCAAAAGCCATCCCCAGAGGGATGGCGATAATTCCCACAATCAGGCCCGATATCACGTCCTTGCGTAAGGCATTGGTGTTATAACCGGCATATCTTCCTGACCATCTGATGTTCATGTACGCGCCAACTCTCTCCAAATAGTAAGGTATGTGTTTCCATACCTCCCTAATGTAGACCTACCTGCCCCTCCCGTCAATGAACATTTGGTGGCAACTTGAGGTCTGGGCGCCAAAACAGGCGGTTATCCGGGGAGTGGCAGCAGCACGAAGGGGAGCAGTGATGGCTTACGCCGGAAGCGGGTGGGACTGCCTCAGGATGTTCTGCATGTCCTGTGCAGGCAGAGGCGGGCTGTACCAATAGCCCTGAATCAGGTTGCATTGGTTATCCCGCAAAAAGTGCATCTGCTCCCGGGTTTCCACCCCTTCGGCGATAACCAGCAGGTTCAGGTGATGAGTCATGCTGATAATCGTCGCTACAATCGCCGCATCATTGGGATCGCACATCACATCCCGGACAAAGGAACGGTCGATTTTGAGCTTGTCGATGGGGAATTTCTTCAGGAAATGGAGCGAGCTGTAGCCGGTCCCAAAATCGTCGATGCTGATCTGCACGCCCAGACTCTTCAGCTCCCGCAAGGAGCTGGTGGCGAACTCCACATCCATGGTCATGCTTTCCGTAATCTCCAGCTCCAGAAACCGTGCCGGAAGCTGGGTATCCTCCAGGACAGCGTGGATCTTGCCCTTGAGGTCATGCTGGAGGAATTGGCGCATGGACAAATTCACGGAGACGGGCACAGCCGGGAGTCCTACATCCTGCCATTGTTTGTTCTGCCGGCATGCCTCCATAAGCACCCATTCCCCGATGGGCACAATCAGGCCCGTTTCCTCAGCGATGGGGATAAAATCCCCCGGCGACACCAGCCCCCGCAGGGGATGATTCCAGCGGATAAGCGCTTCCATTCCCACCACGGAGCCGGTCTCCAGATGAATCTGGGGCTGGTAAACCAGCATAAATTCGTTGTTGCGGATGGCATGCCGCAGCTCGCTTTCCAGCGTCAGCTTGGTCAGGGAGATTTTGTTCATGTCGGAGTTAAATATCTGATGGGTGTTCTTCCCGGTTTCCTTGGCCCGGGACAAGGCAATATCGGCATACTTCATCATCAGATCCGCCGTCTCCCCCTGCTCCCCCAGATAGTGGGCGATGCCGATGGAGGCCGTGATATGAATCTGAAACTGCCCGATCTGGAAGGGCTGCTCCAATGAGTGGTAAATCCCCTCCGCCAGCTGCTCCAGCTGCTCCTTGGCGGTGATGCCGGCATAGAACATGGCGAACTCATCGCCTTCCGTCCGGGCCACAAAATCCTCATCGCCGATGCAGCGTACAAAACGCTCCGCCACCTGCATCAGCAGCATGTCCCCGTAATCATGACCGAAGCTGTCATTGACCAGCTTGAACCGGTCAATATCCAGATACAGCACAGCGGCGCCTCCGTTATGGGCGCGGGCGGCCACCATAACCTCCTCCAGCTTTTCCCGGAACAGCCTGCGGTTGGGCAAGCCGGTCAGATCGTCGTAATACGCCATATGGCGGATGCGGTTCTCCATGCGCTTGCGCTCCGTCAGATCCCGGCCGATGGCCAGCAGCGCCCGCTGCCCCTGCAGGCGGATCATCCGGATATTCACCTCGGCCGGAACCAGCCGCCCGTCCTTGGTACGGTAATGGATCTCCCGGTATTCGGCCTGGGCACTGCCGGGGGTGACCTTCCGTTTCATCAGCTCCACCACCTGGGACACGTCGGCTATCTTCTCTGCATCTACGTTGAGCAGTTCATCATAGCTGTAGCCCAGCCAAACAGAAGCCGCCTGATTGCATTCCAGAATCCGGTGGGGACTTTTGGCGCTGATGACCAGAATGGCATCATTGACCTGATCGATCAGCTCCCGGTACACGGCGGCGAACCCCCGCTCCTTGGCGAGGTTGGCGGAATGGCTGAAATGGGTATACAGCAGCCAGGGAACCAGCAGCGCACAGCATGAAAGGAACACGATCATGGGGGGCGGCTGCAGGCTGCGGATCACCTCAAACAAGCTTCCGCAGGCCGCCAAACCCACCAGCACCGGCGGAATCATGCTTTTCGGTTTATTCTCTCTTCCCAACTGTTCCTCTGACGGCACCCGGCAACAACCCCTTTTTAACCTGCGGTCAACGCATATCTGCTCCGTATCTCATGCGGGACGCAGGCTTTTGTATCGGCAAGCAGCACTTGTATCTTCGGAAATTTCTACATTCCTCCTGCTTTTTCCTGCTTATCGCCAAAAAATCGTAGCGCCTTTTGAATAACCCGGTCCAGGCCATAGGCCGAATGGGTTATTCAAGCTTCGAAATTGGCGCAGCCAAATTAAGGGGGGTTGGGCGAGCTCCCTGGTTTTGGCCATAGGGTTGCGGAGACGTGGTTAGCCTTGGATTAGGTGCAGTCTATGGTTTATCTTATATATAAACCTCTAAACCTCGTTATCCCATAGTTTCAGGCGCTGAGGTGTGTAGCGCGAGGCACCTGGATTTGTAACGGACGTGAGCGCCCCTATTCGGCGGTTATACGGCCTTTTCAAATTCTAACGGAAGTGAGCGCTCTTATTGAAGCCAAAAGCAGCCCGATGGGGCCGATTTAGGGAAAATAGCGGCTCCTGCCGCCGTTAGAATCGGAAGGGGGCATAATGAAGGCAAATAGCGCACTAGCGATGCGTCAAACCTAACATGGAATTATCCAATATTCCTAAATATGGGTTAATTTGAACGTTGTCACCTG
>NZ_JBJURJ010000023.1:0-104256 GCF_046098205.1 Paenibacillus mesotrionivorans | reverse complement strand
CGCCTCATAACAAAAAGAAAGGGTTTCGACGGAGCCCAGAGCACGGATGAGTTTTCGTAACGCAGCAGGCGTATGCGGAATACTTCCATAATACCGGGGAGCTTCTTGGCCGACTTCAGCAATGGCGACGGCGATGGTTTCTTTCGAGACATCCAAACCGATAAATTTTGTGGTAGAATGCATAGTAACAGCTCTCCTTTGCTATGTAGCTCTGAAATGGGTGGTGGTCACTTTCCATTTTAACCTACGACAGTAGCAATTTGGAGGGCTGCCCTTTGTTTACGTTCATCTTAGCTAGAACGCAGAACAATCCGGTTTTTCCCGTGAAATGGAGCAGCCGGAGCACCCGCCATTCCCGTGCGGCAGCATTTAAATGGGTTATAAGCCCTAAAAAACCGGAACAATTTCGACAAAAAGTCCCTGATTTTCGACTGTTCTCCAAAAATAATACGTTCAACGGCAGATTTTTTATGTTATGATATAGGGCGGGGGTGGAAATGAAAGGAGAGTTGATCGTTGACTAAGAAAAAGGGTTTGCTTATTATCCTTTGCATCTTCGGGCTTTCCGCTCTCGTCTTCAGCCAGTGCGTCGGTACACGGAGCAATGGCGGTGATTCCACAGCAACAGGCCTTCCCAGCTCCCGTTCGGCTTCGAACGGAAGCGATTCCACAGAAGGCGGCCAAGTCATCAAGGTGGCTGTCGCAATGGATTCACGGGAATACGACCTGTTCTCCCGCATGGCCAAGCGGTTTTCGGAAATGCATGAGGGCATTGATATCCAGATCGAGAATGTTTCACAGCTGGAGGCGTACGAGAAGTGGAAGAAGGCCGCCCAGTTGGGGGAAGCACCGGATCTGATGCTCTTGGACAATGATTGGGTCCAGGAGTTTGCCGCGTTGGGCTTCCTGCAGCCCGTAGGGGAATTCTTCTCCACGGACCAGCAGAATGCCCGGATTGCCAAGCTCATGAATCAGGTAAAATGGAACGGCTACATATGGGGTGTACCCAAGGATGTTGATCCGTATATCCTGGTCTGGAACAAAAAAACCGCAACGGAAAACAAGCTGTCCCGCGCGCCGGAAACAGGCGACGAGCTGCTGGCGTGGAATAAGCAGCTGATGAAGCCGGAGGATGGCCGGTACGGCCTCTATTTCGATCCTCAGGATCCGTATGCCTTTATCGCGGCGGCTTCTTCTTTGACTTCCGGCTGGCTGGGCAAAGAGGAAGTGTGGACCAACGACGCCGAGGCACAGAAGCGGCTGGAGAATTTCCTGGCGCCCCAGGAGGAAACCTGGGCGGGCAAGGCATTCCCCAAGAATTATCCGCTGCCCTCCGCAACCTGGTCACCTTGGGAGCTGCTGGCCAAGGGGCAAATTGCTGCCATGATCACCACTGTCTCCGAGTACAAGCAGCGTGCGGCAGATTCGAACCTGGGAATGGCCTCCATTCCGGTCCTGGTCGCCAATGACCAGAAAACCGTCTGGTTAAAGGGAAGAAGCTTCACCGTCTCCTCCCGTTCCCCGCACACCAAGCTGCTGATGGATTGGATCAAGGAGCTGACCACACCGGAGAGTGAAATTGCTTTCTGGACGGATGCCCAGATGCTGCCCGCCCAAATCCCGGCTTACAGCCTTGTCCCGCTTAAGGGAGATGAGCAGATCAAGTCCTTTGACTGGCTGATCAGCCAAGGCAGAGTGCTGCCCATCGCCTCCGAAACCTCCAAAAGTTTGTCCGCCCTCCAGAAGGAGCTGGTCAAGCTGTGGAAAACGGAGAATACAGTCAAAACACTGATGGAGCACACCGACAAGTCCTGGAAACTGGAAGACCGCAAGCCGTAACTCGACTTTCATCCGCTATCATCGACTATCAACCACATATCTGCACACAAAAAGACCCGCGGGCCCCAAGAGGCAACGCGGGTTTTTCACATTTAGGAGCAGTCTCTTACTGCTTGATGCGCAGGTGCAGAATGCCGTTCTTCATGTTAACCTCCGTAACGCTGATTCCTTTGAGGAAGAGGCTAGGGGTAAAGCCCAGATCAAATTCCTCCTCCAGGGACCGGTTGGAAGTCTCCGGAAGTATGAAGCCGCTGTACGTAAGCTGATCCACATGGAACTGCAGCTTGTTTACGGTTTTGTTCTCAATGGTATAGTGCCCTTTGATGGAAACATCCACACCGTCCTCACGGCCGGAGGCGAACAGCTCGTCATTTTCGAACCGGAAGCTGATATTGTTGAACAGCGGGTTTTTGGAGCGGAAGAAGGTAGTCAGATCGCTGTCGGAAATTTCGAAAACCATACTGCCTGTTTTAAAATCGATATCCTTAATATAGGTGCTTGCGTTTTTGCCGGTTAATAGCTCCGGCAGGCTTTGCATCGCCTGCGAAATAGAAGCCAGATATTTGCGGAACATGGGTACGCCTTTGTCTTTCCACTCCACCGTAAAACGATCCAGCTCCTGGCGGAGGGTTTCCCCGTCAGGGCTTGTGGCAATAACCGTTTCAATTTCCTGGGCAATAGTCACCGCTTTTTCCCGCTGGGCAAGGAAGGAGGCCTTCACATCGGCAAGTTCCTGCCGCTCCTTCTGCAGCAGCTCCCGGGAGGTTACCAGACTGTTGTAAGAGTCCGCATAAGCGTTCAGCGAGCGGTGATCATTCTGCACCAGCAGATTGAAATATTCGTAGATGGAGATAGCATCGGACATGGAGCGTGCCGAAAGCACCAGCATCCAGATGTTCACCCGATCACCCATATAGTAGGCGCGCAGCACCTTGCCTGCATGCTCGCGGGTTTTCTCCACCTTTTCCTGATTGGAGGCGATGCTTTGCTCCGTTTCGGCAATCTGGCCCGCAAGCTTCGTGTCCTGTGCCGACAGACGGGCAATTTCCTGGTCAAGCTCCGCAAGGTTAAGTCCCTTCTGGAGCAGCGCGCGGGTTTCCTCTAAAGTGGGCTCCGCTGAGCCGGGTGCCACACTTCCCAGGGAAAGGCTGGTGCATAACACAATCCCCAGAATAAGCCGGAGCGCTCTATGGCGGAAAATATGGTTTAACAATCGCGGTTTGCTTCTCATAGAACGACTCCTAACTCGAAATCGGGAGGGCTCCCCATATGGGGTGGACGTGCTGGGAGAGTCTATCATTAACCATATCTTGCAGCGCCCAAAAACATGACAGTTTTCTTGAAAAAAACAGGCCCAAAAGGGCCTAGGGTGCTCTAGTTACTTCTGCTTGGTCTGGGGCATCAGCAGCTTCAGAATATCGCCCAAGGACCGGGCGTTGGCCGGCGGCTCCTGCTTAAAGGCGGGGGTGCCGTTAATATCGGCGAAGGACTGCTCCAGCTTGATGGAATTGGCGGCGGATGCACCGCCGGCTCCCGTGCCGCTGAAGGTCAGCTGCAGATTCTCGCGGCGTACAAAGCCGGTTTGGTCAACGGCTACGGAGATTTCCCCCGGCGCCTGAAGAACGAAGCCTGCAGCGGCAGACTTCAAGGATTGAACCTGGTCATCCCCGGCAATGCCCGCAGCGGAAAGGCGGTCAATAAGCTCCGGAAGTTTGCCTTTAATAGCTGCTTCAATTTCGCTTTTGTTCTTTTCTGTAATCTCCAGACGGTAAACCGGGAGTTTGCTGCCGTCGGCCTGCACCGTGTCCTCAACAGTGGCAAACCATTTGGCGTCCATATCTGCGATCAGCAGCCGGAAAGCCTCGGAGACCAGCTTGCCGGCTGCCTTCAGACTATCCTGGGTAAAGGGACTGGTTTGCCCGGAGAGGCTCGAAAGCTCCGCCATATCCAGAGAAAAGCTTTCATTCTGCTTGCCTAAAAGTGGAAGCTGCAGATACAATTTGTTATCCTTAAACAATAACGGCAAGGCCATGGCTGTTGTTGATCCCTCCGGGGTGCTTTTCAGCTCGGCCTCCAAGCGGACGGGCTCATAAGTGGCTGCGCCGCTCCACTCCAGTGTGCCCTTGGTCAGCATACCTTTGAGTGCGGAAGCAATCAGGTTTTTGCCGGCCCCTTCAGAGGGCAGCTGGATATTCATCGTGGCTTTTCCCGAGAAGGAATACGCCGCGGCTTCACTTTGCTTCAGAAAGGCCTGCTCCATTTTTTCTTTGGCCAAATCCGGCTCCTTGGTACAGCCGGCCCCCACTGCGGCGACAGCCAGAAGGGTGCCCATAAGCAGGGTTTTGGTAACATTTTTGCGCATAACGGGGATGTTCTCCTTTAACAATGTAAGTTATGTTCCATTATACTGGCATCCGGTTTGTTTGTCTCTATGAAACAGCCTCTTACGAAACCGGAAGATGGAGGAACTCATGAAACATTCTATAGACCATCCTGAGTCCGTCTCAAGTCTGGAAACAGCGGTCAGACGGAAGATCGATGCCGGCTCTCTAGCTGCCATCACGTTCCGGGATTACATGGAGCTGTGTTTGTATCATCCCCAGTGGGGGTATTACATGCAGCCCCGGGAGAAAATCGGCAAAGCCGGCGATTTTTATACGGCATCGAATATCGGCGGCGTTCTTGGTGAAGCGTTGGCTTACTATATTGCCCGCCAAGCCGATTCTCTAACCGGTCCGGTCTGCATGATGGAATGGGGAGCCGGAACGGGAAGGTTGGCGGCGCAGCTTCTGGACGGTATCCGGGAGCATTTCCCGGAGCTGTACCTGCGAATCCATTATATTGCTGTGGAAAAGAGCCCCTGGCACCAACAAAGCCAGAAGCAGCAGTTGGCGGATCACTTACATATTGTCCGGCAATGGACACCCGAGAAAGCGGTGGAAGCAGGCGGGGCAGGCCAGGCGGACTTTCTTTTGTCCAACGAGCTGCTGGATGCTTTTCCCGTTCACCGGCTCCGGCAGCGAAATCAAGCGCTGATGGAGCTTTATGTAGGCTGGGATGTTTCCGCAGGTGGGTTTCATGAGCTCGAGTTACCCTGTGCGGACGAAGCACTCATCCGTTACTTGAGGGATTCGGGAATCGAGCTGGCAGACGGGCAAACCGCAGATATTTCTTTGGAGGCACCCCTCTGGTTGGGCGAAAGGCTGGGGGAGCTGAAAAGCGGAGAGCTAATTACTATTGATTACGGGGATACTGCCTTGGAATTGTTCGGAACTCACCGTATGAACGGCACACTTCTATGCTATAAAAATCATTTGGCTGGCGAAAACCCGTATATTTATGCAGGAGAACAGGATATAACCGCTCATGTGGATTTCAGTGCCTGTATCCGTTCAGGAATTCAGGCCGGCGTCAACCGGTGGCAGCTGATGACCCAGAAGGAGTTTCTCCTGGAAAGCGGCGTGCTGGAGCGTCTGGTGTCCCATGATGGCCGTGATCCCTTCAGTCCGGCGTCCAAACGGAACCGGGCCATCAGGCAGCTCCTGTTGTCCGATGGGATGAGCGAATTGTTCAAGGTGCTGATCCAAAAGAAATAAGTTGAATGGATGTCAAGGCTGGTTTCCGGCGTACTCCCACGCACACCGGAAGCCGGCCTTTTTTTGCCGTGCATACAAGTTAGCTGATTTTACCCGGGAAGCTCTCCTAAAAGGTATGTTTCTAAGAAAAAGTGTCAATACCGAATAGTATGAGAAGACTTTTGCAAGCAAATAGATTCTATGAATTCTAGTATCGGCATAACCATAAGTATGGAGTACATACCAGGCAGTTGCGCATGGCGCCTATAAGATATGAAGCGGTTACCGGCTGCTGAAGGGGCTCTAGTTCTCCGTATGGCAAAAAGAGACCGGAGATCATACGCCGGACGTTTGCACGAAACCGGACATTAGAAGCATGCAAGGGGCACTGCAACAGGAGAATAACCTTTTTTGGGAGGTAGTAAAATGTCAGCAGTCAGACAAGATGCGTGGAGTGAAGAGGATGATTTGATTTTGGCCGAGGTGACACTCCGCCATATTAGGGAAGGCGGCACGCAGTTAGCCGCATTCGAAGAAGTAGGGGAGCGGATCGGGCGGACGGCCGCAGCTTGCGGATTCCGCTGGAACAGTTTTGTCCGCAAAAAATATGAGGCCGCCATCCAAATCGCCAAAAAGCAGCGGCAGCAGCGCAACCAGGCCAAGAAACATTCGTCCGGCGGTGCAACAGCTTCCGTGGCGATGCTCGAGGTCCAGGAATCCGGGTACACCCGGTCTGAAGGAATGATTTCGGAGGAATCCGTATCCATTGATGCGGTAATCCGTTTTCTGCGCCAGTGGAAAACCACCTATGCCGATATGTCCCGGCAAATCCGTACGCTGGAGAAGGATCTGGCAGAAACCCGCGAGACCATGGCCTCGCTGCGCCGGGAGAATGAAAAGCTGAATTCCGAAGTCCATGATGTATCCACCGATTACAGGGTGGTGAATGACGACTATAAAGCGCTGATCCAGATTATGGACAGGGCAAGAAAGCTGTCTCTTCTGCAGGAAGAAGAAGAAGAGGCGAAATCCAAGTTTAAAATGGATGCAAACGGTAACCTGGAGCGTATTGAATAAGAAAATATCCTTCCAATAAGAATAGTCTGACATCAAAAGCGGCTTCCGTAAAAGGAGCCGCTTTTCCTTTCTTGCCCTAAAGTGGTATAGTGGTATAGTGGAAAAAAGGATGTGGGAGCATGAACATCGAGATTATCGGCGGCGGCTCATTGGGTTTGCTGCTGGCAGGCCGCCTCGCGGCGGCTGAAGGCGGAGGTTCGCTTACGCTGGTTGTGCGTACTCCCGGGCAGGCGGCGGCTGTTTCCCGGTTGGGGATTACGGTACAGGAGCAGGACGGCAAACATCTGCATGCGACGGATGCCGGATGCCTGGATTTTGCCGCTTATTCCTCAAGGCTTCACCAAGCGGGAAGCGGCGCAGACTGGATCATTCTTGCTTTGAAGCAAAAGGATATCAGCCCCCAAGTTGTGGAGGCGGTCCACAGACAGGCCTCGCAGAATACACGCTTATGCTGCATTCAGAATGGCATGGGGCACTTGGAGAAGCTGCGGGCTGTTTTTGAAGGAAGCAGGCTTTATGCCGCGGTAACCACAGAAGGCGCTATGCGGGTTTCGGATACGGAGGTCCGGCATACGGGAGCCGGAAGCACACGCGTCGGTGGTGTGGAAAAGGAAGAGCTCCTTACCCGGCCGTATGCTGAATCGCTGGCAGAAATGTTATGCAGGGCGGGCTTCCGCACTGAGGTTTCTGATCATATTCAGATGGATGTTTGGGACAAACTGATTATGAACTGCGTGATTAACCCGCTAACCGCCCTGTTGGAGATCCGCAACGGCCAGCTGCTGGAGCAGCCCCGGTGTATGGAGCTCATGAGGAGCTTGTATGAAGAAGCGGAATCTGTTGCTGCGGCTGCCGGATACGGAAGGCCGGAGGGGGTTCGTTGGGGAAGGCTGGTTGAGGTGTGCCGGGCAACGGCAGGGAACCGTTCGTCAATGCTGCAGGATGTGACGGCGGGTCGCCTTACGGAATTGGAGTGGCTGACGGGCAGCTTGCTCCGGGAAGCGGAACGGAATGCTCTCAAACTTCCTTTCCACGAGACAGTTCACCGCTTGGTTTTGGCCAAAGAAGCTTTGCGGGCGGGCTGCGAATAGGAAGCAGATTGTCGAAAGCTTAATTAATTTGAATAAAAATACTTCAAAAATGTATAAATATAAGTTATCATAATTCCATGGAAGCTTTTCTTAAAAGGTTTACCCAAGAGAGGAATTTTTTCCACAAGAAAATCGTAGATTTTATTAACCGCCGGTTGTATAATTGAAAAAGATTATAATTCGGCCGAAAAAGATAAACCTTCTTTTATTGAATTGTTACTTACTTGTGAAATTTGTGAAGGAATTGAAAAAAATTATTTACAGGTCAATAACTTTATGTTAAAAATAATGACATGGAATTTATTTAGTGTGAGATAATCTCACATGAAGAAAAAGGCGCAAATTCGAAATGTTTTTGACCGGTGTACAAATGTTCATGGAGTTGGGCTAATGGTGTGACAATCGTCACTGCTGGACGGTTGTTGTACCTTTACCATAAAAAAAGTATTCAGTATATTCGGGAGGGTTACTATGCAAACGAAAAAGTTGTTAGCCGCCACGCTGTCCTCTGTGATGGCACTTGGCGTAGCTGCAGGTTGTACCACAACATCTTCAGATGAAGGCACCAGCTCTACAGCACCTTCGGCTTCCCCTGGAGCCAGCACCGCGGCTTCTACCGCACCCTCTGCTAAAGGCGCCGTAATCAACACTTACATTAACGGCGAAATTCCTACCATGGACCCAGGTCTTGCCAAGTCCACCTCATCCAGCTGGTCTTTGGACCACGTATTTGAAGGTCTGTTCTTCCAAGACAAAGACGGACTGGTTCCCGGACAAGCAAAAGATGTTAAGATCAGCGAAGACGGCCTGACTTATACCTTCACCCTGAAGGACAACCTGAAGTGGTCCAACGGTGATCCGTTAACAGCAGCGGATTTCGAATACTCCTGGAAACGGGTTTTGGACCCAGCCTTCGCTTCTGAATATGCTTACCAAATCGGTGACTACATTAAGGGCGGCACAGAATACAACAGAGCTGACCCCAAGAAGCTTTCCGCCGAAGAAATGAATAAATTGCGGGATGCTGTAGGCGTTAAGGCAACCGACGACAAGACTCTGGTCGTTAATCTGGTTAACCCGACTGCTTACTTCAAACAGCTGGTTTCCTTCTATACCTACTATCCGGTCAACAAGAAGGTTGTTGAAGCCAACCCCAAGTGGGCGAACGAAGCTGCAACCCTTGTCGGCAACGGTCCTTTCACAGTGAAGGAATGGAGCAAGGACAAGAAGATGGTGGCTGTCAAGAACGAGAACTACTATGACAAGGCCAAGATCACTGCTACCCAAATTACCTGGAACAACATCACAGACGACAACACTGCATGGCAAATGTACACCACCGGTGAGCTGAATGTTTATCAATCCGTAACTCCGGCTGCTATCGAAACTGCGAAGAAGAGCGGCGAGCTGATTGTATCTCCGAAGCTGGCTACTTACTTCTACCGCTTCAATGTAACTAAGCCTCCTTTCAACAATGTGAAGGTTCGTAAGGCTCTGACTATGGCCATCCAACGTCAGCCGATTATCGACAACATCACCAAGACCGGACAAACTCCGGCATTCGCTTTCGTATCCCCCGGTATCATCATGGCCGGCAAGGACTTCCGTACAGGCGACGCCGCTACCCAAACCTACTTCAAGGAAGACGCTGCAGAAGCCAAGAAGCTGTTGGATGAAGGCTTGAAGGAACTGGGCTTGACTGCCTTCCCCAAAACCGAGCTGACTTACAACACCAATGAAGGCCACAAGAAAATTGCTGAAGCCATCCAAGAAATGTGGAAGAAGAACTTGGGTGTGGAAGTTACCCTGGGTAATGTTGAATCCAAGGTATGGACTGACAAACAATCCAAGCTGGATTATCAAGTCATTCGTACCGGCTGGATCGGCGACTACCTGGATCCGATGACCTACATCGACATGTTCGTTACAGGCGGCGGCAACAACAACACCGGCTGGAGCAACAAGCAGTATGATGAGCTGGTAGCAGCTGCCAAGAAGGAACAAAACGAAGCTAAGCGGATTCAACAATTCCGTGACGCAGAGAAGATCCTGATGGATGAAATGCCGATTATGCCGATCTACTTCTACACCTCGGCTAACGCCATCAAGAAGGACATCACTGGTGTCTACACTCCTGCTAACCGTGAAATGAGCTTCCGTTATGCTGTTACTAAGTAAATAAAAAAGATCGCACATGAGGTATGCCGTACGTGCAGGCATACCTCATGTTCTGATGATAGAGGCTTGGGAAGGGGTAACTAACTTTATGCGATCATTTCTTATTAAAAGAGGAGTAAACGCCGTTCTTACGATTTTGGTGATAATTACTCTAACCTTTATACTCATGCATTCCGTACCTGGCGGACCTTTCACCCAAGAGAAACCGGTGCCTCCTGCTATTCTGGAAAATTTGAATAAATTTTATCATCTGGACGAGCCTGTCTGGAAGCAATATTTCCGATATGTGGGTTCCCTGCTGCAGGGTGATCTTGGCCCTTCCTACAAATCACAATCCCGGGATGTTAACCAAATGCTGAAGGAAGCTATGCCAGTAACCGTTCAGCTGGGTTTACAAGCCTTGGTTGTTGCCGTTATCGGCGGTTTGTTCTTAGGGATTACTTCCTCGCTGTACCATAACAGAATTCCTGACCGACTCGCTACCATATTAGCGGTTTTAGGAACATCTGTGCCCAGCTTTGTAATCGCTACCTTACTTATCCAATTTCTTGCGGTTCAATTTCATTGGTTTCCAGTCGCCACATGGGCGTCCATGAAACATACGGTTCTGCCAACACTCGCATTATCGGCTTCGCCTCTTGCGCAGATCACCCGGTTAATGCGTTCCAATATGCTTGAGGTGTTGAATCAGGATTATATCAAAACGGCTAAGGCGAAGGGTTTGCCTTATGTGCGTGTTGTGGTTAACCATGCCATCCGTAATGCGATTCTTCCCGTTATCACCATCCTTGGTCCGATCACGGCTCATCTGGTTACCGGTTCTTTTGTCATTGAGAAAATTTTCTCTGTACCGGGTTCAGGTAAAATGTTGGTAGACGGCATCAATAATCGGGATTACTCCCTCATTATGGGTACTACTGTGGTTTATGGCATCGCGCTTGTCGTCATACTCTTTATAGTAGACCTGCTGTATTCCATCATAGATCCGCGCATTAAGCTGAGGGGGTGAACCGGATGTCGATGAATATTAATGAAAATATGTTTTTGCCTGCGCCTAAGGATGATAATGGCGAGCGCATTGTCCGCCCTAGCCTTACGTATTGGCAGGATGCTTGGCGCCGGTTGAAGAAGAACAAAGTGGCGATGACCGCCTTGTTTGCTTTGATCGCATTAATTTTGCTGGCTATATTCGGGCCGATGATCCGCCCGTTTTCTTATTCGGAGCAAAGCTTCATGAACGTAAACAAGCTTCCCAATGCCACCCACTGGTTCGGCACGGATGACTTGGGCCGTGACCTCTGGGTCCGTGTTTGGTTTGGCGCCCGGATTTCATTGACCATTGCCATCGTGGCTGCCAGCTTGGACCTGATGATCGGGGTTATCTACGGAGGCATCGCCGGCTACAAAGGCGGCGCTACCGATAACTTCATGATGCGTATTGTGGAAATTCTGTATGCTATCCCTTATCTGCTGGTTGTTATCCTGTTGATGGTTGTTATGGAAAAAGGCTTGCTGACGATTATCGTCGCCATGACCGCCTTCGGCTGGATGGGTATGGCGCGGCTGGTCCGCGGCCAGGTTATGCAGATGAAGGAACAAGAGTTTATTCTGGCCGCCCGCACATTGGGCGCCAGCAACAACCGCATTCTATTCAAACATCTGGTGCCCAACACCTTGGGCGTTATTATCGTTAACATTACCTTCTCCATCCCCGGCGCCATCTTTACCGAGGCAACCTTGAGCTTCCTGGGTCTGGGTATTCCCGCTCCCCAAGCGAGCCTTGGTACGCTGACAAGCGACGCCATCAGCAGCATTATCCAAGGGCATCCGTACCAGCTGTTTTTCCCTGCTGCTGTAATTTCTCTTATCATGTTGGCCTTTAACCTGCTGGGTGACGGTCTGCGTGATGCTCTTGACCCACGGATGCGCAAATAAGCGGACTTACAGGAGGTGGACCCCATGAACAAAGCAAGCAATGACCTTATACTCGATGTTAAGGATCTCGAAGTCTCCTTCAGCACGTATGCCGGCGAGGTTCAGGCCGTACGGGGAGTATCTTTCGATTTGCATAAAGGCGAAGCACTCGCCATTGTAGGCGAATCCGGCTGCGGCAAGTCCGTAACCGCACAGACCATCATGCGTCTGATTCCCATGCCTCCCGGAAACATTAAGAAGGGGCAAATTTTGTTTGATGGCGACAAGGACTTGGCCAAGCTGTCCGACAAGGACATGGAGCATATCCGCGGTTACGAAATGGGTATGATCTTCCAGGATCCCATGACGTCCCTGAATCCTACCATGACTGTCGGCAAGCAAATTGCCGAAAGTCTGGTCAAGCACCAAAAGCTGTCCCAAAAGGCTGCTATCGAGCAAGCAGTTGAGATGCTGAAGCTTGTTGGCATTCCCAGCCCGGAATCCCGGGTCAAGCAGTATCCCCATGAGCTGTCAGGCGGTATGCGCCAGCGGGTTATGATCGCACTTGCTCTGGCCTGCCGTCCCAAGCTTCTGATTGCGGACGAACCTACCACCGCATTGGACGTAACTATTCAAGCGCAAATTATCGACTTGATGCAGGATCTGCAGAAGAAGCTGGGGATGTCCATTATTATCATTACCCATGACCTTGGTGTGGTAGCGAATATCGCCCAACGTGTTGTGGTTATGTATGCCGGCAAGGTAGTGGAAGTCGGGAAGGTAGATGATGTATTCTACAACTCCAAGCACCCGTATACATGGGGCTTGCTTGCATCCATGCCCCGCCTTGATCAGTCTGCCGATGAGCCGCTGATGCCCATTGAAGGCACACCTCCGGATTTGTTTGCCCCGCCAGTTGGCTGTGCTTTTGCTGCCCGCTGCGCTTATGCCATGGATATTTGCAAGAAGATAGACCCGGAGCTTACCGAAATCGGCAAAGGTCATGCGGCTGCTTGCTGGCTAACCCATCCGATGGCGCCTGAAGTATCCAGGCCTGTTGCGAAGGAGGTACGCTAGGATGAAAGAGGAAACTTTACTTGAGGTCAAAAATCTCAAGAAGCATTTTAATGTCAGAAACGGCGTGCTTAAAGCGGTGGACGGCATTAACTTCGCCATTAAACGCGGAGAAACCTTCGGTCTTGTAGGCGAATCCGGCTGCGGCAAATCCACTGCAGGCCGGACCATTGTGAAGCTGTATGATGCCACAGAAGGCGAAGTGCTGTTTAACGGTGAGAACATCTACAAGTACAAGGGCCAGAAGCTGAAGAAGTTCAATCAACAAATGCAAATGGTGTTCCAGGATCCTTACGCTTCATTGAATCCCAGAATGACCATTGAGAATATTATCGGCGAAGGCATTGATATCCACGGCTTGGCTTCCGGCAAGGAACGCAAGGAGCAGATCTATCAGCTGCTCCAAGACGTGGGTCTGAATTCAGAACATGCCGGACGTTTCCCCCACGAATTCTCCGGCGGCCAACGGCAGCGGATCGGGATTGCCCGGGCGCTTGCCATCCAGCCGCAGTTTATCGTGGCGGATGAGCCCATCTCCGCTCTGGACGTTTCCGTTCAGGCGCAGGTGGTTAATCTGTTCAAGAAGCTCCAGCGGGAGCGGGATTTGACTTATCTGTTCATTGCCCATGACTTGGCGATGGTAAAGCATATCTCGGACCGGATTGGCGTTATGTATCTCGGCAAAATGATGGAGATTACGACTTCTGAGAAGCTGTACTCCCACCCGCTTCACCCGTATACCGTTTCCCTTCTGTCGGCAATTCCGATTCCCGATCCTGAAGTGGAAAAGAAACGGGAGCGCATTATCCTCCAGGGCGAAGTACCGAGCCCCATGAATCCGCCCAGCGGCTGTCCCTTCCGGACCCGTTGTCCGAAGGCCATGGCCAAGTGTGCGGAATCCATGCCGGAGATGAAGGAAGTAGAGCCCGGCCACTTTACAGCCTGCCATTTGTACTAATTCTAAAGCAAAAACCGCCTGCCGGCATTCCCCAAGGGAGCCGCGGCGGTTTTTTATTACAGGTGGGGATAAGCTACACGGCCGGATTGGGCTCGTCCTTAACGAGTGCCATTACGCTTCTATAAAACAGCAGCCAGCACACCGCGATAACCGCGCCCCAAACCCAGTTATACATCCGGATATAAAAAAGGTAATTGTCATACCCAATGGTAAGTTTGCCCAATCGTTCATTGTAAAAATGGGTAAGGACCGACCATTTGATAAAGGCGAAGCCCAGGCTTTTTACGCCCATCAGAACAGTAATCAGCTGCAGCAGCCTCCAGGGTTTGGGCGAAACGTACAGCTCACGGGTTTCCTGGCGGTTATAACCTTGGAGCTCGGCCACATCCAAGGCAAAGTACATGCTCACCGGGCGGCGTAGAAGCAGGGTGAGGCCGTAGAACAGGATCATGACTACACTTTGCCATAAGCCGTACAGGAACATATTGCGTACAGAGCCGGCCAACAGGTCCAAGGCGGAATCGATCAGCATGGTCGTCAGCAGGAAAATGCCTGTAAAGTTGGCTTTTTTGCGGATAGCCAGTGTCAGCACGGTGTAGATAATACCCGGAATGCCTGTAAGTAAAATCAAATAATAGTCAGGCAGGTGGCCTTCTCCCAACCGCCAAACGGCTATCGGGAGCACAAGATAAATGACGACGTCCCAAAGCATACTTGATTTCATTGGATCCCCTTCGTCAGCAGAACAAGCTGCTGGGATAGAATGGGATTATCGTAGCGTCTTCATACTTGGTTGTCAATGAAAAACTTGATAGGCATAAGCAGTTTGGTATTTGTGCAAAGCTTGGCTTTGCGTTAAGATAAAAGCTGGACATGAGAGGAGGCCGGAGCATCTTGCAACTGGTAGAAGCGGTACGGAGCAAAAGCCAGCCGCTGGCGGAGGATTATTGCCGGCATTACGATAAGGTGGCAGAGCGTTTCGATTATCATCCTTGGCAGGCCGGCGAATGGGAGCGACGGGCAGACTGGTTAGCCTCCACTCATTCGGAGCGGGCGCCGCGGGATAGCATGATCGAGGTGCTGACAGCATACAATCTCAAGCAAGGAAACGACCATGAGGCCGTCCGTCAATCCCTTGCTCTGTTGGCGCAGGAGGATACACTGGTAATAACAGGCGGCCAACAGGCAGGTTTATTTACAGGACCGCTGCTGGTGATTTATAAAGCAATTTCTATTATCCGGTTGGCCCGTGAGGCTTCGGCCACGCTGGGCAAGCCGGTGGTTCCGGTTTTCTGGATTGCAGGGGAGGACCATGACTTTGATGAGGTGAATCATTGGTTTGCCTTAACCCCGCAGCTTGCTGTGGAACGGTACCGTCTGGAGCATCCCACAGGCAAACGCGAGGCGGTAAGCCGGCTGGATTTCGACTCCTGGGCTGATGCTCTGGCAAAGATGGAGGAATGGCTCCAGGACAGCGACTTCAAGCCTGATCTGATGGCGCGTCTGCGGGAATTTGCGGATGTATCCCGGACGTTGACGGATTATTTTGCCCGGATTATGGGATGGCTGTTCGGAGCCCACGGCTTGGTCCTGCTGGATTCCGAGGATCCGGCCCTGCGCCGGCTGGAGAGCCCCATGTTCCGGCGTCTGTTGGCAGATTGCGATGAGCTGAACCGTTGTGTGCTGGATGGCAGCGCGGCTGTGGCAGAGCTGGGTTATACCCCGCAAGCGGACCAGACTCCGGGGCAGGCCAATCTGTTCTTCTATGATGACAATGGCGAGCGGACCCTGCTGTACCGGGATGGAGACGGGTTTACCAACCGGAAACGGACCTTCCGCGTGGAGAAGGCAGAGCTGGAGCGTCTTGTGGAGGAGGAGCCCTGGCGGTTCAGCAATAATGTCATGACCCGGCCGATGATGCAGGATTATGTGCTTCCGGTGCTGGCTGTGGTACTGGGACCGGGGGAAATCGCCTATTGGTCCTTAACCCGGGAGGCCTTCCACCGGATGGGGTTGTGGCTGCCAATCATCAAACCCCGCCTGGAGTTTACCTTAATTGAAGGAACGGTACATAAGAATATGGAAAAATTCGGCCTCACGTATGATGCCGTAATGGACCAGTTCGATGACTTCCGCCAGGAGTGGCTGATGGACCAGGGGCAATACGAGGTGGAGGAGCTGTTTTCGGAAACCCGCAGGAGATTTCTGGAGCTGTACCGGCCTGTTATGGAAACCGTAGCGAGCCTCAATCCCGGCCTGGCGAAGCTGGGGGACACCAACAAGCAAAAGATTGTGGAGCAGATCGAATATCTCCGCAACCGGGCTGCGGATTCCCTGCAGAGCAAATTTTCCAGCGGGCTGCGCCAATTGGACCGCATCCGGCTCAGCTTGAACCCATTGTCCAAGCCGCAGGAAAGAGTGTATAATGTGTTTGCTTATTTGAACCGTTATGGAAGCGGCTGGATTGATGAGCTCATTGTCACATCTTATGACAATGACGGTAAACACCGGCTGATGTTTTTTTAATAGAAACGATAACCAATCCTTAAAGGAGGCATTCCAATGACATTGCAAAACCAAAGCATTATTGCCGACCCGGCGCTGGCTCCGGAAGGGCATCTGAAAATTGACTGGGTGGACGCCCACATGCCGGTCCTAAACAAAATCAAGGAGCAGTTCCAACAGGAGCAGCCCTTTAAAGGTTTGAAGGTGGCCATTTCCCTTCATCTCGAGGCTAAAACCGCGTATCTGGCCAAGGTGGTTCAGGCCGGTGGAGCAGATGTGACCATCACCGGCAGCAATCCGCTGTCCACACAGGATGATGTATGTGCAGCGCTGGTTGAGGATGGCATCCGGGTGTATGCCAAATACAATCCCTCTCCGGAGGAGTATAAGGCCCTCTTGATCAAAACCTTGGAGGAAAAACCCGACCTGATCATTGACGACGGCGGAGATTTGGTGACCATTCTTCACAGTGAACGCCAGGATCTGCTGGCTCAGGTCCGGGGCGGTGCAGAGGAGACTACAACCGGCATTCTCCGGCTGAAGTCTCTGGAGAACGAGGGCAAGCTGAAGTTCCCGATGGTGGCTGTAAATGATGCCTTCTGCAAATATTTGTTCGACAATCGTTACGGAACCGGCCAATCCGTATGGGATGGCATTAACCGCACCACCAATCTGGTGGTAGCAGGCAAAACAGTGGTTGTCGTTGGCTATGGCTGGTGCGGCAAGGGTGTCGCAATGCGGGCCAAGGGGCTGGGCGCCAAGGTCATTGTTACCGAAGTGGATGCCATCAAGGCCATTGAGGCGTATATGGACGGCTTCCATGTGATGCCTATGCTGGAAGCCGCCAAGGAAGGCGATTTCTTCGTCACGGTAACCGGCAACCGGGATGTGATCCGGGGCGAGCACTATGCGGTGATGAAGGACGGCGCGATTCTCTCCAATGCCGGACACTTCGATGTGGAAGTGAACAAGCCGGAGCTGGACGCCTTGTCCGTCTCCAAACGGACAGTCCGCAGAAATATTGAGGAATACAAGCTGAAGGACGGACGCAGCATCTATCTGCTGGCCGAAGGCCGTCTGGTGAATCTGGCGGCAGGCGACGGGCATCCGGCAGAGATTATGGATATGACCTTTGCCCTGCAGGCGCTGGCTCTGAAATATGTTAACGACCAGTACCAAGCCATCGGCAATAAGGTGGTCAATGTGCCTTATGAGCTGGATGAGCAGGTAGCCCGCTTCAAGCTGGCTTCCATGGGTCTGGCCATCGATGCCCTGACCGAGGAGCAAACCGCTTATCTGGCCGGTTGGGCAGAGCATTAAGCATCCCTGAAAAGCGAATGAATGAGGCAGCCCTTCCGTATCCATTAGGAGGGCTGCCTCTTTTTTTTGAATTGGGCCACAGTAAAATGGAGGGCCAATTGCAACATTTTCCCTGCGTATGCCGTTTGATGGATAACGGAGCCTGCGGTTCCGGATGGATCCATGTAAATAACAAAAAACAGGGGGAACCAGGCATGAAATGGGGGAGAAGGATTGCGGCGGTATGGCTGGCAGCAGCGCTGGCACTTGCAGGATGCTCCGCGGCGGACAAGAGTGAAAGCTCCACAGCAAGCAGCGAAAGCGGTTCGTCGGCCAACATGATGAGCAACTCGGTTGCCGACCAGATGGGGTTAACTAAAACCTCCGAGCAGGCGGATAAGGACAACAGTAAAGCGGCTCCGGCGGCCCAACCGTCCGGGCAGGCCAATGCCGGTGGCCAAAGCAGCGGCACGGGGGAGGAGAAGGGAGCGGGCTTCTCCGGTATGGGAACGGATCAGGAAGGGCTGAACCGTAAGCTGGTTTACAAGGCCAACCTGACCATGAAGGTGAAGAGCTACGCGGATGCACAGGCGGAGATCCGCAATCTGGTGACCCTCTCCGGCGGTTACATTCTCCAATTCTCGGAGAACAGCACCAGCCGGGAGGAAGGCGGAAACTTCGTCCTGAAGATTCCGTCCACAGGCTTCTCCACCTTCCTGAAGGAGCTGGAGAAGATTCCGAATGAAGCCATTCAGCGTAATGTCCAGGCTCAAGACTTCTCGGAGGAGTATGTGGATCTGGAAGCCCAGCTGAAGGCGAAGCAGGTGGTGGAGGCCCGTTATCTGGAATTTATGCAGAAGGCTACCCGGACAGAGGAGCTGGTGCAATACACCAACGAATTGGCCAAGATTCAGGAGGCCATTGAAAGAATGAAGGGGCGTATGCGCTACATCGACTCGAATGTGGCTTTTTCCACCGTGGAAATCCGGCTTTACCAGCCCGGAAGCTCTCTGGATACCCACAAATCCGATTCCGTATTCGGCCGTTCCCGGGATGCCATGCTCTCGTCGATGGGGTTCCTGGCCGGCTTCGGCCAAGGGCTGGTGGTTTTCCTGGCAGGAGTTATCCCCATCGCAGCCATCGGGCTTGTCGTCGGTTCTCCACTGTGGATATTGCATAACAGAAGCCGGAAGAAGCGCAGAGCGCAAGCGGAGGCTTATCAACAGAAAATGCAATCTCATAAGGACCGTTTGCCTCCGTCAAATGATCCGTTTCCCGCTGCATCTGTCCAGCCTAAAGAGGAAACAGATGATAAAACGACATGATTTTCTAAAATCCATTCAAAGATTGACGTAATTGGTTGACTTTTGGCGAAATATATGAAATCTTTTTTTGAAATCCTGCTGATCCCAGCAGGATTTTTTGCACATGTGGAGAACTCTTTTAAAGGTGTGGTGAAAAGTGGGGCAAAGTGGGGATAAAGGGGGCGGAATTATGTTCATGGGGGAATATCAGCATGCCATCGACGAAAAAGGCCGGCTCACCATTCCCTCCAAATTCCGCGATGAGCTCGCTCCCACCTTTGTCATCACAAGAGGCCTGGACAAATGCCTGTTTGTGTATCCGATGGAAGAATGGAAAGTCCTGGAGCAGAAGCTTAAAGCGCTGCCCATGATGAAGGCGGAGGCCAGAGCCTTCAGCCGGATGTTTTTTTCCGGGGCCACCGAATGTGAGTTGGATAAACAGGGAAGGGTAAATATACCCAATAACCTGATTAATCATGCATTGCTGGAGAAGGATTGCGTCATTATCGGCGTATCGGGAAAAATCGAAATTTGGAGCAAGGCGGAGTGGGACCGCTATTCCCAGGCTTCCGAGGACTCCTTTAACGAAATAGCGGAAACGCTGATTGATTTTAACTTCTAGGAGGTTATACACATCTTGTTTCATCATATTACGGTTTTGAAGGAAGAGGCTGTGGAGGGGCTTGCCATCAAGCCGGACGGCATCTATGTCGATTGCACCTTGGGCGGAGCCGGCCACAGTGAGCGGATTGCGGCACAGCTGGGAGACGGTGGACGGCTGATCGGGCTGGACCAGGATGATGCGGCGTTGGCTTTTGCCGGGGAGAAGCTGTCGCCCTACGGGGATAAGGTTACCCTGGTGAAAACGAATTTCCGCTATATCCGGCAGGCTCTGGAGAAGGCCGGGGTTCCGTTGTCTGCGGAGGGTGTGCCTCAGGTGGACGGCATCCTGCTTGACTTGGGCGTGTCCTCGCCCCAACTGGATGATGCCGACAGGGGCTTCAGCTATCATCAGGATGCGGAGCTGGACATGCGCATGGACCAAACTGCTCCTCTCACGGCCCGGAAGCTGGTGAATGAATGGCCGGAGGCGGAGCTGACCCGGATTCTGTTCGAATACGGGGAGGAGAAGTTCGCCAGAAGAATTGCTTCTGTGATCGTGAAGGCCCGGGAGAAGGCCCCCGTGGAAACCACCGGCCAGCTGGCCGAGCTGATCAAGGAAGGTATTCCCGCAGCAGCCAGACGGACGGGCGGGCATCCGGCCAAACGCAGCTTTCAGGCCATCCGCATTGCCGTCAACGACGAGCTGGGTGCGCTGGAGGATGTGCTGGAGCAGGGGATTGAATGCCTGAAGCCCGGCGGACGAATTTCGGTCATTACCTTTCACTCCCTGGAGGACCGGATCGTCAAACAAGCATTCGCCGGACATATCGAGTCCTGCACCTGCCCGCCGGATTTCCCCATCTGCGTATGCGGCCGGAAATCCACCCTGAGGCTGGTCAACCGCAAGCCCATCGTGCCGGGGGACAATGAGCTGGAAGTAAACCAGAGGGCCCGCTCCTCCAAGCTGCGCATCGCCGAGAAGCTGGGATAAGCCGTCTGTCGCATAGATCAAGCACCGTTCGATTCTATCGAGTGAGAACCTGATGAAGGATGTGTAAAAATGGCAGCTTACATACGTGGGAATTTGGCAGTCGAGGAGAGACAAAACTCCCCGGAACGTGTTAAGATCAAGGAAACCCGCAGGGTGGTATACCGGACAAGCCGCCTTCCGACACAGGAGAAGCTTCTGTACTTGTTTACGGTGCTGCTTTGTGCGCTGGTGGCAGGCGTTGTCATATGGCGGTATGCCCAAATCTATCAGATGAATACCCGGATTCAGAATGTGGAGAGGGAAATTTCCCGGCTGGAAGCCGACAATAATGCCTTGAAGGAAAAATTGTCGAAGATGATAGATCCTTCCCAATATATGGATGAGGCAGCGAAGAAGGGGCTTGTGCGCATACAGGAGGATAATTTCGTCCGTGTGCCGGGTGAAGTAAAAACCCAGCAGGGTTCGTCAACTGCGGGGAAGCCGTAAGGACCGTGATTGAGGATGACTAATTACATATGTAAAGCAGGGTGAAAACATGGAGAAGCTAACGCGTAGCCGTTCATTGGTTATCGGCCTGTTTTTTACCCTTTTTTTTCTTGGGCTGATCGTCAAGATCTATTGGGTACAGGTGGTTGACCACGAGTGGCTGCTGGCCAGGGCGGAGAAGAAATGGCAGGAATCCAAGACAATTCCGGCGGAGCGGGGAACCATAACCGACCGCAATGGAAAAATCTTGGCAGAAGACGGCATCGCTTACATCGTGACGTTGAATCCCCAGGTGATCAAAACCAAGGGGCTGGAGCGGGATATCTCCCAGGGACTATCCGCGGTATTGGCCACAAGCAGCGATCCTGCAGCAACGGCCAAGCTGGAGAGCAAAATTTATGAGATGGCTACCCGCAAAAGACCCAACAGCGAAGAAATGATGATGGCGGTGGAGGTTCAGAGCGAGGGCTACAAGATCGATTCTGAAACCAAGGAAAAGGTTGACGCGCTGATCGAGGAGCTTAAGCTCAAAATTGAGCTGAGGAACAAAGAAACCGAAGGCAAAAAGCTGGATACCAAGGATGTGGGGATTTACCTGACCAAAACCAGCCGGCGGGCCTACCCGTTCAAAAATTTGGCATCCCATGTATTGGGGTATATGGATAAGTGGGATAAACCAGGCGGGTACGGGCTGGAATACTCCCTGAATGATCTGCTTCAGGGGACTCCGGGCGAACTTAACAAGGAAAGCGACCGCAAGGGAGTGGAAATTCCCAACGGCAAGATGTCCTATACGGCACCCGTCAACGGGAAAAATGTGGTTCTGACCCTGGACCAGACCATTCAGTATTATGTGGAAAACGCCATCCGCCAGGTCTATGAAAAATGGAACCCCAGGAGTGTAACGGCCATTGCCGCCAATCCCAAAACCGGAGAAATCCTGGCGATGGCCAATGCGCCGGATTATAATCCCAATAAATATTGGGAGGCTGCTTCCAACCCCGCCGTGTTCAGCAACAATGCCGTATCCTATGCGTATGAACCCGGTTCCACCTTCAAGCTGGTTACCCTGGCAGGGGCTATGGAGGAAAACATGTTCAACCCCAACGATACCTACCAGTCAGGCAGCATTGTGGTGGATGACCGCCGGCTGCATGACCACAATACCGTCGGCTGGGGCAAAATCTCCTATATGGAGGGACTGCTCCGCTCCAGTAACGTGGCCTTCGTCAAGCTGGGCATCGAAAAGCTGGGCACCCAGAAACTTGGCCAGTATATTACCAATTTCGGTTTTGGCACTCCTACGCAAATCGATCTGCCTGGAGAAGCGGCCGGCGTCGTGAAAATGAAGTATAAATCAGAGTTTGCCACCTCTACCTACGGACAGGGATTGACCGTCACCGCCATCCAGCAGTTGGCCTCCTACGGGGCCATCGCCAACGGCGGCAAGCTGATGAAGCCGTACATTATTAAAGAAATCCTCGATCCCGTTACCAATGAGCCGGTTCAGGTCAATACCCCCACCATGGTACGTCAGGTGGTTTCCGAGGCTACAGCCAAGGAGGTTGGGATGGACCTGGAGCAGGTGGTGTCCAACCGGGAAATGGGCACAGGCTGGCGGGCTTATATCGACGGTTACCGGATCGCCGGCAAAACCGGCACCGCCAACATCGTTATTCCGGGGGAGAAGGGATACGCGGACGGTAAGTGGCTGATTACCTTCGCCGGCTTCGCTCCAGTGGATGACCCCAAGATTGTGGTGGTCATTGTCGCCGATGTGCCTGATTTGAAGAAGGATTATCATCTGGGCGGCGAGGTGGCCTCCCCTGCTTTTAAGGAGATTATCTCCCAATCGCTGAGCTATCTGGGGGTAACCTCTGAAGCCAGCGCAGCCCAGATGGCCAAGATAGAGACTCTTTCACCGGTGCCTAATGTGGTGGGGATGGCTGTCTCAGCCGCCAAAACCACATTAAACCAGGCCGGGCTTAAGGCGGAGGTGATCGGCTCCGGGGGAGATGTGCTGAAGCAGATTCCTCTGCCCGATACGAAAATCTCCAGTACCCAGCGGGTGTATCTGATGACCCAGGAGGAGGAGACGGCCAATATTCCCAATCTGGCCGGCAAGTCCCTGCGGGATGCGCTGGAGGTCTGTTCGTTAACCGACCTGAAGTGCAAGACGGAAGGGGAAGGTTATGTGGTCGGCCAGACGGTGACGGGTGATGAGAATAACCGGGAGCTGCTGCTCACCCTTAAGCCGGGTTCGGATGGCGCTGAGCCGGAAGCGGCGGAACATTCTGCGACGCCTTTACCAAGCGGCAAAGCCAAGGCTACTCCCAGCCCTTCGGGCAAGGCAGCGACGCCAACGCCCCCGCCAAAGTCAACACCTTCCGGAAAGCCGGCGGGAGCGGCATCCTCTTCACCGACTCCCCCGCCGCAGACGTCCCAAAAGCCATAAGAGACTGCGGGGAAATAAAATACCCCATTTGCCCCTCATATACGATGCGATACCTCCCGCACGAGCTTGTTCTAACCCCTGTTTGTCCCGAATAGTCATGAATTGTACGAGTCTGACTATTTGCGAATGGGGGAGAGCGCCCGTGCGGGTTTCCAATGTAACCATACGTCGCCGATTATGGTATGCCATGCTGGGGGGGACAGTCCTGTTCGCCGCCCTGATTATCCGTTTGGCATACGTGCAGTTGTGGATGGGGCCGGACCTGGCGGAGAAAGCGGAGGAATCCTGGCGCCGCAATATTCCGTTTGAAGCGAAGCGGGGAGAGGTGTGGGACAGAAACGGCGTTAAGCTGACGTATAATGTATCCACACCTACCATTATGGCCATACCGGCCCAAATTAAGGATCCCGAGGATACGGCCCGCCAATTGGCCCAGGTCCTGCAGATCTCTGAGCAATCGGTGCTGGATATTCTCAAAAAACGCTCCATGATCGAGCGGATCCAGCCGGGCGGCCGGAAGATTTCGCCGGAGAAGGCGGAGGAGGTCAACAAGCTGAAGCTGCCGGGCATTGTGGTGGCGGAGGACAATAAGCGCTATTACCCTTTTGGAACCCTGGCTTCCCATATATTGGGCTTTACTGGAATTGATAATCAGGGCTTGACAGGAGTGGAAGCTTCGTACAATAATTTGCTGCAAGGCATACGCGGAGGAGTGTCGTTTCTCTCCACCGCAAGCGGCGGTACCATGCCCGGTTCTACGGATCAATACAACGCACCCCAGGACGGGCTTAATCTGCAGCTGACCCTGGACCACTACATCCAATCCGTCATGGAGCGGGAAATGGACCAGGCGATGGTGCAGCATCAGCCGGACCGGATCATCGGCATTGCCATGGACCCGACCAACGGGGAAATTCTGGCTATGGCCAGCAGGCCCACCTATGATCCGGGGAAATTCAGGGAGTATCCCTCCGAGGTGTACAACCGGAATCTGCCTATCTGGATGACCTATGAGCCCGGCTCCACCTTCAAGATCATTACCCTGGCGGCAGCGCTGCAGGAGAATAAGGTGAATCTGAGCGATCCCTTCTATGATCCCGGCTATATAGAGGTGGGGGGCGCCCGGCTGCGCTGCTGGAAACGCGGCGGCCACGGCAGTGAAACCTTCCAGCAGGTGGTGGAGAACTCCTGCAACCCCGGCTTTGTGGTCATGGGCCAGAATCTGGGGAAGGAAACCCTGTTTGATTACATCGGCAAATTCGGCTTTGGCAAAAAAACAGGCATTGACCTGATGGGCGAGGAAAACGGCATCATGTTTAAGCCCAGCCGGGTCGGCCCTGTGGAGCTGGCCACTACCGCCTTCGGGCAAGGTGTGTCGGTCACGCCGATCCAGCAGATTACTGCTGTCTCAGCGGCGGTGAACGGAGGCAAGCTGTATAAGCCCCACGTCACCAAAGGCTGGTATCACCCGGTTACGGGGGAGATGGTGGAATCGGCGAAGCCGGAGGTGGTCCGGGAGGTTATCAGTCCCGAAACCTCCCAGAAGGTCAGGGAATCCCTGGAGAAGGTGGTGGCCCTGGGCACAGGCCGCAATGCCTTTGTGGACGGCTACCGGGTCGGGGGCAAAACAGGTACGGCCCAGAAGGTGGTCAACGGCCGGTACTCCGCCAGCGAGCACATCGTTTCCTTTGTGGGCTTCGCCCCTGCGGATAATCCCAAGCTGGTGGTTTACATAGCCGTGGACAATCCCAAGGGCATCCAGTTCGGCGGTCTCATCGCCGCACCCATTGTGCGCAACATTATGGCCGACTCCCTTCGTTATATGAAGGTGGAGCCCAGCAAGGATCAAATCCAAAAGGAATACAAATACCCGGATATCCCCGACGTGGAGGTGCCCAATATGGTGGGTATGACCATCCAGGATATTTACGAGGACATCCGCTCCGACCTGGTCCTGGCCAAGTCCGGCACCGGCTCCAAGGTAATGAGCCAGCTTCCGGCAGCGGGCACACGGCTACCCCAAGGCTCCACGGTACGGATTTATTTATCGGACTGATATGTTGATAACAGGAGGAAATAAGCATGAAGCTGCAGGAGTTGGCGGGACTATTCGCCGTACATAGGCTGATTGGCGATGGAAATGTAGAGATTCGGGGCATTCAGGCGGATTCCCGCAAGGTGAAGCCCGGCGATTTGTTCATATGCGTAAGAGGGCTGGTTTCAGACGGACACCAATACGCCGCCACAGCCGTGGAGGCCGGTGCAGCCGCTCTGGTTGTGGAGGAGGCGCTGCCTCTTGCGGTGCCTATGCTGGTGGTGAAGGACGCCCGGCATGCTCTGGCTGCTATTGCCGCCTGCTTTAACGGTTATCCCAGCACCCGGCTGAAGGTCATCGGCGTAACGGGAACCAACGGTAAAACCACCTCCACCTATATAATGGAAAAGATTCTGTCTGACCGCGGGTATGTTACCGGTTTGATGGGCAATATCGAGATGAGAATCGGGAACACCTCCTATCCCACCGGTTCCACCAACACCCGCGAGCCCTTGGAGCTGCAGGAGAGTCTGCGGAGGATGGCGGAAGAGGGAGTGCAGTACTGCCTGATGGAGGCCTCCAGCCATGCCCTGGATCTGGGCCGGGTGAAGGAAACCCGGTTCCGCACCGCGCTTTTCACCAATCTGACCCAGGATCACCTGGATTACCATAAAACCATGGACAATTACCGCCAGGCCAAGGGGCTGCTGTTCTCCCGCCTGGGCAACGGCGGAATGTCCGATCCCGACGGGCGCAGCTATGCTGTGCTGAATGCGGATGATCCGGCCAGCGCCTATTTTGCCGCCCAAACCGCTGTGGAGGTTGTCACATATGGTGTGGAGCAGGCTGCGGATGTGAGCGCGCGTGAGATCCGGATCACCAGCCAAGGAACCCTTTTCCGGCTGTGCACCTGGCTAGGAGATGCGGACGTGAATCTCCGGCTGGTGGGCAAATTTAATGTCTACAATGCCCTCGGAGCGGTTGCGGTTTGCCTTTTGGAAGGTGTATCCTTAGAGCATGCCGTGAAGAGTCTGGAATCCATTCCCCCGGTGGAAGGCCGTATGGAAGCGGTGGGAGAAGATCAGGACTTTCAGATCCTGGTGGATTACGCCCATACGCCCGACGGCCTGGAGAATGCCCTTGCAGCCGTGAAGGAAGTGGCGGAGGGCAAGGTGATTACTGTTTTCGGCTGCGGAGGCGACCGGGACCGGACCAAACGTCCGATTATGGGGCGCATTGCCGCCCGGTTCAGCGATTATGTGTTCGTCACCTCGGATAATCCCCGTTCGGAGGACCCGGAGTCGATTCTGCGGGACATCGAGCCGGGTGTGCTGGAGGGAGGCTTTACTCCTGAGAGCTACAGGCTGGTTGCCGACCGCCGGGAAGCCATCCAATTGGCTATTGAAATGGCAAGCCCCAAGGATGTAGTATTAATTGCGGGAAAAGGTCATGAAACCTATCAAATTATAAATGGCGCCACCCATCATTTCGATGACCGGGAAGAAGCAAGGGCCGCGCTAAGGAGTCGGAAGCATTGATAACAAGAAAGCTGAGCGATATCGCCCGGATGGCGGAGGGCAGTGTGCCCGACCTGTTCGGAGAGGTGGAAATAAAAGGTGTAGCGCTTCATCCCGAGGAGGTCCGTCCGGGCTGTCTCTATATCCCTCTGTCTGAAGATCAGGGGGATAAACTGGAACTGGCGGAGGAGGCGGTGCGCCGCGGAGCAGCAGCCATGCTGCGCCAGGCGGGACATATAGAGGAGTATCCGGGCCAGATTCCGTCCATCTGTGTGGAGGACGCGAAGACGGCTTTGCTGAAGCTGGCTGCCGCTTACCGCAAGGAGCTGCCGGCCCGCGCCATCGCCGTCACCGGCAGCGACGGCAAATCCACCACCCGGGATGTGCTGGCGACCATGCTGGCCACCACCTACAAAACCTTTCAAACGGAAGGCGGGGTGGACCATCCGTTAACCGATCTGGCCTGTGCCATTCTCCGGATGGATGAATCCATGGAGATGGCGGTGTTCGAGCTCCAATGGAACGAACAGGAGGATCTGGCGGAGCAGGCCGGGTTTATACGTGCGGAGGCGGCCATTATTACCAATGTGGGGGAAACCCAATTGAAGGTACTGGGCAGCCGGCGCGAGGTGGCGGCAGCAACCATGAAGGTGGCCGAGGGGCTTCTGCCCGGCTCGCTGCTGGTTTATAACGGAGAGGAGCCGCTTCTGGGGGAAATGCTGGCCTCGGCCAACAAACCTGACGGGCTTCTGACCTATCGTTTCGGTTCCTCGGATACATGCGATATCTATCCCATCGCGATTATGAACGAGCTGGAGGGCACCTGCTTTAAGACTAATTTGCCCACAGCCTCTTATTTCCGCGTACCTTTGCTGGGATTGCATAATATTATGAACGCGCTGGCTGCAGCCGCCCTCTCCAAGTATATGGGCGTGTGCGACCAGGATGCCGTAACCGGCATGAACAGCCTGGAGCGGAGCTATTCTCGGCTTGTGCCGATGTACACACGTTCGGGCGCGGTGATTTTCAATGATTCACTAAGTGCTACTCCGACGTCCATGAAGGCGGCCATCGAGCTGCTGAAGGAGCTGTCCGGCTACGAGCGCAAAATCGTCGTGCTGGGGGATATGACCGACCTGGGACCGGATGAGGTGCGGTACCACAAGGAGATCGGGGCGATGCTTACGGCTCCGGAGATCTATAAGGTATTCGCCTATGGAACATTGGCCAGGCATATTGCGTCTGAAGCAGGGAAAGGCCAGCCGCCGGGACGGGTCAAGTGGTTCCAGGAGAAGGCGGAGCTGATCGACGCCGTGGCGGCGGAGGCGGATAACAAGGATGCCATCTTGGTCAAGGGCTCCAAGATGCTGGGACTCGACGAACTGGTAGAGGTGCTGACAGGCGTCTAGGAATGTCATTACAGGGGGCAAAATGTTGTGATCGATCTTAAAGAAGTGCTGTTTCCCATGGGAGTTGCGTTTTTATTTGCCCTGTTGGCGGGGCCGCTGTTCATTCCGCTTCTGCGCCGGATGAAGTTCGGCCAGCAGATCCGCAAGGAAGGCCCTCAGGGCCACCAGAAAAAAGCGGGAACGCCCACCATGGGCGGCATCATTATATTATTGGCTTTGTCCGTAGCCGCTCTGCGGTTCTCGGACAAAAATGAAGAGCTGGTCATCCTGCTGGTGGCTACGCTGGGTTATGGCCTGGTGGGCTTTTTGGACGACTACATCAAAATTCTGTTCAAACGCTCCTTGGGGCTGACGGCCAGACAAAAGCTTCTGGGCCAACTGCTGGTTTCCGGCTTTGTCTGCTACATGCTGTACCGCATTGGCCATTCCACCGATTTGTTCATCCCGCTGACGGATGTGTCTATTCCTTTGGGCTGGCTGTATTACCCCTTCGTCGTGATTATGATGCTGGGTATGTCCAATGCCGTGAACTTCACGGATGGACTGGACGGCCTGCTGTCAGGTACCAGCGCTGTGGCGTTTGGCGCCTTCCTGATTATTGCCATGAAGGGCCATCATCCGGAATCCGCTATTTTGGCAGCATCCATGGTGGGGGCTGTGCTGGGATTCCTGGTCTTTAACGCCCATCCGGCCAAGGTGTTTATGGGAGATACGGGGTCGCTTGGAATCGGCGGAGCGCTGTCGGCGGTAGCGATCCTCACCAAAACCGAGCTGCTTATCCTGGTTATCGGCGGTGTGTTTGTGTTTGAGCTGCTGTCTGTAGTCATCCAGGTGGCATCCTTCAAAACCAGGGGCAAGCGTGTGTTCAAAATGAGCCCGATCCACCATCATTTCGAGCTGGTGGGCTGGAGCGAATGGAAGGTTGTTATCTCCTTCTGGCTGGCGGGACTGGTGCTTGCCGGAATCGGATTATATTTGAACGGGGTGTTCTAGGGCATGAGAGAGCCAGGCTGGTATCAACAGAAGCAGGTTATCATATTGGGCTTGGCGAAAAGCGGTGTGGCTGTTGCCAAGCTGTTTCACCAACACGGTGCCATCGTGACCGTCAATGATAAAAAGAACCGCGAGGAATGCCCGGAGGCCGACGAACTGGAGGCTCTGGGTATTTCTGTCGTTTGCGGGGGGCATCCTCCCGAGCTGATCCATGAAGGTGTAGCCCTGGTGGTGAAAAATCCGGGCATTCCCTACAAAGCACCTCCGGTGGCCCAAGCGCTGGAGCTGTCCATTGAGGTGGTGACCGAGGTGGAGGTGGCCTACCGGATCTGCCAGGCGCCGATGATCGGCATTACCGGCTCCAACGGGAAAACCACCACGACCACGTGGATCGGCCGGATGCTCGACGAAGCAGGGCTTCATCCCATTGTTGCCGGCAATATCGGCCGGTCTCTGTGCGATGCTGCTGAGGAGGCGACGGCGGAAAATTGGATGGTGGTAGAGCTCTCCAGCTTCCAGCTGAAGGGTACCCAGCAGTTCCGTCCGCGGATCGCCGTGCTGCTGAATGTTTATGAAACCCACTTGGACTACCATGGCACCATGGAGGATTATGCAGGCTCCAAGGCCAAGCTGTTTGCCAACCAGGAGCCGGAGGATGTGGCGGTGGTGAATTGGGACGATGCTTATTGCCGGTCCCTGATTCCTGCTCTGCAGGCGCGTGTGCTGTCCTTCTCCATGAAGGAGGAGCTGGAGGCCGGGGTTTATCTTTCCGCTGCACCGGAGCGCTGTATCATGTATAAGGCCGGGCCGGAGGCTGCGCCTGTGCAGGTGCTTCCCGCGGCGGAGGTGGGCATTCCCGGGGAGTTCAACGTGGAGAATGCGCTGGCTGCCGTCGCCGCTGCCCTGTCCGCAGGAGCGGATGTGGCCGCCGTCGCCAAGGCGTTGCGCGAGTTCCGCGGTGTGGAGCACCGTCTGGAGTTTGTCCGGGAGAAAAACGGGATCGCCTACTACAATAATTCCAAAGCCACCAATCCGGCGGCCACCGTGAAGGCTATGGAAGCTTTTGACCGTCCTATCGTGCTTATTGCCGGCGGACTGGAGCGGGGAATGGACTATCTGGATCTGGTTCCCCATTTCCGCGAGCGGGTCAAGGCAGTGGCGGCGCTGGGGGAAACCCGGCACAAAATCGCCCATGCTGCCGAATTGGCGGGAATCAAGCTGATCAAAACCGTCGATACTGCTAACACCCCTGCGGAAGCTCTTCAGGCAGCGGTGGAGGCGGCGTTTGGATTTGCGCAAGAAGGCGATGTGGTTCTGCTGTCGCCCGCCTGTGCCAGCTGGGATATGTTTTCCTCTTATGAAGAGCGGGGTAGCATGTTTAAGGAGTCCGTGCATAACCTTTAACAGAGGGGTCAAGCCCTGCTTGCCCCTCACAAGCTTACGCTTAAAGAGGTGTCGGGCATGGGAAAAACACGAAACTCGCCGGATTTGATTATGCTGATCGCAACCCTTGCGCTCCTGTGCATCGGTGTCGTGATGGTCTACAGTGCCAGTGCGGTGCTGTCGTACCATGATTTTGGGGACTGGTACTATTACTTGAAGCGCCAGCTCCTGTTCGCCGTTCTTGGGGTGATCGCCATGACCGCCATCATGAACGTGGACTACCAGGTGTGGAAAAGATTGGCCAAACCCGCGCTCTTGGGTGGCTTTGCCCTCCTGATTCTGGTGCTGATTCCGGGCATCGGTGCGGTTCGGGGAGGAGCCCGCAGCTGGATCGGCATCAGTTCCTTCGGCATTCAGCCTTCGGAATTCATGAAGATCTGCATGATTCTCTTTTTGTCCAAGCTGTTGTCGGACGAGAACCACCGGATTACCGAATTCACCAAAGGGCTGCTGCCGCCGCTTGCGGTGATGGGCGCCGCCTTCGGCCTGATTATGCTCCAGCCTGACCTGGGCACCGGCTCCGTGCTGGTAGGGGCATCGCTTCTGATCATCTATGCGGCGGGTGCGCGGATGTCCCATTTGGCCGGGCTGGGGATGATCGGTGTGGCCGGATTTGTGGGGCTGATTATCGCCGCCCCTTACCGGCTGAAGCGGATCACCGCTTTCCTTGACCCGTGGTCAGACCCATTGGGTGCGGGGTATCAGGCGATTCAATCCTTGTACGCCATCGGGCCGGGCGGTCTGGTGGGCCTGGGACTGGGCGCAAGCCGCCAGAAGTACAGCTACCTGCCGGAGCCGCAGACGGATTTTATCTTCTCCATTATTTCGGAAGAGCTGGGTTTTATCGGCGCAGGGCTGGTGCTGGTGCTGTTCACCATTCTGGTCTGGCGGGGCATGCGCACCGCCATAACGGCACCGGACACCTTCGGCAGCCTGCTGGCCGCCGGCATTACCGGCATGATCGCCGTCCAGGTGATCATCAACATCGGTGTGGTCATCGGCATGATGCCGGTGACGGGCATAACGCTGCCTCTGATCAGTTACGGGGGCTCGTCCCTGACACTGATGCTGGTGTCCTTGGGCATTCTGCTCAACATATCACGATATTCGAGGTGAATCCTCATCCTATGAACAACAACAGTCCACTCAGTGGTATGAACAAAATTGTATTCACCGGAGGCGGTTCGGCGGGCCATGTGACGCCGAACCTTGCTCTTATTGGGGAGCTCCGCAAGTCTGGCTGGAGCGTAGATTACATCGGCTCTGCCGAAGGCATCGAGCGGGGCATTGTGGAAGGAACGGGAATCCCGTTCCATGCCATTTCATCGGGCAAGCTGCGCCGGTATATCGATCTGAAGAATATCAGCGACCCCTTCAAGGTGGTCAAAGGGGTTTGGGACGCCTGGCGGGTGCTGGGCCGGGTAAAGCCGGATGTGGTTTTTTCCAAAGGCGGCTTTGTGACGGTGCCGGTGGTTATCGCCTCCAAGCTGCGGGGCATTCCGGTGATTATCCACGAATCGGATATTACTCCGGGGCTGGCTAACCGGATTTCCGTCCCGCTGGCCGGCAGAGTGTGCGTCAATTTCCCGGAGACGGTCAAGCACATTAAAGGAGACAAGGCGGTGTATACCGGCTTGCCCATCCGCCGGGAGCTTCTTGAAGGCAAAGCGGACAAGGCCCGGATGGATCTTGATTTTGTGCGGACCCGTCCGGTTGTGCTGGTGATGGGCGGAAGCCTAGGCGCCAAGTCGATTAATCAGGCGGTGCGCGAGGCGCTGCCGGAGCTGTTGAAGGAGTACCAGGTGATCCATATATGCGGCAAAGGCAATGTGGACGACACTCTTAACGGACGCCGTGGCTACAAGCAGGTGGAGTTTCTCACCGGCGGCCTGGCGGATATGCTGGCGCTGGCGGATGTGGCTGTTTCCCGGGCGGGGGCCACCTCCATTTTTGAGTTTCTGGTGCTGAAGAAACCGATGCTGCTGATTCCTCTCAGCCGGAACGCCAGCCGTGGCGACCAGATCCTGAACGCGGAATCCTTCGCCCGCCGGGGGTTTGCCCAGGTGCTGGAGGAGGAGGAGCTGAACGCGCAGACACTGCTGGCGCGTGTGCGGGATTTGTACGCGAACCGCTCCGCCTACGCAGCTGCCATGGAGCAGGAGGCGGCCGACTTCGACGCTACCGGCAAGATTGTAGGCCTCATCCGCGAAGCGGCGGGAGGTCGGAAGTAGCAGTGTCGGGAACGCATACGGCAGACATGACATCTTCGTATAAACGCATGGTGATTGAAAAAACCATAGGGTACTCCCAATGGTTATGCCTGCAGTCCCCCTTGGACGTGCGTTTGACGGCTAACGGAACTCAGCGACTCTTACGGGCGTTTTGGAACTAGCTTTGCATAGTAAACGGAACTCAGCGACTCTTACACGCCTATATTTACGCTGGACAGCCGGTTTTGCTCCTGTAAGCGCGTCTCCGTTCCGTTAGAATTTCAAACGGGTCTTTTTAGCAGGCTAAGCGTTTCTCTGTTCCGTTAGCGTTTCGGGGGAACAGGCTGCAGCGTCAAACACTGGTATTGGCGCAGAGCCGGACAACTCTAAGCATTGCCCGTGCTGATGTCCCGATAACACAAATGGGCATTTGTCACACTCTCGGGCCTTTTACATAAACTACACTATAACCGTGACAGACACCCGGTAAAAAGGCGGGCTGGCAGGAACTTGAAGCGGCAAACCCGCGGGGATCCGCGAGCCGCCGGCAGGCCCGGTTGTTCTGTGAAGGAGGTTGCTTGACGATGCATGAGTTGGCTCGCGAGTTGCTGGCTTTTGAAGTGGGAGAAGTATTATCCGGGGAGCCCCTGGCTCCCTACACCACCTGGAAGATTGGAGGACCTGCGGATGTGCTGGTGACGCCTTCCTCCAAGGAGAAGCTGGCGCAAACCGTAGCGTACCTGAACAGCAGGCAGATTCCCTGGTTTTTATTGGGGAGAGGTTCTAATCTGCTGGTGTCCGACAAGGGCTTCCGGGGAGCGGTGATCCGTCTGGGCCGGGCGTTCGAGGAGGTCCGCTTCGATGGGGAAACCGTCTATGCCGGGGCGGCCTTCTCTCTGATCAAGCTGTCGGTGCTGGTTGGCAAGGAAGGGCTGACAGGTCTGGAATTTGCCGGCGGCATTCCGGGCACGGTGGGTGGTGCGGTGTTCATGAACGCTGGAGCCCACGGCTCGGATATGTCCAAGATTCTGGTGGAGGCGGAGGTTCTTCTGGGAACGGGGGAATGGAAAAGAATGGCGCCGGAGGAACTGCAATATGCGTACCGCCACTCTATCCTTCATGAGGAAACCGGCATTGTAACCGAAGCGGTGTTCCGGATGCAGCATGGGGACCGCAAGGAAATTGCCGGCGCCATGGCAGCCTACAAGGACCGCCGGAGACGGACTCAACCCTTGCAGCTGCCCTGTGCCGGGAGTACCTTCCGCAATCCGCCGGGACATTTTGCAGCCAAACTCATTGAAGAAGCCGGTTTGAAGGGAAAGCGGGTTGGAGGAGCGGAGGTATCTCCGCTGCACGCCAATTTCATCGTGAATACCGGCGGCGCCACAGCTGAAGATGTTGCAGGCTTGATGGAGCTGATCCGTTCTACGGTGAAGACCGCTGCCGGGGTGGACCTGGTGCCGGAGATCCGCAAGATCGGGGAATGGTGAAGCTCCCCTCTCCGCTGTAAGCAACAGGCGGGCAATTCATGCATCGCGATGCTTTCTCCCCATGCAGGCGCAGGCGGCGGCTCACAAGCCTCGCGGGTTCTTAGTCGCGGGTTTTCCTTCACTGGCCAGACAGCGCGTATCCCGACTTTACGGATACGGAAGCTTCCGGCCGGTAAAAAGAAATGCTTCTCCGTTTAAACATTGCGGAGCAGCAGCTCTTCTCACGGAAAACTTTTACGGAGGTGGAACTTTGGAGAAGCTGGTCATCGAAGGCGGCAGACCACTAGCGGGAACGGTACGCATCCAGGGCGCCAAAAATGCGGCGCTGCCGATTCTGGCGGCGTCGGTTATGGCCAAAGGGGTGCACCGTATCCAAAACGTGCCGGATTTGCTGGATATCCATGTTATGCTGGATATACTAAGGTCCCTCGGGTGCAAGGCGGAATTGGCGAACGGCACGGTCACCATCAATACGGCGCTGATGCATTCCTCCCATATTCCCGAGGAGCTGATGGGACAGATGAGATCGTCCATCTTCCTGATGGGGCCTCTTCTGGCCAGATTCGGCGAGGTTCGGGTATATCAGCCCGGTGGCTGTGCCATCGGGGAGCGAAAAATTAATCTTCACCTTCTGGGGCTGGAAGCATTGGGCGCCAAGGTGGAGGAATCCGGCAACCGGATCGTCTGCACCGCCAGTCAACTGGTCGGCAGTGATGTCTTCCTTGATTTTCCCAGTGTCGGGGCTACGGAGAATATTATGATGGCTGCCGCCAAGGCAGAGGGACTTACCACCATTCATAATGCGGCAAGGGAACCGGAAATCCAGGATTTGCAAAATTATCTCAATGCCATGGGAGCCAATATATACGGTGCAGGCACCGATACCATCACCATCAAAGGTGTTCCCAGGCTGGTACCCGTCACTTATTCCGTCATACCGGACCGGATCGTAACAGGCACACTTATGATCGCAGCAGCTGTCACACGGGGCAGCATTACACTCGAAAACACCAACTCCTCACACCTCACTTCCGCAATCCACGCACTCCGCCGCGCCGGTGTTCAAATTTCCATCGATGGTGATATAATACATGTATGCTGCCACGGAAGACCCAAGGCGGTGGAGCGGATCGTAACTTCCCCCCATCCCGCATTCCCTACGGATCTCCAATCCCAGGTTATGGTGCTTCTATCACTTGCAGACGGAATGAGTATAATCAAAGAAACGATTTTTGAAGGCAGATTCAAACATGTGGATGAACTGGCCCGAATGGGGGCGGACATCCGCATTGATCAGGCCAATGCCTATATCCGCGGCGTTCCCCGTCTGTACGGGGCCACTGTGGAGGCTACAGACCTGCGGGCCGGAGCTGCTCTGGTCATTGCGGGGCTGGCTGCGCGCGGCATTACGGTTGTGGAACAGATTCATCATATTGACCGCGGATATGATAGAATAGAAGAAATCCTGGCCCGTCTCGGAGCCTCCATCACCAGAACCGACGTTTCCACTTCGACTGCGGCATGGACCACCGGCAGCCCAGCAGCCGGAAAGCTGGTTTCCGAGGCATAACAAGAAGCCATCCTTATTACATCTTATTCGCGGCAAAACCGGCCATCATGAGAGAAGTGTTTCTTGCATAACCCGCATCAGCCGCCAAGAAAAGCGGAGGGTGCGGGATATGCGTTTCGCATGGCGTCCCGGCCATGCTTCATTCTGCCCACCCGGGAAAAAGAAGGTGTTCGATTGTCCAAAGGAAACGCCGTACCTGCCATGAAGCCTGCCGGTCCCAAGGAAAGGCGGGGGGGCGGCAAGCTGCGCCGGCTGGTCATTGTTTTTTTTATCACTTTATTCCTGGTCCTCTTCTTTCAATCCTCCATCAGCAAAATTTCCCAAATTAAAGTGGAAGGCAACGAGCTGGTGTCGGCGGAGGAGATTATAGCGGCTTCCGGGGCGAGAACCGGTGACAACTTTTTTACGATGGGGACAAGCGCCGTTTCGGCCAATGTCAAAAAACATCCGTTTATTGAGACGGTGGAGGTCGTGAAGAGCTTCCCGGGAGTGCTGAAGATTCATGTGGAGGAATACCGCAGAGTGGCCTTCCAGCTGGCGGAGGATGGCACCAAGGAGGTGCTGCTGGCCGACGGAAGTGCTTTGCCCGTTGCCGGACAAGCGGCCAATGTCCCCTTGGACATGCCCATTCTTTCCGGCTGGGCAGCGGATAATCCCTTGAAGGCCAAGCTGTGTATTGCTTTGTCCCAGGTTCCGCAGCAATATTTATCCGACATCTCCGAGATCCGGCCCGATCCCAGCACCGCATATGAGGACCGCATCAAAATTTACACCCGGTCTCGCTACGAAGTGCTGACCACCATCGAATATTTGCCCGGCAACATTCAGTATCTGGGTTTTCTTACTAATGAGCTGAAGGAACGGGGCAAGGATTCCGGCGTGATCACCATGCTGGAGCAGATCCGCCATGCTCCCTTCGAAGGGGAGACGGCGTCTAAGACGAACCAGGCCAAAGCCACGAATGCAGCCAAAGCCACTCCGGCCAAAGGGCAGACCGGCAGCTCCACCAAAGCTTCCCCTAAGCCAACCCCTACCCCCAGCAATAAAACCAACGCTCAGGGCGGCAACACCAACGGGTAGGCCGGCATTTTCCGGTGAAGCAGTGACGTCGGTAATTCCCCCTAAAATAAGGACTACACCATGGCGATATAGTGCTTGCGAATCGGTAATTAGGACTACTCATCGCCTGGAAATAATGTTAAAATTAAAATTATGGAGTTTGCTAGCTTTATAGACTCTTTATGATGGCGCCGATAAGGCGTACACCCTTCAGACCTCCTGTTTCAAACAGGGCAAAACGGGGTAAAGATAGCCCTTGCCTCAAACAGGCTCTGCCGGGTTTGAAACCGGCATACCTCCTCCGGCCTATACGGGGATCAGGGGTAGCCGGGGAAGATTTTTCCACCAAAAAAAATGTTGAAAAAAGAGGGAATCCGGGGCTCCTGTTGAATACATACAGAAGCATCCGGCCCAAGCCTCCATTTTTCTATAAATGGAGCGTTAAGACGAAAGAACAGGAGGTGCCATCGGTTGAGCAACAATGACGTCATTGTGAGTCTGGACATCGGTACATCCAAAGTGCGTGTTATTATTGGCGAAGTGATAAACGGGGCCATTAATATAATTGGAGTGGGATCAAGCGAATCCGAGGGAATCCGGAAAGGTGCCATTGTCGATATCGACAAGACTGTAGAATCCATCAGGAGTGCAGTGGACCATGCCGAGCGTATGGTGGGTATCCAGATTTCGGACGTATTCGTAGGGATTTCCGGCAACCATATTGCGCTTCAGTCCAGCCATGGAGTTGTAGCCGTCTCCAACGAAGACCGGGAGATCGGCGATGAGGATATCGAACGTGTTCTGCAAGCGGCCAGAGTCATTGCTCTGCCTCCCGAACGGGAAATTATCGGCATCGTACCCAAGCAGTTCCTCGTGGACGGGCTTGAGGGCATCCAAGACCCCCGTGGAATGATCGGTGTCCGCCTCGAAGTGGAAGCCACCATCATAACCGGAACCAAAACAGCCGTACATAATTTAAGGCGCGTCGTGGAGAAGTCCGGCCTGCGCATTGCCGGGCTGACCCTGATGTCCTTGGCCAGCGGTTATCTGACCCTGTCCAAGGATGAGAAGTCTCTGGGCACCGTCCTGGTGGATGTGGGAGCGGGTGCCACAACAATATCCGTCTTCTTGGACGGAAACATGGCCGCTACCTCCACCATTCCCGTTGGAGGCGATTTTGTCACCAACGATATTTCCATCGGCTTGCATACGCAAACCGAACATGCCGAGAAGATGAAGCTGAAATTCGGCTGTGCGTCCATCGATGACGCCGCTGCCGATCAGGTATTTAAGGTGCCTCGCATCGGAAGCAATCTGGACAAGGAATTCTCCCAGGTGGATCTGGCCAGCATCATCGAGCCCCGAATTGAAGAAATCTTCCAGCTGATCCGTGCTGAAGTTCATCGTTTAGGTTATGGCAATGCGGCCGGCGGTTATGTGCTTACCGGCGGAACGGTGAACCTGCCGGGCATCCTGTCCGTTGCCAAACGGGAACTGGATACTTCCGTCAGGATTGCCTTGCCGGAATTCATCGGTGTCCGTGATCCGTCTTATACCAGCGGGGTCGGCATCATTAACTTTGTGGCGAAGAACGCCAAGACACGTCCTTCAGGGAATACCCGCAAGGCCGCCGTCAAGGCTTCATCCCCTGCCGCGTCGGACAAGCCGGGATTTTTCGAGAGGGTGAAAAACTTCCTAAGCGAATTAATATAGCAGGTTACACTGCTATGAATCTGAATGAGGATCAGTGAGGGGGAACTAATACGCATGCTGGAATTTGATATTGACAACGAACAGCTTGCTACGATCAAGGTAATAGGAGTTGGCGGCGGCGGCAGCAATGCAGTCAACCGGATGATTGAATCGGGCATCCAAAGCGTTGAATTCATTACGGTGAATACAGATGCGCAAGCATTGAATATGGCAAGATCCGAGGTTAAGCTTAAGATCGGCGAGAAGCTGACACGGGGCCTTGGAGCAGGAGCCAATCCTGATGTGGGTAAAAAAGCCGCCGAAGAATCCCGCGAGCTCTTAATCCAACAGCTGAAGGGCGCAGACCTGGTGTTTGTTACAGCAGGGATGGGCGGCGGCACAGGAACGGGAGCCGCTCCCGTTATCGCCGAAATCGCCAAGGAATGCGGCGCATTGACAGTGGGTGTGGTCACCCGCCCCTTCACCTTCGAAGGCCGCAAACGTGCCATGCAAGCGGAGCAGGGCATCGCCGCTCTGAAGGATAAGGTGGACACGCTGATCGTGATCCCCAACGACCGTTTGCTGGAGATTATTGACAAGAAAACACCCATGATGGAAGCATTCCGCGTTGCGGACAATGTCCTCCTGCAGGGTGTGCAAGGGATTTCCGACCTGATCATGGTACCCGGTCTGATCAACCTGGACTTTGCCGATGTGAAGACCATTATGTCGGAGCGTGGCTCCGCATTGATGGGTATCGGGGTTGGCGCCGGCGAGAACAGAGCATCCGATGCTGCCCGCAAGGCCATCCAAAGCCCGCTTCTGGAAACCTCCATCGAAGGCGCACGCGGCGTCATCATGAATATTACCGGCGGCATCAATATGAGCCTCTACGAGGTTAATGAAGCGGCTGAGATTGTCAGCGCCGCAGCTGACCCTGAGGTGAATGTGATCTTCGGTGCTATTATTGACGAGAGCCTGAAGGATGAAATCAAGGTAACGGTAATTGCCACCGGCTTCGAGCACAAGGCTGCCGCAGCACCTCAGCGCCGTCCTTCCACTCCGGCTCCCGGGCAACCGGAGACCCACCAGCCGGAAACCCGTTCGGCAGGCATCCGGCCCTTCGGCAACCAGCCGGCAGGTGACCAACTGGACATCCCCACCTTCCTGCGGAACCGTCCGCGGAACAACCGGGAATAACCGGGAATAACCGCATAACCGCCACAATGACCCTTTGCCATCCACGGCAAAGGGTTTTTTGCGCTTTATTATTGAAGCTTCACCCCCCAGCAAAGCCCTTGGGGTTTCGACAAAAAAACAGCGGGTCGGGCAGCAGGGTTAGACAGACAATGAGCAAAAGAGGGCTTATACTTAAGTTCAAGCTTATCGTCCATGGTGCCCCGTTCGGCTTGTCCCGTTTTACGGTTCCACGGTGAAGCGGAGGTAGGGAAGGGGCGTGGAGCGTCGGCGTGATTTATGCGGACCTGATATTCCTGGTCAATTTTTTGACGGATGGCGTCTTGCTCCTGGCTACAGCGTGGACAAGGAAATGCAGGATTAAGCTCTGGCGTATTGCCGCGGCCGCCGCCTTCGGCTCTGTGTATGTGGTGCTTCTTTTGTTTCCCCAATGGTCGTTTTTGCTGGCGTTTAGCATTAAGTTTCTGGTGTCGGTGCTGATGGTGCTGATCTCCTTCGGGTACAAAGGGTGGCAGGCCCTGGCCCGCAATGTGGCCGCCTTTTATGTGACGGCTTTTGTAACCGCCGGGGGTATTTATGGGCTGTATTATTTTTTTCTGCCGCCGAAGGACGTGCTGGAGGCGGTATTTACCGGCGTGTATGAGTGGACGGCAGGATACGGTTTTATCGGACTATGCTTTGTGTTCTTGATTTGGCTGTACATGCGGGTTTTCCGCGGGTCCAAAAAACAGGAGGCGGCTGCCCAACAGATGGCGTCGGTGGAGGTGGAAATCAAAGGCCATCGGCTGTCCTGCATCGGATTGGTGGATACCGGCAACCAGCTGTACGATCCCTTGACCAAAACCCCGGTTATGATCGCTGAAGCCAGGCTGTGGAAAGATGTATTGCCCAAGGAATGGCTGAAACGGCTGCAGACCCAGGATGCCGAATCCATTGTGGCGGCAATGGGGGAAGAGGAATTTGCTTGGCAGGACCGACTGCGCATCGTGCCGTACCGGGGAGTCAACCGGTCTACCCAATTTATGCTGGCCATCCGGCCGGATAAGGTGCAGCTCCATTACGGGGGACGGGATTGGGAAACCGGGAAGGTGCTGATCGGCTTCGACGGGGGCCAGTTAAGTGCGGACGGCTCTTACCAGGCCATAATCCATCCTATGCTGCTGTCGGATTAATTAGTATCAACAGGAGGTACGCTACATGCAAGCAAAATGGCGGCTGATGCTGCAACTGTACTACTACAAATTTCTCATTCTGCTGGGCAAAAAAAGCGACGAAATCTATTACATCGGAGGAAGCGAAGCCCTGCCGCCGCCTTTGACCCGGGAGGAGGAGGAATTTCTCCTGTCCCGCCTATCATCGGGAGATGCCGCAGTCCGTGCGATGCTCATTGAGCGGAACCTCCGGCTGGTGGTTTACATAGCCCGGAAGTTTGAGAACACCGGAATCAATATTGAGGACCTGGTTTCCATCGGCGCCATCGGCTTGATCAAGGCGGTCAACACCTTTGACCCGGAGAAGAAGATCAAGCTGGCCACTTACGCCTCACGGTGCATCGAGAATGAGATTCTGATGTATCTGCGGCGCAACAGTAAAATCCGGTCGGAGGTTTCCTTCGACGAACCTCTGAACATCGATTGGGACGGCAACGAGCTGCTGCTGTCGGACGTACTCGGTACGGAGAATGATACCATCTACCGCAATATCGAGGAGCAGGTGGACCGGAAGCTGCTGCATAAGGCGCTGGATAAGCTGACGGAGCGGGAGAGGACCATCATGGAGCTGCGCTTCGGACTGACGGACGGGGAGGAGAAAACCCAGAAGGATGTAGCCGACATGCTGGGCATCTCCCAATCCTACATCTCCCGGCTGGAGAAGCGGATCATCAAGCGGCTGCGCAAGGAATTCAACAAGATGGTGTGAAACCGGAAGGACAACAAACAAATGGCAACAAACGAATAAAAACACACACGGACAAGGCAACCCCGTCCGGGCTGATGCGCATATGCGCCGGCCCGGGCGTTTTTTTATATGCGGAGATCGGGAAACGGAGAAAACGGCGAATGCAGCAGCTGACTTTTCTAACGAATCTCAGCAACGCCATTTCACCCGTTTGGCCCGTTTTCCAGTTGTAACGAATGTGATACGCCTTATTCCGTCTAAAAGATGCTGAAAAAAGCCAATGTGTTTGCAATAGCGTGGCTCAGATTCGTTACATTTCCAACCTCCACCTTTTCCGCGAAATAAGGCTTGTGAGATTCGTTAGCGGCGCCGCCACTGAACAGGGCTCTATGCACATCTGCAAAATATGCACCGCGAGATGCAAGTTATCGATTCTCTATTGGTAAATCAAATCGGGGTTGCTATAATTTGCTAGGGTTTGTTTGAACCCTCCAGGAGGTGAACTACAATGCTGGTCATTGGGATATGCGATGGCGATACGGCCGTCCGCATCCTGCTATCCAATTTCATCAAAAGATACAAGAGTGAAACAGGCCTTAATGTTCAGGTTCTCTCTTATGACAGTGGAGAAAAATTATTGAAGCATTATCCGCTGGAGATGGATTTGATTTTTTTAGAGATCCCTTTTACAAAAATGAATGGAATTGAAATTGCACGGCGTATTCGGGAAGTCGATTCAAAGGTCGGTATCGTCTTCCTGACGACTATACTGAATCACGTTCTGGAGGCTTATGAGGTAAAGGCAGATAACTATCTGATTAAGCCTTTGCGGTATAGCCGGTTCTTAAAAGAGGCGGAGCAGGTGCGTATTCGCAGCGGAAAAAACCGGTTTTTTATTGAGACCAATACAAACGGCATCTATAAAATTTATACAAAATCCATTCGTTACATCGAAACGGAGGGGCATAACACCCGCATTTACACAGAAACCGATTCGATACTGAGCTACAAAAGAATGAAAGACCACGAGCAGATTTTGTTTGAGCCCTACTTCGTCCGCTGCCACACGGGATACATAGTCAATTTGCTTTTTTTTGAAAAGCTTGAACATCACGACTTACTGCTGTCACCGATTGCCCGCATACCTGTTAGCCGGGGGCGGCGTCCAGCTGTCCTTGAAAGATTAAAGGCATTTTACGCGGAGGATGAGCTGGAGATATGAAAAAAATAAAAGAAAACTTTCTTACAATAGCCTGGGCAATCCGGCTTGCTCTGCGTATTGATGCGCGCCTGTTTTTGTTCTGGGGGACACTCAGTATTGTACTGGCTGTTTTACCGGCTGTGGCACTTCATTACAATCGGGAGGCAGTATCGATTCTATCCGAGTTTCTCCTTAGCGGAAGCGGAAGCTTTCAGGATATTGTCCCATCCATTGCGGCATTAGGCATTGTCTTGACAGCCGTAGGGCTTTCCAAACGAATTAATGGCAATTTTCTTTACTTTATTATGTACGACTCCTACTATTTTGGACTTGAAGAACACCTGATGGATGTGGTTAGCCGGATCGAAATGAAAACCCTTATGGACAAGAAATACCGCGATGACCATTGGTCAGTAATGGGGCGCTGCGGCGCTTTGGCCGATTTCATGAGCTCAGGGTGTTTGTTTCTTTCCAAACTGGCCGGTGCGGTTTCCCTGCTTGTGGTCGCCGCTCAAACCTCATGGGTTATTTTTGTTATTTCCACCGGTTACATTGCGGCTGTATTGCTTTTGAATTTCTCAACAGCCAATAAACTGCGTTGGGATGGCCGGCCCTATTCGGAAGCCTCCAGGCTTGCAAATTACTACCAAAGCTCCACGATGTCTCCGGGGGTTGCCAAGGAGCTGCGTGTATATGGGTTGACGGAGGAAACGATTGAGAAATGGAATAAGGCATACGATAAAGTCGAACTTATCGACAGGCGTTATGTGCGGGTGCGTCAGCTTGTTGCCTTCATCAGCGGTATTGGTTTTTATGCTTTTATGACAGGTATGATGGGGTATTGTATATACCGCGTTGCCGACGGCGGGATGTCCGTGGATGTGTTCCTGATGCTTTACGCTATGGGGCAAAGCATCAGTGAGGTTACACAGATTCTTTCCTCAAGCTTTCAAGAAATGGACCGCGGGCTGTACTTTCTTAACCTTCAGCGCAAATTCGTAGAATCTGTTCCGCAAGCAGCGGAGGATTGGGAAGAGGGGTTTGTACCGGCAGATGACAGCACCGCATTCAAGGCGGAAGGGATTTGCTTTTCCTATAATGATGAAACCGAGGCTCTCCATGACCTTTCCTTTGAAATAAAAAAAGGCGAGACCATTGCGCTGGTAGGTGTAAACGGAAGCGGCAAGACCACGCTGGTGAAAGTATTGATTGGACTATTTACTCCGACAAAAGGAAGGTTGAGTTTTTACGGGAAGCATTATGACTCGAAAACCCGAGGGGCGGTTATAAAAAAGGTTGGGATGTTCTTTCAGGATTTTCATATTTTCCATGCCACGCTTCGTGAGAATGTCGGGTTTGGCGACCTGAAAAAACTCAGCAATACAGAGCGTATTATGCTGGCTATGCAAAAAGGAGGAGCGGACAAACTGCCCGCCCGTTTCCCCAAGGGACTGGAGCAATGGTTGTTACGTAACGTCGTAAAGGATGGAGCGATGCTCTCCGGTGGAGAAAAGCAGCGTGTGGCTGTATCCCGCGCCCACATGAGCGATAAAGAAATTCTGATTTTTGACGAGCCGGCCGCAGCCTTGGATCCAATCGCAGAAATGAATCAATTTCATGCCATTCGGGAGAAGATTGAGGGCCGTACCGCTATTTTGATCAGCCATCGTGTAGGTTTTGCCCGCTTGGCGGACCGCATCATCGTTCTAAATCACGGCCGTCTGGCAGAGAGCGGGACCCATGAGGAGTTAATGTTATCAAACGGCATCTATGCCGGATTTTTCCGAGAGCAAGCCCAGTGGTACGAACAAGGGAGGGATGAAGCAGATGGGCAAATTGCGGATTTTGCTTAAAGCATTTGGCGTTAGTATGAAAATCAAAGGACCTTATTCCATGATGATCAGTCTCGTTGGATTTGGCGCCGCTTTGCTGCCGGTCATTCTGGCCAACAGGCTGAGAACGCTGACGGATTCCCTCCAAATGCTCATGGGGACCAAAGGTGATGCTGGCCCGGCATTGTTTGCTTTTATCACTGTTGTTGGTTTGTATATTGCGCAGGTACTGATAACGAACATCCAGCAATACACAAACGGTATGGACGAAATAAAAATCCAACGGTTTATTAAAGGGACCATCATCCGCCACAAATGTGAGGTCCGGTATTCATATATTGAAAACCACGATGATTTCCAAAAGAGGTTGGCATTTATTGAAGAATATGCAGGCTATCAAATGGCGAAATGTATCGGCAATATGGTTACTATACTGCAGCTTGCAGCTGCCTTTGCGGCCGCTTCCTTTTCCTTATGGAAAATCAATCCTTTGATTGTTCTGATTCTCTTCGTCACAAGTATTCCGGCAGCGCTGCTGGCTTATTTCCAGCAGGAGGAAACCTTTCGGTATAGGGCAAAATGGATGGAGGAAGGGGCACTCGCTATTCACTATTTTCACATGATTGGCGGTGGTGACCATTCTCTGAATGGTTTACAGGAAATACGCCACTTCGCCTTGTTCGACTACCTGAAAGCCCGTTGGCGGGCCATTGCCGATGAATACATAGGAAAAAAGAATAGCATCATGGCAAAGCATGTTAAGTTCAACACAGCAGCCGATTTTTTAAGAAGCGCCGTTTATTTGGCTGTTCTCCTTTTGGCGGCATACGAGATTTATAGAAATCCCGCTATTGGCCTTGGTGCGTTTACCCTCGTATTTGCCTTGTCCGGACAGCTTCAATCGGTGACGGGAGATTTTTTGGTGGGAACGATGGTGCTTGCCCAGAATATTCCCTACATGAAGGAGTTTTTCTATCTGGACGAGCTGGAACGGGAGCATAAAAGCACTTCTGAAGGAAAACCATCAACGGGGACAATCCATTTTGATAATGTTACCTTTACTTATCCCAATACAGATAAAGAGGTTCTGAAAAACATCACTGTTCAGATTCAAGACGGTGAAAAAATAGCAGTGGTAGGAGAAAACGGAAGTGGAAAATCAACGTTCATCAGCCTGATGTGCGGAATGTTTGATCCAAGGGCCGGCGAAATCCATGTTGGAGGAATCAACATTGCGGAAGACCCTGCCGCGGCAAGAGAAGCGGTATCCGTCGTTTTTCAGGATTTTGCCCACTATGAAGCCAGCTTGCGTGATAATATAACGGTTTCGGACAAGCATCGTAAAGCGGATGAAGCCGAGATTATGGAGCTTCTGCGGAGCATCAATGTTCATGATGTGGTGGAGGAGCAAAAAGAAGGATTAAATGAACTTGTTGGTTCGTTTTCGCATAAGGCCAATAACCTGTCAGGGGGACAATGGCAAAAAATATCTATAGCCCGTGCCGCATATAGGCAGAGTGCCAAAATCATGATCCTCGATGAACCGACATCCGCCCTTGACCCGGTTGCAGAGGCGCAGCTGTACAGGAATTTCGCCTCCTTAACAGGAGATAAAACCACGATTCTTATTTCGCACCGGCTGGGTATAACGGCTGTTGTGGACCGCATTCTCGTATTCGATAACGGAAAAATTGTTGAGGACGGGTCGCATAAGCAGCTAATGGCCCAAAACGGGCTTTACGCCGACATGTACCGCGCTCAGGCGCAGTGGTATGCTTAGGGCCCTCTCCATGTAAAGGCTATAATCCCGCATACGCATAAAAAACCCATCCCAGGAGATAATGAACAGTAATGTTTCTCCTTGGGAGGTAATCACGATGACCCGAAATAAAGTCGAGATATGCGGCGTGGATACATCCAAGCTGCCTGTCCTTACCAACGCAGAAATGCGGGAATTATTCGTCGAGCTGCAGGAGAAAAATAACCGCCTGGCCCGGGAAAAGCTGGTCAACGGCAACCTCAGGCTGGTCCTGTCCGTCATCCAGCGCTTCAACAACAGAGGCGAGTTTGTGGATGATCTGTTCCAAGTAGGCTGCATCGGCCTGATGAAGGCCATCGACAATTTTGACTTAAGCCAGAATGTGAAGTTCTCCACCTATGCGGTGCCGATGATCATCGGGGAAATCCGCCGGTACCTGCGCGACAACAACCCCATCCGGGTTTCCCGTTCCCTGCGGGATATCGCCTACAAGGCGCTCCAGGTCCGCGACAGCTTGACCAACCAGAATTCGCGGGAGCCGACCATTTATGAAATATCGGAAGCCCTGAACGTGCCTAAGGAGGATGTGGTGTTTGCGCTGGATGCCATTCAGGACCCGGTCTCCCTGTTCGAGCCCATCTATCACGACGGCGGCGATCCCATCTATGTGATGGACCAGATTAGCGACGACAAGAACAAGGACATCTCCTGGATAGAAGGCATTGCTCTCCGTGAAGGGATGCGCAAGCTGAATGACCGGGAGAAAATGATCCTGTCCATGCGTTTTTTCGAGGGCAAAACACAGATGGAGGTTGCGGACGAAATCGGCATCTCACAGGCCCAGGTATCGCGGCTGGAGAAATCGGCCATTTCGCAGATGCAAAAACATGTGAAATCATAAACTAACACTCCCCATAAAGGAGCCCGGCGCAAGCCGGGTTTTTGTCATTTTTACGCACCCCCGCCCAAAATAGTTGGATTGTCGTATGCGGGAGAGTTGCTTTGCCCTTCCTGCCTCATCCGTGTCTTGCCGTATACTCAAGGTACGACGAACGGAAGGAAGGAGACAAGACCCATGAAAAGAAGGCTTCAATTAATCAACTCGTATGTATTCATTTTTCCCAGCCTGTTCCTTACCTGCGCATTGGGCATTTACCCAATTGCCTGGGCGCTGCGGTATATGTTTTTTGATTACCAGGGTTACGGAACGCCCAAATATATCGGCCTCGAGAATTTTGCGCGGCTGTTCCGGGATCAGGAATATTGGCACGCGGTGTACAACACCTTCATTTATGCCGGCGGCAAAATCATCATTACGCTGCCCATCTCCCTGATCCTGGCGGTGCTCCTGAACCGGGCGATCAAGGGCAGAAGCTTCCTGCGGGCGGTTTACTTTATGCCCACCATTATCAGCACCTCGGTCATGGCCATTGTATTCTTCACCATCTTCAATTCCTTCAACGGGATGTTAAACCAGTTTCTCCTGAAGTTCGGGCTTGGCTCCATCGATTGGCTCGGACCCAAGTATGCCATGCTCACTGTAATCATTACCGCCGTGTGGGGCGCCATTGGCAACTACATGCTGCTGTTTATAGCCGGATTGCAGGGGATTCCCGAGGATATCTACGAAAGCGCCGGACTGGACGGAGCCAACGGTGTGCAGAAATTCTGGTACATCACCATCCCCATGCTGGGGCGTGTGCTCCAGATGATTATCATGCTGGCCATTATAACCGCCCTGAAGGGTTATGAAAGCATTATGGTGCTGACGGAGGGCGGACCCTTCGGAAAAACGGAGGTTATGTATCTGTATGTGTACAAGCTGTTTTTCCCCGTTTCCTCCACGACCACAACCGTTCAGCAATTGGGCTACGGAAGTGCCGTCGGTTTTGTCACCGCCCTTATCGTAGGCGCCATTACCGGCTTGTACTTCTACATGTCCAAGAAGCTGGCCCAAGAATAGGAGGAGGAACCGTTATGTCCAAAACAAATACCCGCCGCAGTCTGCTGGTTGGCGCATGGGGCGGAAAAGTCATCATGTGGATCTTTCTCCTGGCGGTGGCCCTGTTCACGCTGCTGCCCATGGCCATGGCCATCCTGGGGTCCTTCAAAACCAATGCCGAGCTAACCTCAGGGGCTACCTTCTTCCCTTCATCCTGGCAATTCTCCAATTACCTGACGGCATGGAAGCAGGCCAACTTCGCCCGCTTTATGTGGAACAGCTTTTACATCTCTGCTGCCGTCACCGCGGGCACCCTGCTGGTTACCGCCATGGCCGCGTATGCGGTGGACCGCAACCGGTTTCCGGGCAAGCAAATTTACGTGGTGCTCCAGGCCAGCACCATGTTTATCTCCATCGGCGCCGTTGTCCTGCGTCCGCAATTCGACCTGATGGTTTCCCTTGGCCTGAACAAGTCCCTGTGGGGGGTCATTATCATTCTGATCAGCGCCCATGCCTCCACCTTCTTCATGCTGATCGGCTTCTTCCGCTCCATACCCAAGGATTTGGACGAAGCGGCTTACATTGACGGCTGCAACTTCTACTCGGTGTTCTTCCGCATTGTGCTGCCGCTCTTGCGTCCCGCCTTGGCCGTCACCGCGCTGTTTACCTTCCGGGGCGCATGGAATGAATATATCCTGCCCCTGGTTTTCACCCTGACCAACCCCAAGCTCCAGACGTTGACGGTGGGTTTGGCCAATCTGCGCTATGGCATCGGCGCGGCGGCGGAGAATCAGCTGATGATGGCCGGCGCATGTATTGCCTTTCTGCCGGTGCTGATTGTGTATCTGTTTGCCAGCAAGTCCTTCATGCAGGTGACGGCGGGAGCCGTCAAAGGCTGATTGGAGCCACCAGGACGCAAGCCTTGCGGCTCGCTGAATGTTATTCATATAATAATTCATACCAGGAGGGGTACAGATATGAAAATGAAAGTTGCAGGCACATTGCTGAGTTTGTCTCTCGCCGTTTCTCTTGCCGCTTGCGGCAGCGGGGGCTCCGACAATACCGCAGCCCAAGGAAGCCCGGCCGCCACAGTGGCCAACGGGGCCAAAACCAAGGTCACCTATTGGACGATTGACCGCCACGACGCCGATTATATCAAGTCGGTGATCGAAACCTTTAACAAGAATAATCCCAGCATCGAAGTGGAAATGACCGTAATGGCGGACAACTTCACCCAGTCGGTAGACATCGCCTTTGCCAGCAACCAGGCTCCCGACGTATTCCGTACCACCGATTTTGTCAGCTTCGTCAAAAAGGGTTATCTGATGCCTCTGGATGAGCTTATGTCCAGCGACATGAAGGCGCGCTTCAGCAAGCTGATGGTGGCGGAGGCCAATACCTTCGACGGCAAAACCTATTCCCTGCCCAGCACCGGACAGCTGTGGAGGCTGATTTACAACAAGGACCTGTTCGCCAAGGCCGGGCTGACCGAACCGCCCAAAACCATTGCCGAGATGGTGGACTATGCGAAGAAGATTACAGACTCTAACAAGGACGTGGGCGCTTACGGCTTTGCCGGCAACTTCAAGAGCGCATCCTCGGCCTTCACACGGGTGGCCAATCCCATTATGTCCCTCTCCGGGACCTCTACCATTGACGGCTATAACTACAAAACAGGGGAGTATGATTTCAGCGTGTACAAGCCTCTTCTGGAGGGCCTGCGCCAAATGAAGGTGGACGGCAGCATGCTCCCGGGTGTGGAATCCCTGGATATCGATCCCCTGCGTGCGCAGTTCGCAGCCGGCAAGATCGGCATGTACTTTAACCACTCCGGCGAGCCGGGTGTGTACCAGAACCAATTTCCCACCAAGATCAACTGGGATTCGGCTTTGCCGCCGACCATTGACGGCAGCCGGAACGGAACCGTGTCTGTACTGGCCGGCAACTACATCGGCATGAACAAGAACACGAAGAATAAGGAAGCGGCATGGAAGTTTATGGAGTACATGTACAGCGTAGAGGTGCAGAAGGCTTATCAGGAAAAGGGCTTCGGCATTTCCATCGTGCCTGATGTGAACTCCGTGGCGGCCAAACCTTCTATTCCGGGCATTGAAAATTTCCTTCCGACCAAATATGATGCTCTGTATTCCCCTTCCCCCTTGTCCGCAACGGAAGCCAAGGTGGAGGGTGTGAAAACAGGCAACGCGGTCATCAAGTACATTCTGGAGGGCGGCGACGCATCCGCTGTGCTCAAGGATTTGACCACCCGGTACAATGCCGGCCTGAAGAAGGCCAAGGAGGCTGGTGACACCAAGGCAGCTCCCAACTCTGCCTTTGATCCTGCCGCTCTTCAGGGAAGCATGGCCAAGTAACCTTTCATCAAGAGAGACGCGTTGAACCTCCCTCAGCGCGTCTGTTCTCTATTCCCGGCCTGCGGAAAGGAGGCTTTCGCCTATGAACACATTTTTTTACCGGCTAAGCCTGCGCCGCAGGCTGCTTTTGTCGTTTCTGGTGCTGGCCGTATCGGCCAGTGCTCTGACAGGGCTGGTATCCTACTGGATCGCTTACCGCTCCACGGAGCAGGAGGCTGCGGTTTCCGCCCAGAATACGCTGAATAAATCGGCCCAGGTGTTGAATGAACGGCTGAGGAACGCCATTGTGTCCACCTCCTCCATGATGCTTAGCGATCCCTTCAAAAATATTATGAAGGATATTTATGCAGCCTCTCCCGGCTACTACTACCAGCGGCTTACGGAGCTGCAGATTCCTCTGGCCCAGATGAAGCTGACAGACATGTCCATCGCCTCCGTGCTTATCTCCACTCCTGTCGGGGAGTTTTTCGCCACCAGTGATCTGCGCACACCCAGCGTCCGGTTGGAAAATACCGCGATTGGCGCAAGAATCCCGGACATGAACCAGGTGTTATGGGTGGAAAGCCATGTGGATCCCCTGTTTATGGACCGGAGGAAGGTGATCACGCTGGTGATGAAGCCGATTACGGATGTTAGCGTCAGCGGGGTGTATGTGATAGCCAACCTCAAGGAGGAGGTGCTCCGTTCTGTGGTGGCCGACGGTTTGCCCGGCGGAGCCAAGGGATATTATCTGGTGTCTCTCACCACCGGCTTGCCGGTAATGAATTTGGGTGAAAGGGAAGGGCTGCCGGAGGATGCGGAGCTGCTTCATAACCTCCAAAAAAATGAACGCGGTTTTCTTAAGCTGGAGACGGAGGGCCGAACCAACCTGGTCAACTATGCCAGGCTCGATCTGGCGGCGGACTGGGTTTTGGTCAGCATCCAGGACCAGCAGTCCCTGCTCAAAAACGTGAATAAAATTAAAACCACCTCCCTCTTGATTATGGCGGCCTGCACCTTGGCAGCTCTGATCGCGGCCAACGGCATGTCCGGGTTCCTCTTAAAGCCGCTCCACCGTCTGCAAAGCATGATGCGGCAGGTGGAGAACAACAATCTGGATGTCCGATTCGACAGCAAGTACGACGACGAAGTGACCCAGGTGGGGCATAAGTTCAACCGGATGCTGGAGCAGCTGGAAACCCTCATTGATGAGGTGAAGGAGGCGGAGGGTGAAAAGCGGAGGATGGAGATTAAGGCGCTGCAGGCCCAGATCGATCCCCACTTTTTGTACAACACCTTAAATGCGATAATTTGGAAATCGGTTTCCTCCCGCAACCAGGAGGTGACGGATATGATTACCTCCCTATCTCTGCTGTTTAAGCTGGGGCTGAACGGAGGCAGTGAGCTCACCACACTGGAGAAGGAGCTGGAGCATGTCCGCCACTATTTGAACCTGCAGCAGCAATGCTACAGGGGATTGTTTCAATATGAGATCCAGGTGGAGGACGAAGCCCTTCTCCCGCTTCCGGTGGCCAAGATCATTCTCCAGCCCTTGGCGGAGAACGCCATACTCCACGGCTTCCGGGAGCTGGAGGAGGAAGGCTTCATCCGGATCACTGCCAGGCGCTCCGGAGGCTTCCTGCTGCTGGAGATAGAGGATAACGGCTCAGGCATGGACGTCAAAACGGTCACGGCAGGCATGCTGCAGAAGGAGCCGGCAAAAAAGAGCTATGCACTGAAGAATGTGTACGGGCGGATTAAGCTTCTGCACGGAGAAACGGCAGAATTGTCCTTCACCAGCGAGCCAGAACCTATCCGGTCCACCCGGGCTGTAATCAAAATTCCCATTGAAGGCGAGGCATCGGCATGACGGAGGAAATCAGACTGTGCATCATTGACGACGTCCCCGATGTGGTGGAGGGCATCTCCCGGGGCATCCCATGGTCAGATTACGGTATCACGGTTGCCGGAACAGCCGGCAACGGTGTGGCCGGGCGGGAGCTGATTCTGCAGACCAAGCCCCATATTGTGCTGACGGATATCCGCATGCCGCGGCTGGACGGCCTGCAGATGATGAAGGAACTGGAGCATGTATGTCCGGGAATGAAGACCATTTTTATCAGCGGCTATACGGATTTTGAGTATGCGCAGCAGGCGGTCCGGCTGGGCGCCTTCGATTATGTGATCAAGCCCTTCCACCCCGGGCAGATTGTGGAGCTTGTGCTGAAGGCTAAGGCGGCAATCGAGGAGGAGGCCCGCCAGGCGAAGCAGTACCGCGAGATGGAGCGGAAGCTGCGGGAGAGCATGCCTTATTTGCGCCAGGAGTATTTCCAGCTGCTGCTTCAATATCCGACTCCGGCAGAGCAGGCGGCCAAACGGTGGGACTTCCTGAATATTGAGCTGGAGCGTGAGGGGTTTACCGTGCTGCTGGCGGAGATCGACGGCTTCGCTGAACGTATCAGCTCCAGCCCCGTTCAGGAGGTGGAGCTGATCCGCTTCACTCTGCACAACATTCTGGAGGAGACCATCCGCAGCATCACCAAGGGTTTCATATTCCGGGATCATTCCAACCGTTTTGCAGCAATAATTAACCCCGCGGCCGCAACCGATACGGAAGCGCTGGCGGAGCTGTGCCGGGAAAATATAGCCAAATACTCCAAGTTCACCATTTCTCTTGGAATCGGAGAAGCGGTGTCTCATATTCACGACATTTATTATTCCTATAACCAGGCCAGAACGGCCTTGTCCTACAATTTCTATACCGGCGGCAACAGCGTATACAGCTACCGGAAGGTGCAGCCGGTGGATGAAGCGGCCCCCCAGTATGCCGCAGAGAAGGAAAAGGAGCTGTTTTTCCTGCTGCGGTCGGGTAATCTGCCCAAGGCTCTGGATCTGCTGGAGGAGCTCTTCGCCGCCGATGTCAATGGTACAGCCCCGCCTCCGGATATGATGAAGGGCAGATATTATGAGCTGGCGTTTCTGATGAACCGCGTGTTCGCCGAGAAGCTCACTCCTGTGGAGATGAAGCCTCTTGAGAGGCAGGCCCACCGGCTGAAGGATGCCGGACTCTGTTCCTTGCAGGATTTGCGGGAAACGGTGAAGGAGCTGTGTAGCATGGGCTGTATGGCCATGGAGCAGAAGCACACGGATGCGGCCAATCAGGTGGTGGATCAGGTGATTGCTTATATCCGCGACCATCTGCATGAAAATAACACCGTCAACGACTATGCCCGGCTTGTATTCTTAAGCGGCAGTTACTTCGCCAACCTGTTCAAGAAGGTGACGGGTTACCCGGTGGCCCAGTTTGTGACTTCGGAGCGGATGGAACGGGCCAAGGAGATGCTGGCGCAGGGAATGGCGGTGCAGGACATTGCATTGGCTCTCGGGTATGAGGGGCGGCAATATTTCAGCGAGCTGTTCAAAAAACATACAGGCGTCACTCCGTCGGAGTTTAAGCAGGCGTATGCGGATAAGGAAAAATGACGCTTTAGCAGTGACCTAAGAGACAAGAGAGGCGGAGGAGAACATGACAGCCAGGAAGGATGAAGGCGTTTCGTATGCAGCAGACCGGTTTATCCCCTATTATCTGCTTTCGGGTCCCCGGTTAACGGAATGGAAGGATGAGGCCGCTGACAAAAGCCAGCTCCGTTACGAAAAGCATCTGCGTTCCATTGTGGCGGAGCACGGTCTGCCTGCCCCATGTGACGGCATCCGGCTGGGGGAGCCCAGCGAGCTGGACATCCCTTGGGAGCTTCATCAGGCTGCCGGGGGCTTTATCAATCTTCCCATGTTTTCGCGGACGCCCCACAGGGTGGAGTTTTTGGCTGCTGCGGTCCTGGAGGCAGAGGAAAAGCTGATGGTGCCTGTGTATGTTTGGACCTATGCCGCTGTAGAGCTCTGGCTGAACGGTGTGCTGGCGGTGTCCGAGGCGGAGCCCGTGTACAAACCCATCCGCAGGCTGGAGGCGCAGCTGGAGCTGAAGCCCGGAGCCAATCTGCTGATTCTCCGGGTACAGAATCTGGCCATCCGAGACACGCGCAATATCATCGGAGTGGAGCTTCTGGCGCATACGGACAAAATCCGGTTTGAGCTGCCTGATTCCGGTGAAGCCCGCCCATTAATGGAGCTGGACCGGTGGCTTGGGAGGATCTCTCTATATAAGGGGAGACTCCGGCTTCCTCCGGCGCCGCCCTGCATCATCCGGCTTGCCTATGAAGGAGATGGGCTTGCGGAGGAATCCGAGAATATAATCGGTGCGGAAACCGTGGAATTGCGTCCGGAGAGGACCATGATTGTGGTCAGCGGAGAGATTGAAGGAATCCGGCGTTTCCGGCGGATAGAGCTGCTCCATCATAAGCGGCCCGCTAAGACAGTGTCTCCCGGGATTTTGGTTAATGAAGGGACTAGCGGGCATGCCCATACCCGGCGTATGTATGCGGAGCTGGCGGGTTTGGGGTTGGAGGAGGAGTACCGTCCGCTGCGGTTCGGATTGTTTTATGTTCTGGCCCGGCGGATGCTGGGGAGCCAGGGGCCTCACGACCTGCAGCATCTCCGCACGGCGCTGGACCAGATCCGGAGGCGGGAGGATTGCTCGGATTTTTTTCTGGCCGGGCTGCTGAGAATGATGGAATTTTCTCTTCTGCCGGAAGAATTGCTGCCTGAGGCGGAGGAGGCTGTTCTGGCCTACCGGTACTGGATGACGGAGGATGGCACGGACGGTATGTGCTTCTGGAGCGAGAATCATGCGCTGATGTTTTATGTATGCGCTTATATGGCGGGAAGGCGTTATCCCGGGAGCCGTTTCCTCCGGTCCGGCAGATCGGGAGAAGAGGTTGCTGCTGTCGCCCTGGACCGTGTGCGGCAATGGCTGGAGGATGTGGAGGAGTACGGCTTCGAGGAATTCCTAAGCGCGGATTATATGGGCGTTACCTTGGGCGCACTGCTGAATGTGGCAGACTTCATGGAAGAGCCTGAGGCGCGGCGGGCCGAAGCTCTCTTGAATCTGATGCTGCAGCAGATTGCGGCGCATACCTTCCGCGGGTCGATGATTGCTCCCCAGGGCCGGGTATACCGCTCGGTGATCCTTCCTTTTACCCAATCGGTGCAAGCGCTGGTCCATCTGGCCAATCCCGGGGCGCCTTATGGAAACAGCGAATGGATGGTCTTTATGATGGACAGCCGCTACAAGCTTCCGGAAGGGCTGGGAGGGCTGATGGAGCAGACTCAGACACTGGCTTATCAGACGGGCAATGCCTGGGTGAAGCTGGTGAAGAAGCGGGATTATGCGCTGACCTCTGTGCAATCTCCGCGCAGGGATCAGGCTCCCCGGTTCTGGGAGAATGTGATGCTGGAGCCGGGAGTGGACATGGAATCCAACGCTTACGTGAAGTCCCTGAATGAAAGCTTCCACGGCACCACCCGTTTCGAGCCGGGCGTTTACGGTTATCAGCAGCATATGTGGACGGCGGCCTTGGACGGGGAGACGCTGATTTTCGCCAACCATCCCGGAGAGGCTTCGGATGACGGGGGGATGCGGCCGGGTTATTGGTACGGCAACGGGATTATGCCTGCTGTCCGGCAGGAGGGCAGTCTCTTGGGGGCGGTATATGTGATCGATGACCGGCATCCTATCGGGTTCACCCATCTGTTTTTCCCGCTGGAGAAGCTGGACCGGTGGGAGCGGCAGGGCTCATGGTTGTTCGGTCAAAAGGGCAAAGGCTGTGTGGGGGTATGGTGCAGCGCGCCGCTGGTTGCCCATCACGACCGGATCTTCCACTGCGAGCAGCGGGCTTATGCCCGCCGCGCGGCTTATCTGTGCCAATGCGGCTCGGTAGAGGAGTATGGCAGTTTGGAAGCATTTTCCGCCTATTGCCGGGAACTGGCACCCCGGTTCGACGAAACGGAGCTTTGCCTGACCGCCGACGGCTGCTTCGAGCTCTGGTATGAGGCGTGTGACAACAAGACGCAATATATGTAAAGGGTTACGAACAGCACCTTCGGCTTTGCGGCCGCCGGGTGCTGTTTTGTTAAGCTGATGAATGTGCAAGCTGCCTTATCCGCTGCACCGAAGGAAAATTCACGCTGACCGGACATTTTGCCCGGGCGGCTCATATAATGGGTAATAGCCTGCCCCTTGCGGCCTTCCCGCGAGAACAACTTTGAAAAAGGATCAGTGGTGGTGATATGGCCATGAAGATTTCCGATTTTCAATCGAAGGATGTCATCAATATTGTCGACGGCAAAAAGCTGGGCTCCGTCAATGACCTGGAGCTGGATCTCCGGCAGGGGCGGATCGAGTCTATTGTGGTTCCCGCGTCCGGCAAGCTGTTCGGTTTTTGGGGGAGCGGTGCCGAAGTGGTCATTCCCTGGCGGAACATTGTGAAGATCGGCATGGATGTCATTCTGGTGAAGCTGGATGACACCCGGCTGTACCGGGATGAGGAGGAGCGCGACAGAGACCGGGACAAGGAAAGGGACCGTGACTACGGCCGGTCCAACTACAGGGACAGGTAGGCGTCGGCATATGCTGCCGCCTTCCCTGTTGGCTTGCTGCGCGGGGGAGCTGGATATGAAATTTCGCATATAATTCGGAGAGAATAGTCCCGGCGGCTATTTATATATGAAAAATCAAGTTCGTCACTTTGGAATGCAGCCGTTGGCGGATGCACCTGCATGGAATGACGGGATGATAACCGGAGTTGGAGCCTCTAGCGGTGATGGGATAGGACGCCATGCTTCAAGCTGCCCCGTTCGTGGTATAATGATTAAGCTATTCGTTGGAAACGTGCATGCTTACAGGAGGAATTATGGAACCTTTTGTTCAATATACAGCGGAGAATGGCGTGGAGCTCTACCGGCTGGACGGCTGGCTGAGCAGGTTTCCCGGTCTCTCCGCAGGCTTTACGGGAAGAAACGGGGGAACCGGCAGCGCACCATATGCCACCCTTAATCTGGGCCTGCATGTGGACGACGAGCCGACTGTGGTGGTGGATAACCGAAGGCTGCTGGCAGATGCATTGGGAACCACTCTGGGGTCCTGGACGTATGGGGAGCAGGTTCATGGGGCCCGGGTGCAGACGGTGGAGCCGGGCCATAGGGGACGCGGTACCCTTGAGCAGGCCGATGCTTTCCCGGAGGCCGACGCCTTCATTACCGCAGAGCGGGGCATTATGATGGCCGCCCTGTTCGCGGATTGTGTGCCCTTGTTTTTTCTTGATCCTGTCCATCAGGCGGTTGGGCTTGCCCATGCCGGCTGGAAGGGGACGGTGCAGCAGATCGCACGGTTTACCGCAGAAGCCATGGCGCAAACCTTCGGCACCCGCCCGGCGGAGCTTTATGCCGCCATCGGTCCCTCCATTGGAGCCTGCTGTTACGAGGTGGATGACCGTGTTACGGACAGCGTCACCGCCCAAACCGGCCTTCAGGGGGAGCCCTTTTTTCGTCCGAGCCCAGTCAATCCGGGGAAATTCATGCTGAACTTGCAAGAAATAAACCGGAAAATTATGATAGAAGCAGGAATTTTGCCGCAACATATCGAAATGACTAAGTTATGCACCAGCTGTGCCGTATCCCAATTTTTCTCCCACCGGAAGGAAAACGGGCGGACCGGACGGATGGCTGCATGGATCGGTTGGGTTTGACAGAGTGGTTGAAGGAGACGTTGGAATGGACATGGAAGGCAGACTGGCTGCCATACGCAGCCGGATTGAAGCGGCATGCCGTCGTTCCGGCCGACAGCCGGAGGAGGTAACGGTCATTGCCGTAACCAAATATACCTCCCTGGAAACAGCGGAGGCGGTGCTGGCTGCGGGACTTACGGACATTGGCGAAAACCGCTGGCAGGATGTGAAGCCCAAGTGGGAAGCGATTGGGGACCGAGCGGTTTGGCATTTTATCGGCAGCCTGCAGACCAATAAGGTGAAGGATGTTATCGGCAAGTTTGCCTACATCCATTCCCTGGACAGGCTTTCCCTGGCGGAGGAATTGAACCGGAAGGCCGGAGCGCTTGGACTGGAGCCGGTGAAATGCTTCATCCAATTGAATGTCTCGGGTGAGGACACGAAACACGGGCTTGCTCCGGAGGGCTTGGAGGAATTCGCCCGGCAGCTGGCGGAATTGCCATACATACGTGTAGTCGGCCTCATGACCATGGCACCCCTCACGGGCGGACCGGACAGTGCAAGACCGGTTTTCCGCAGACTCCGTGAGCTGCGCGAGCAACTGAATGAACAACAGATTTACCCATATGCCGTTACAGAGCTTTCCATGGGAATGTCGGGAGATTTTGAAGCCGCTGTTGAAGAGGGGGCCACTTATATCCGTTTGGGAACCGTTCTGGTTGGCAGCCAGAGCTGACGGGAAGGGCCTTAGCCTGTCCGGCGCAATACCGCCGGGTTGTTATTAACCACGCCATAAGGAGGTATGCTAAGATGGGCGTTATGAACCGCATTATGAATCTGATCGGCCTGCAGGAGGAAGAGGAGATTATCGAGCGGGAGCAGGTGGTGGAGCAGCATGACGAGCCTGAAACCAATCCGTTCGAAGCCCGTAGAAATAAGGGCAATGTTGTGAGTATTCATTCCCAGAAGAACCTGAGAATGATTATGAGCGAACCCCGCAATTACGAGGATACCCAGGATATTGCGGACCATCTGCGCTCCCGGCGCTCTGTGGTGGTGAATCTGCACAAGGCCCGGCAGGACCAGGCGGTCCGTATAGTGGACTTCCTCAGCGGAACCGTTTATGCTTTGAATGGGACGATTACCAAGGTCGGACCGAATATTTTTCTGTGTACGCCGGATAACGTGGACATTCTTGGAGCGATAACCGATTCGGCGGAGGCGGATGAATTATGATTTTATACTAGCAGACCGGGGTGAAGATGTTGATCGACGAGATTGTTAATTACCTCAAGACGATTTATTACTTCATGATTATTGCGTACGTCTTCATGTCCTGGCTTCCCAACGTCCGCGAAAGCTTCGTGGGCGAATGGCTGGGCAAGCTGGTGGAGCCCTATCTGAAGCCCTTCCGCAAAATTATCCCGCCCATCGGCGGTATGCTGGATATCTCGCCCATCGTGGCGCTGATTGCGCTGGAATTTGTGGCGGAGGGCATTAAAGCCGTTCTCGGACTGATTCTGAGCCCTTTTGGCCTGTAGGCTGGAGGGCTTTCGCATGGAACGGGAATGGATTGCGCATTTTCACGACGACGAGAAGAATTTTGTGGACAAAGCCTGGGACTGGATCCAGCGGGCGGAAAACCATACGGTGAAACGGACGGATTTTCTGGATCCGCGGCAGTGCTTTATTGTGGAATCCTTGGCCAACCGGGCGGATGTGAATCTGCATATGGACGGCGGTTATCCCGGCGCAGAGCGCAAACGGGCGGTTTTTGCCCCGGCTTACCGGGACCCTGCGGAAGAGGACATGGGCATTGCGGTGTTGGAGATCACCTCGCCGGACAGCCGGTTTGCCGAGCTTGAGCATGGTGATTTTATGGGCTCCATTCTCGGTCTTGGCGTCAAACGGGACAAGGTGGGGGATATCCATGTGTTGGGGGATGCCTGCCATATCCTGGTTGCCAAGGAGATTGCCGATTATTTCAGCATGAATCTGTTCCAGGTGCACCGCTTGGGCGTGAGTACGTCGATTTTGCCTGCGGCTGAGCTTAGGACCGCGGAAACCAAACTGGAGGAGGTCTCCTTATCCGTGGCATCCTTGCGTCTTGACGGCATTGCCAGCGATGTGTGGCATCTGTCCAGAGCCAAGATCCTGATCCCCATCAAAGCCGGCCGCTGCCGCTTGAATTGGAAGGTGGAGGAGGATCCCAGCGCCCCGCTGAAGGACGGCGATGTGGTTTCGCTGCAGGGCTTCGGGCGTTTTAAGGTGCTGGAGATCGAGGGCACAACCAAAAAAGGACGGGTCCGCGTAAAAATCGGCAGGTATCTCTAAGATTTGCGTTCACCGCCGGAAGGAATTTCCGCAGGGTGTGTCGAATACATTGGAAATACCGGCTATTTTCTTGGAGGTGCAAGGATGGCATTAACACCGCTGGACATACATAATAAGGAGTTCCGTCATTCGTTTCGCGGTTATGACGAGGATGAGGTCAACGAGTTTCTGGACCAGGTGATTAAGGATTACGAAGCCCTGATCCGCGAGAATAAAGATCTGGAGAGCCAGATTCAGACCCTCCAGGATCGTCTGAACCATTTCACCAATATTGAGGAAACCCTGAGCAAAACCATCATCGTGGCCCAAGAAGCGGCCGACGAGGTGAAGGGCAACGCTAAGAAGGAAGCCCAGCTCATTATCCGCGAGTCCGAGAAGAATGCGGACCGGATTATCAATGAAGCTCTGGTCAAGTCCGGCAAAATCGCTCTGGAGATCGAGGAGTTGAAGAAGCAGGCCTCCATCTACCGGACACGGTTCCGGACGCTGCTGGAAGCACAGCTGGAGCTGTTGAAGACGGACAGCTGGGACAGCCTGGAAGGCCGCAGCATCGAGGAGCGGGAACGGCGGTCCATTGACTCGGTTATTTGAAATGGGTATACTGTAAACTGACATAACTTGGTCCAAGCCGAAGGCCGGATAAGTTATGTCAGCCTCGAAATTGCTGAAGGCAATTTGAGGGTTAAAGATTGACATAACTTGGTCAACGAATATTTTGATTGCGATGACTGGAACAAGTACGCGCATAACCTCCGTTACGCAGCGACCCGGGACATGGTGGAAGCCCGGGAATCGGATGGCGCCGAATATCCTCCAGGAGTATGCTCTGGAACGCCCTGATGCGGCCAGTATAGAGCATCGGGTGATTCCGTTACGGATCTTACGAGTGAAGCCGCTTCTCTAAAGAGAAGACGGTTTTATGAGGGTGGTACCGCGGGAATAAGACCTCTCGTCCCTTTGTTTGGGATGGAAGGTCTTTATTTTGTTATTAAAGGAGAGTCAGTTTACAATGGATCAACCGAAAACAGATTACGGTAAAACACTAAATCTGCCCGAAACCCAATTCCCCATGCGGGGGAACCTGCCCCAGGCCGAGCCGAAGGTGCAGGCGTGGTGGGATGAAATCGGAATTTACGAGAAGGTGCAGAAGAAGAATGCGGGTCGCCCGAAATTTATTCTGCATGACGGCCCTCCTTATGCCAACGGTGATATCCACATTGGCCATGCCTTGAATAAAACTCTGAAGGATTTCGTCGTCCGTTTCAAATCCATGAGCGGCTTCGACGCGCCTTATGTACCCGGCTGGGATACCCACGGCCTGCCCATTGAACAGGCCATCACCAACAGCGGCAAGGTGGACCGCAAGAAAATGGGCATCTCCGAATTCCGCGAGTTCTGCAAGGAATATGCCTTGGAGTGGGTGGAGCGCCAAAAGAAGCAATTTCAGCGCCTGGCGGTACGCGGTGACTGGGAGCATCCATATTTGACCCTGCAGCCGGAATATGAAGCGGCACAAATCCGCTTGTTCGGCCAAATGGTCAAGAAGGGATACATTTACAAAGGCCTCAAGCCTGTTTACTGGTCGCCTTCCTCGGAAAGCGCACTGGCTGAAGCCGAAATTGAGTACAAGGAAAAAACCTCCCCATCCATTTATGTGGCCTTCCAGGTGAAGGACGGTAAAGGCAAACTTCCCGAAACCGCCTCTTTGGTGATTTGGACCACAACACCCTGGACCCTGCCGGCTAACCTGGGCATTTCCCTGCATCCCGAGTACGAATATGCGCTGGTTAATGCCGCAGGCAAGCAGTATGTGCTGGCGAAGGGTCTTCTGGAAGCGGCGGCCAAGGAAATCGGCTGGACGGAGTACACTATTGAAGCCACCTTTATCGGCTCCGAGCTGGAGCATGTGGTATGCCGCCATCCCATCTATGACCGGGATTCCCTGGTGATCCTGGGCGAGCATGTTACGCTGGAAGCAGGCACCGGCTGTGTGCATACGGCTCCCGGACATGGTGAGGACGACTTTGCCGTGGGTCAGCGCTACAATCTGGGTGTGCTGTCGCCGGTGGATGACCAAGGGAAGTTTACTGCAGAGGCTCCGGGCTTCGAGGGCATCTATTATGAAAAGGCTAATGGCATGATTCTGGAGATGTTGACGGAATCGGGCCATCTGTTGAAGCAAAGCTCCATTGTCCACCAATATCCCCATGACTGGCGGACCAAAAAACCGGTAATGTACCGGGCGACGGAGCAATGGTTTGCCTCCATTGACGCTTTCCGGGAAGACATGCTGCGGGAAATCAAAAACGTAGAGTGGACTCCTGCTTGGGGCGAAGTGCGGCTGCACAATATGATCGCCGACCGCGGAGACTGGTGTATCTCCCGCCAACGTGTCTGGGGTGTGCCGATTCCGATCTTTTATTGCAAATCCTGCGGACATTCCCATGTGGATGAAGAAACCATCAACCATGTGGCGGATATTTTTGCCAAGGAAGGCTCCAACGCCTGGTTTATCCGCGACGAGTCTGAGCTTCTTCCGGAAGGCTCTGTCTGCCCTAAGTGCGGCCATAACCAATTCCGCAAGGAAAAGGACATAATGGACGTATGGTTTGATTCCGGTTCCTCCCATGCAGGGGTGCTGGGCCAGCGTGAGGCTCTGCAGTTCCCGGCGGACCTGTACCTGGAGGGCTCCGACCAATACCGCGGCTGGTTCAACTCTTCTCTGATCACCAGCACGGCCGTTAACGGCTGCGCACCATACAAGGGCGTATTGAGCCACGGCTTTACCCTGGACGGGGAAGGACGCAAAATGTCCAAATCCTTGGGCAACACCGTTGACCCGCTGAAGGTGTGCGATAAGCTGGGCGCGGATATTCTCCGCTTGTGGGTGGCATCTGCGGACTACCAGTCCGACCAGCGCCTGTCCGACAACATCCTGACCCAAACCGCCGAGGTCTACCGGAAAATCCGCAACACCCTGCGGTTTCTGCACGGCAATCTCACCGGCTTTAATCCTGCCACTGACCGCGTAGCGGTGAAGGACATGAACAGCCTGGACCGCTACGCCATGATCCGGCTGAACAAGCTGATCGCCAAGGTAACAGAAAGCTACAACCGCTACGAGTTCCAGCAGGTGTATCAAGCGGTGCATCACTTCTGCGCCGTGGAGATGAGCGCCTTCTACCTGGATATTGTGAAGGACCGCCTCTATGCAAGCAAGCCGGGGGACCCGGCCCGCAAAGCGGCGCAAACCGTGCTGTACGATGCACTGTGTGCCATCACCAAGCTGGTGACCCCGATTCTGCCGCATACCGCCGATGAAATCTGGCGTTTGATCCCTGGAGTAACCGAGGAATCTGTCCAGTTGGCAGAAATGCCTGTGGCTGATCCCGCTGTAGCTGATGCCGAGCTGGAGCAGCGTTGGGAAGCATTCATCGTGATCCGCGACGAGGTTAACAAGGCCTTGGAGGAAGCGCGCAACAAAAAGCTCATCGGCAATTCCCTTGGCGCCAAGCTGGATCTGTATCCCACCAAGGAGACGGAAGCACTCCTGGGGCAATTTGCCGATCTGGACCAGCTGTTTATTGTGTCTGCGGTAGAGCTGCATAAAGCGGACGAGGCTCATCCGGAGGATGCGGCAGCCTTCAAGGGGCTCCATGTGCGGGTCAGCCAGGCGGAAGGCGAGAAGTGCGAACGCTGCTGGATCGTCACCCCTGAGGTGGGAACCGTCGAAGAGCATTCTACCTTGTGCGAGCGCTGTGCCGAGGTTATTGGCTAAAGCTGGGTGTGATACGGTGCGTGTATCAGCCGGCATCCGTGCCTCCGTCCCTACGCCAGGCGGCTAACGGAAGTGAGAGCCCTAATTCGCTAGAAAAAGGGGCTCTCCAAAATGTAACGGAAGCAGGAGACGCTATTTGGGTAAAACTGCGCCTCCGGCAGTCAGTTTGGGCCGAATAGCGGCTCTGGCCGCCGTTAGATTTTCCAAAGCGGTGTTTTTGTGGAAATAGCGGCTGTAGCCGCCGTTAGAAATTTGGCTGCAGCTTGGAAACCCGGCGAACTGGGCAAACCTAGCAAACTGGGCGAACGTATTGAACTGGCGAACATGGAAAACCGGGAAACCAGCCCAAAAAGACGCCCTGCAAAGGGCGTCTCCGGGTGTACATACTGGGTGGCGGATTGCGGTTACCGCAAATCTGCTCCATAATCATCCTGGGCCTCGGGTTCCTCCAGCAGCGCCTCACCTTCACCGTTATGCATATATTCTTGGTACTGCTTGTTGCGGACAACCGTTACATGCCTGCCGTAAATATCGGTAGCCAGGAAGCTCTCAAGGGCTTCCACATACCCGATATTTTCATCGGCTTCAATTTCCATGTCGTCGTAGCTTTCCACCTGGGGATTCTCGGACATGGCAGGGGAATCGGAGTTGCCCCAGGACTCTACGATCTGCCAGGCATCCTCTCCGTCGAATTCGGTTTCGTCGGAATGCTCATCCAGACTGGTCCGGCCAAAGGGAGGCTGGAGAAACTCCTCCTCCACCGGGCGGTTATAATGGGGTTTGGCAGGGGTGTGGTCAATGGTAAACTCTGCAGTAGGCATAGCGGCAAGCCGCTCGAAAGGGATGGGGTCGCCGCTGGCTTTGCAGATGCCGTAAATTCCGGCATCCATGTCAGCCAGAGCCCGTTCCACATCCTCCAGATGATGCCGCGTTTGCTCGGCCAAGGCCAAATCCTTGCCGCGCTCAAACACCTCGCTGCCCACATCGGCCGGGTGGTTGTCGTACGTCGAAAGCTCGCCGGTCCCCTCACTGAGGGAATCGTGGAAGCCGAACAGCTCATTCTCATGAAGCTGGTCGGTCAGCTCCTTTTTATCCTGAAGAAGCTGGCGGCGCAGGGTATCCAATTGTGAAGCGTTCAAATGGTTCAAAGGAAGCGCTCCTTTCTAAAACAGGTCTTACCGGTAGTTTGCGTCATAAAACAGGTTTTCTCGCAAGGTAAAGTTTAGCGTACATGCAGGTGTGCATGAACGACAAGGATGAATGGACGTTATTAAGGGAGGGTTTTTCCTTGCTGTATTTTATCCTTGCCTTTGTGGTGCTGGCTTTGGACCAGGCCAGTAAGTGGATCATCGTCAATAAGATGGATCTGTACGAAACAAGACCGGTAATCGGTGAATTCTTCTCGATTACCTCCCACCGGAATACCGGCGCAGCCTTCAGTATTCTGGAGGGGCAGCGGTGGTTTTTTGTATCCATTACCGTGGTTATTCTTACCGGCTTGATCTGGTATCTGCTCCGGACTATCCGCTCGGGCAAAAAGCTTCTGCCCACAGCCCTCGGATTTCTTCTAGGCGGCGCCGCGGGGAATTTTATCGACCGGGCATTGTTCGGGGAAGTGGTGGATTTCCTGCAATTCCGCTTCCAATTCGAGTGGTTCGGCAAACATGTGGATTATACCTTCGCCATTTTTAATCTGGCGGATTCGGCCATTGTGCTGGGTGTGGCATTGATATTTTTGGACACACTGTTCGAATGGCGCAAAGAAAAACGGGCATTGCAGCAGAAAAACGGGGAGCAAGCTTCCTAGGCCGTGTTTGCTAGTCTACACGCTCTAAAAGGAATGAATTTGAGGAGGACAACCGCTTGAACGAAGATCTCATCGGAGGGGAAGAGCTGGACAGCGCTTTTCCGGAAGAGGCGGAGGAGCAAGACGAGCTTCAGGAGGAGTCCGCAGCACTGGCATTAACAGTGGAGTCCGAATTTGCCGGCCAACGCATCGATAAATATGTCAACGAATCCATGGATACGGTGGTGTCCAGGACGCAGATTCAAGGCTGGATCAAGGACGGGTATGTGCTGGTCAATGGTTTTTCCGTGAAGCCGAATTATAAGGTTGCGGAGGGTGACAGCATTGTGGTCACCGTGCCCCAACCGGAAGAAACGGAAGTTGCAGGCGAGCCGATGGACCTGGAGATTGTATATGAAGATAGTCATGTCATTGTAGTGAACAAACCCCGAGGTCTGGTGGTGCATCCTGCAGCAGGCCATTACACCGGAACCCTGGTGAACGGCTTGCTCCATCATTGCAAGGATCTGTCGGGCATCAACGGCAAGCTGCGCCCCGGCATCGTCCACCGCATCGACAAGGATACCTCCGGGCTGATTATGGCGGCGAAGAACGATCTGGCCCATCAATCCTTGGCTCAACAGCTGAAGGATCATACCGTTACGCGTAAATACATTGCGGTGGTCCACGGTGTGGTACAGCATGATATGGGCACAGTGGATGCTCCTATCGGACGGGATTCCTACGACCGCAAGCTGTTTACCGTTACTGAGAAAAACAGCCGCCATGCCGTGACCCATTTTAACGTGACGGAGCGTCTGAAGGATTTTTCCGTGCTGGAATTGAAGCTGGAAACCGGCAGAACTCATCAAATCCGGGTCCACATGAAATACATCGGCTACCCGCTGGTAGGCGACCCGTACTACGGCAAAAGCAAGGACAAGGAAATGAAGGGGCAGGGACAGGCCCTTCACGCCGCCGTGCTGGGTTTTGTCCACCCGGTCACCGGCGAATATCTGGAATTCAGCGCCCCGCTTCCGGAGGATATGCGCCAGCTGCTGGAACGCTTGCGGATGAGCTAACCCACGGGCGAATAAATATTTATGTGGAAGGACTTAAACGACATGAATATTTATTTACCCCGGAGAATAGTGCAAAGGAAACAGCCTTCGATCCATTGATTTCCCATAGAAATTTCGGTAGTTTAGAGGAAGCGCGGTAGGGGCTGTCTTCAAACTCCGAAGGGAGCAGATTTTGCCGGATTTTCGTTCCAGGCAAGGCACTTTTGCGCTAGTTCACCGGGGGTACGTCAAGCAAAAGTAACGATGCAAGGGACGAAAAGATGGTGAAAGCTGCCCTTAAGCGAGTTTGAAGACAGGCCCTAAGCACAAGCGAATCAGGAGGAATCAAATTATCCATGGCCAAGATCAATCAGAACTATAAGAAATTGCAAGGCAGCTACCTGTTTGCGGAGGTGGCCCGCCGCCGGGTGAAGTTCATCAATGACAATCCCAACGCAGAAGTGATCAGCTTGGGCATCGGCGACGTGACCCGTCCTTTGCCGGAAGCGATCATTACCGGGCTTCACGCCGCTGTCAATGAAATGGCGGAGGCCTCCAGCTTCCGCGGCTACGGCCCGGAGCAGGGCTACGACTTCCTGCTTAACGCCATTATCGAAAACGACTATCAAGCCAGAGGCATCGATATTAAAGCTAACGAGGTATTTGTCAGCGACGGCTCCAAGTGCGACGTGGGCAATATCCAGGAAATCTTCAGCCTGGACAGCGTAGTTGCGGTTACGGATCCGGTGTATCCCGTATATGTGGATACCAACGTGATGGCCGGACGCAGCGGCGACTATGTGAAGGATCTGAACCGCTACTCCAACATTGTGTATCTGCCCTGCCATGCAGGCAACCACTTTATTCCCGCGCTGCCTGACAAAAAGGTGGACCTGATCTACCTGTGTTACCCCAACAACCCCACCGGCATGACCTTGTCCAAGGAAGAGCTGAAGAAGTGGGTGGATTATGCCCGCGCCAACAAGTGCGTGATCCTGTATGATTCCGCCTATGAGGCTTATATCCAGGAGAAGGATGTGCCGCGGAGCATCTACGAAATCGAAGGCGCCAAGGAAGTGGCCATCGAGTTCCGCAGCTTCTCCAAAACCGCCGGTTTTACCGGCGTGCGCTGCGCCTACACCGTTGTGCCCAAGGAACTCCTGGCTTACGACGAGGACAACAATGCGGTAGTGGTCAACGAGCTGTGGAACCGCCGTCAGACCACCAAGTTCAACGGCTGCTCCTACATCACCCAAAAGGGCGCCGCTGCCGTTTATTCTCCGGAAGGCAAGGCGCAAATTGCCAAGCTGGTGGAGCATTACATGACCAACGCCAAGATTATCCGCGAGGGTATTGCGGCTTTGGGCATTGAAGTATTCGGCGGCATCAACGCCCCGTATATCTGGCTGAAAACTCCGGAGGGTATGGGCTCCTGGGAATTCTTCGACAAGCTGCTGACTCAAGCGCATATCGTCGGCACACCGGGTGTAGGCTTTGGCCAAAGCGGCGAAGGGTACTTCCGTCTTACCGCCTTCGGCAGCCGCGAGAATACCGAGAAGGCTGTGGAGCGTTTCCAAAACCTGCGTTTCTAAGAACGGACATCCAATTGTAAAAGACAAGCTCTCCTTTGCGGAGGGCTTGTCTTTATTTTCGGGACACTTTTAATTTAACCGTTTTATGCCATGCCGCATGGGGAGCCGTATGGGATAATAGTGGCAGCTGTTCCAAGGAAAAAGGGGATATGTGCCATGAGTTGGATCATTAGACAAATGCGGGTGCCGGAGGATTATGAGAGGGTGGCGGAGCTCTTGACCACCTGGCAATCCGACCCGGTTACCGTTGACCGGCTGAAGGCGGAGGATGCCATTATTCCGGTTAAGGGTCAATTGAAGCAAAACGATAACAATGAGCTGTGCGGGTATGACCGTATCCGGTGGGTGGTAGTCAAGGAAGAGAGCGGTGAGGCCTGCGGATTTGCTGTTGTGGTCCGGGCAGGCTGGGATGCCCCTGGAGATCTGTTCCTCACGGTGGTGGTCCATCCGGCGGAGACGGGGCAAGGAGCGGGACAGGCACTGTACCGGACAGCGGAGCAATGGGCGGAGAGCGTCAGCGGCTCTCTCTTCAAGCTGTCGGTGCGGGAGGAGGATCAGCGGGCTGTTGCTTTTGCCCAAAAACGGGGATTTACGATTGGCCGGAGGACCTTCGAATCCAAGCTGGATGTGGCAGCGTATAAAGGACCCTCTTCGGTGGATAAGCGCCATGCCCTGGAGAAGGAAGGTATTATATTCTGCAGCTTACAGGAGCTGCCGGGGGAAGAGGAGGAGCGCAAGCTGTACGCTCTTTGCCAGCAGACCCAGCCGGATATTCCCGGCTTCTCGGGTAAACCGCCCATGTACGAGTGGTGGCGCAAATGGACCCTGGAGGCAGACGGAGCGGCGCCGGAACTCATTTTATTGGCTTGCCATGGGGAGAGGATCATCGGCATGGTCCAGCTGTTATGGAACAAAAGCTTCTTGTCCATGTACCATGAATATACCTGCGTGGACAGGGAGTACCGTGGCCGGGGAATTGCTCTTGTTCTGAAGCTTATGGCCATCGAAAAAGCCAGGGAGTGGAAAGCCGCCCACCTGCGCACCCATAACGATTCCATGAACGGTCCGATGCTGCATATCAACCGGGATGTGCTGGGTTTTCAAGCAGAGCCGGGTTTCTATTGGATGGAAAAGAATCTTCGGCCTTGACTTCTTTTGTCGAACATGGGATAATTCTTTTAACCAAATAGCACCTTTAACGGACAGTCCCGTGAGACTGGCAAGGTGAACGATTTCGAAGGATGGGGCGCTGCCTCATCTGTCAAGTTGTGTGCGCAAGAGGATGGTTGTATCCGGTCATGGATCCATCTGTATTTCTATGCGGACGTAGCCGGAATCCGCCCTTCATCAACTCACCCCTGCCGTTAGCGGCAGGGGTTTTCTTGTGCCCTAATGAAAACAATAGGAGGAGATCATGATGCTCATGCAAGAGGAGCATGTGCTGCTGGATGAAACGGCCATCAGACGGGCCTTGACACGGATCGCCCACGAAATTTTGGAGCGCAACCGGGGAGTGGACAACAGCATGCTGATCGGCATCCGTACCAGAGGAATTTATGTGGCCCGGCGGATTGCCGAGCGGATTCAGGAAATCGAGGGTGTCCCCATCGGTGTCGGAGAGGTGGATGCAAGCTCCTACCGGGATGATATCCGGCGCGGTGTAGCCGGACCGCGGATTCAGGCGGACAACCTGTCCATAGAGGGCAAAAAGCTGATTTTATGTGACGATGTGCTGTATACCGGACGGACGGTACGCGCGGCTATGGATGCGCTGATGGACTGCGGCCGGCCCGAGATGATCCAACTGGCTGTGCTGGTGGACCGGGGGCACCGGGAGCTGCCCATCCGACCGGATTATGTAGGCAAGAATGTGCCGACCTCAAGATTGGAATCGGTGGACGTGCAGCTGGCCGAAATCGACGGCAAGGATCAGGTGATTATTCAAAGGAGGCAGCAATCATGATTCAATTGGCGACAGAGAAGCATTTGTTGGGCTTGAAGGGGGTTCCCGCCTCGGAGATTAACGCCATTCTGACCCGCGCTGTATTCTGGGAGCAGTACCCGGCCAAGGCCACTTCCATCCTACAAGGGAAATTTGTAGCCAACATGTTCTTCGAGAACAGCACCAGAACCCGCTTCTCCTTCGAAATGGCCCAAAAACGGCTGGGCGCCCAGGTTCTGAACTTCGCGGCGGCGGTATCCAGCGTGCAGAAGGGTGAATCCATCTACGACACAGTACGGACGCTGGAATCCATGGGTATCGATGCCGGAGTCATCCGGATGAAACCCGAGGGTGTGCTGCAGACGCTGGCGGAGAAGGTGAAGATTCCTCTAATTAATGCGGGCGACGGCAACAATGAACATCCCACCCAGGCACTCCTGGATTTTTATACAATGAAGAAGCAGTTCGGCGATCTGAAGGGTCTGACGGTCTCCATTATCGGAGATGTGAAGCACAGCCGGGTGGCCCGCTCCAATCTGTGGGGGCTGCAGGCGCTGGGCGCCAATGTGAAGTTCTGTGCACCGCCTAATATGCAGGCTCCGGAGCTGGTGGAATTCGCTCCTTATGTAAGCATAGAGGAGGCACTGCTGTCGGATGTGGTGATGCTGCTGCGGGTGCAGCTGGAGCGTCACGAGGACGGGCTGTTCAATTCTGCCGCGGAATACCGGGCGCAGTACGGTCTTACCGTGGAACGGGCCGACAAGATGCAGCCCCATACCATTATCATGCACCCTGCTCCGGTGAACCGGAATGTGGAGATTGATGACGAACTGGTGGAATGCGACCGGTCGCGGATCTTTTCCCAGATGGCCAACGGAGTGCCGATCCGCATGGCGGTAATTGAGCGGGCATTGTCCTGATGGCTGCGGAAGCATGGAGCTGAATCGGCAGCCTCAGGAAAAGTGTTGTATATAGTCTGCATAAAGTGTATAATCTTTGCGATTAGCCTTAATTTTATACGTAGTAAGTGTATATTAATACAAGCGGGGGTTTGGAGCGGCTCAAGAAAATGCGTGAGAAGCAGATAGCACAAAAACAGTAAGGAGGCCAAAATGGGAACCTGGATTATAAACGGCAAGGTCAACACCGGAGGCAATGAGCTGGCAGAGAAGCGGATTTATATCGAGGACGGGGTGATCTCCCGGATGGAGGAGGTGTCCTCCAGGGAGTGGAACGGAGCGGAAGCAGGCGACGAGGTTATCGACGCAGGCGGCAGGCTGGTGGCGCCGGGCTTCATCGACATGCACACACATCTGCGCGAGCCCGGCTTTGAGCATAAGGAAACCATCGCCACCGGAACCCGTTCGGCAGCCAGGGGCGGCTTTACCACCATCGCCTGTATGCCCAACACAAGACCGGTAACGGATAATCCGGAGACCATCAAGCTTATCCTGGAAAAAGCCCGGACGGAGGGCAACGGTGTGCGGGTGCTTCCCTACGGCAGCATCTCCAAGCAGGAGCTGGGCCGGGAGCTGACGGACTTCGCCGCCCTGAAGGAAGCGGGAGCGGTGGCCTTTTCCGACGATGGGGTCGGGGTTCAGAACTCCAAGATGATGAAGGATGCCATGCGGCTGGCTCAAGGCTTGGGAATGACGGTAGTGGCCCACTGCGAGGACGACTCCCTGCTGGAGGGCGCCAGTGTAACAGAGGGGGCTTTTGCCGCCAAGCATGGCTTGAAGGGCATTCCCAACGAGTCGGAGGCCATCCATGTGGGCCGGGACATTCTGCTGGCGGAAGCCACAGGGGTCCACTACCATGTCTGCCATGTGAGCACCGAGCAGTCCGTGCGGCTGATCCGCCAGGCGAAAGCGGTGGGTATCAACGTGACCGCAGAGGTTTGCCCCCATCATCTGATCCTTTCTGATGAGGATATCCCCGGAATGGACGCGGATTGGAAAATGAACCCTCCCCTGCGGACTCCCCGGGATGTAGAGGCGGTGCTGGAAGGACTGGAGGACGGGACGATTGATATTATCGTCACCGACCATGCCCCCCACAGCCCTGAGGAAAAGGCCAAGGGCATGGCCCTTGCACCCTTCGGAATCGTCGGCTTCGAAACAGCCTTCCCGCTGCTGTACACCAAGTTTGTGCAAACCGGACGCTGGACCCTGGAATTCCTTCTGGAGCGTATGACCGGCAAACCCGCAGAGGTATTCGGGCTAAAGCAGGGCAAGCTGGAAGCAGGGGCGGACGCGGATCTGGTGCTGGTGGATCTGGACCGCAGCGCAGCCGTAGATGCGGCTGACTTCCTCTCCAAATCCCGGAACACCCCCTTCATCGGTTGGGAGCTGGCCGGGTGGCCGGTACTGACCATGGTAGCGGGAAAGACGGTCTGGCAGGACGAATAGGCGATAAAAGATGCCCTCAAGCGGGTTTGATGACAGACTCTAGAGAAACCGCTCCACATTTTCGCGATAAAAGGAGAGATCACCATGCAGGTTCAGGCGAGACTGCTTTTGGAAGACGGCACGCTGTTTACGGGCAAAGCCTTCGGCGCAACCGGCGAATCCACCGGCGAGGTCGTGTTTAATACAGGAATTACAGGCTATCAGGAGGTGCTGTCCGATCCGTCCTACTGCGGCCAGATCGTGACCATGACCTATCCCCTGATCGGCAACTACGGCATCATCCGCGACGATTTCGAATCCATGCGGCCCTTTATCCACGGCTTTGTGGTGCGCCATCATGAGGAAACCCCCAGCAACTGGCGGGCCCAGTTCACCCTGGACACCCTGCTGAAGGATTACGACATTACCGGCATCAGCGGCATCGATACCCGGATGCTCACCCGCATCCTGCGCCACCACGGCACCATGAAGGGGCTTCTGACCACCTCCAATGCTCCTCTGGAGGAGCTGAAGGAGCGTCTGGGCGTGGCCCAGCTTCTGCGTGACCAGGTGGACCGGGTTTCCACCAAAAGCGTCTTCGGCTGCCCCGGCACCAAGGAGCGTATCGTACTCGTGGACTACGGCTCCAAAAGCGGCATTATCCGCGAGCTGAGTACGCGCGGTGCAGATGTGGTAGTGGTGCCTCATACCGCTACCGCCGAGCAAATCCGCAAGCTGTGCCCGGACGGGGTGCTGCTCTCCAACGGCCCCGGGGACCCCAAGGATGTGCCCCACGCAGCCAAAACCATCGCCTCCCTGCTGGGTGAACTGCCCATCTTCGGCATCTGCCTCGGGCACCAGCTTCTGGCGCTGGCCTCCGGCGCGGACACCGAGAAGCTGAAGTTCGGCCACCGCGGCGGCAACCATCCGGTGAAGGAGCTGGCCAGCGGCCGCTGCTACATCACCTCGCAGAACCACGGCTACACCGTGAAGGAAGAATCTGTAGAGGGCACCGGTTTGGTGGTCACCCACATCAACAACAACGATAAAACCATCGAAGGCCTGCGTCACACCCAATATCCGGCCTTCTCTGTCCAATACCACCCGGAGGCGGCTCCCGGCCCCTTCGATTCCAGCTACCTGTTCGACGAGTTTCTGGAGATGATCCGCGATTTCAAGGCAGCCAAGCCCTATGTGCCGCAGCAGGCGGCAATGGTGGCGGCATCGGCGCTGAAACACAAAGAAGAAGCCTCTGAAGTGAAAGGAGACCTCCAGTATGCCCAAAAATAATACTCTCAAAAAGATTCTCGTGATTGGCTCCGGCCCCATCGTCATCGGCCAGGCCGCGGAGTTCGACTATGCCGGCACCCAGGCCTGCCAGGCCCTCAAGGAGGAGGGGCTGGAGGTGGTGCTGATCAACAGCAACCCTGCCACCATCATGACCGACACCAATATGGCAGACAAGGTGTATATCGAACCCATCACCCTGGAATTTGTCACCAATATTATCCGCACCGAGAAGCCGGACGGCCTGCTGCCCACCCTGGGCGGCCAAACCGGTCTGAACATGGCGGTTGCCCTGGCCAAGGCGGGAGTGCTGGAGAGGGAGAACGTGAAGCTCCTGGGCACCCAGCTGTCGGCCATCGAGCAGGCCGAAGACCGGGATCTGTTCCGCGATCTGATGCGGGAGTTGGAGCAGCCGGTGCCGGACTCCGCAATTGTCACCACCGTAGAAGAGGCAGTGACTTTTGCCAATGAAATCGGCTATCCCATCATCATCCGTCCGGCTTATACCCTGGGCGGCACAGGCGGCGGCATCTGCTCCAACGAAGAAGAGCTGATTGAGATTGTCAGCTCCGGCATCCGCTACAGCCCCATCGGCCAATGTCTGGTGGAGAAGAGCATCGCCGGCATGAAGGAAGTGGAGTATGAGGTCATGCGGGACGCCAACGACAACTGTATCGTTGTCTGCAACATGGAGAACTTCGATCCGGTTGGCGTACATACCGGCGACAGCATCGTCGTGGCTCCCAGCCAAACCCTGTCCGACCGCGAGTACCAAATGCTCCGCTCCGCGTCGCTGAAGATTATCCGCGCGCTGAATATTGAAGGCGGCTGTAACGTCCAGTTCGCTCTGGACCCCCACAGCTTCCAGTATTATGTCATCGAGGTAAACCCCCGGGTCAGCCGCTCCTCGGCCCTGGCCTCCAAGGCAACCGGTTATCCTATCGCCAAAATGGCCGCCAAAATCGCTGTTGGTTACACCCTGGACGAAATCGTCAACCCGGTTACCGGCCAAACCTATGCCTGCTTTGAGCCGACACTGGACTATATCGTAAGCAAAATCCCGCGCTGGCCCTTCGATAAGTTCATCTCCGCCAACCGGAAGCTGGGCACCCAGATGAAGGCGACCGGCGAGGTTATGGCCATCGGCCGGACCTTCGAGGAATCCATGCACAAGGCGATCCGCTCTCTGGAAATCGGCGTACACCGCCTTTTCCTGAAGGGAACCGATGCGCTGGAGACTGAGGCATTGGAAACCAGACTGAAGCGTCCCGACGATGAGCGGATGTTCCTCATCGCCGAAGCGTACCGCAGAGGCTACACGCTGGATCAGATTCAAGAGCTGACCAAAATCGACTGGTGGTTCCTCTCCAAGCTGCAAGGCATGATCCGCTTCGAAGCGGAAATCGCCCAGCCTGAGCTGACCCGCGAGCTGCTGTGGGAAACCAAACGGATGGGCTTCACCGACCGGGCTGTCGCCGAGATCAGAGCTTTGGCCGGCTGCACGTCCTATGTGAAGGAAGCCGATGTGCGGGCGCTGCGCTTTGAGTTGGGGCTGAAGCCGGTTTACAAGATGGTAGACACCTGCGCCGCGGAGTTTGAGGCCACCACGCCTTATTACTACTCCACCTACGAGACCGAGGATGAAGTCACCGAAACCGCCAAGCAAAAGGTAGTGGTTCTGGGCTCCGGGCCCATCCGTATCGGCCAGGGCATCGAATTTGACTACTCCACCGTCCATGCCGTCTGGGCCATCCAGGAAGCCGGTTTTGAAGCGGTGATCATCAATAACAACCCGGAGACTGTGTCTACGGACTTCAATACCTCGGACCGGCTCTACTTCGAGCCGCTGTTCTACGAGGATGTCATGAACGTCATCGAACGGGAAAAGCCCATCGGCGTGATCGTGCAGTTCGGCGGCCAAACCGCCATCAATCTGGCAGGTCCCCTGACCAAAGCAGGCGTGCGCATTCTGGGCTCCGATCTGGACAGCATCGACACAGCGGAGGACCGGAAGCGGTTTGAGGCGCTGATGAACGAGCTGAACATTGCCCAGCCTCCCGGAGGCACCGTAACCTCTGTGGACCAAGCGGTAGGCACGGCAGCCCGCTTCGGTTACCCGGTATTGGTTCGCCCCTCCTACGTGCTGGGCGGCCGGGCGATGGAAATCGTATACTCCGACAATGAGCTGCTGAACTACATGGAGCGCGCTGTGAAGATTAATCCGGAGCACCCGGTGCTGATCGACCGCTACATGCTGGGCAAGGAAGTGGAAGTGGACGCCATCTGCGACGGCGAAACGGTCCTGATCCCCGGCATCATGGAGCATGTGGAGCGGGCAGGCGTACACTCCGGCGACTCCATAGCGGTATATCCGCCACAAACACTGTCCGATAGAATCAAGCAGCAGATTGTGGATATCACCATCCGCATTGCCAAGGGCTTGAACGTAGTGGGTCTGGTGAACATCCAGTTCGTCATCTACAAGGATGAGGTCTATGTCATTGAGGTGAACCCGCGCTCCTCCCGAACTGTTCCGTTCCTGAGCAAGGTGACCAAAATCCCCATGGCCAATGTGGCTACCCGGGTGATTATGGGCCAAACCCTGAAGGAGCTGGGTTACACCGAAGGCCTGTGGCCGGAGGACGAGTATGTGTCCGTCAAGGTGCCGGTATTCTCCTTCGCCAAGCTTCGCCGGGTAGACACAACCCTCGGTCCTGAGATGAAATCCACTGGCGAGGTTATGGGCCGGGATATTACCTTCGCCAAGGCGCTGTACAAGGGTCTGGTAGGCTCCGGCATGAAGATTCCGCCCACAGGCTCTATGATTGTAACCGTAGCGGACAGCGATAAGAAGGAAGCTATCGAGATTGTGAAGGGCTTCTACGCCATGGGCTACGACATTGTGGCTACCGGCGGCACAGCTCTGGCCTTCGAAGAAGCGGGCATCAACGTGAAGCGGGTTAACAAGCTCTCCGAGGGTTCGCCGAATATTCTCGATCTGATCCGCAACGGCCAGGCCCACTTTGTGGTAAACACCCTGACCAAGGGCAAAACCCCCGAGCGCGACGGCTTCCGCATCCGCCGGGAAGCAGTAGAGAACGGCGTGGTCTGTATGACCTCTCTGGACACGGTGCGGGCGCTCCTGCATACACTGGAGGCCATTAACTTCTCCTCCCGTCCGATGCCGGCCAATGCTGTAACACTGTAAACCCGAACTGACATAAGAAGCCCTGCCCGCAAGTTACGGGAACGTCCTCCGCCAATGGTGGAGCCGCTCCTGAAGGCTTGCGCGCCGGGCTCCTGTCTTGAATGAAGGGTGTTCCCCGTGCGGGGGTAACTCTAAATTATATGAAGGAGGCGTCAACACGTGGCGGAGCTTCAACAACCGGCGGGTGTCCTGAAGGGCAAAACGGCGGCGGAAATCGCCGAACGGATCATTATTCCTCTGGATTATCCGTCTGCCCAGGCAGCCAGCGGACTCCTGGAGAAGCTGCGGGGCATCCCCTGTTACATGAAGGTGGGCATGCAGCTTTTTTATGCGGAGGGGCCAGCTTTTGTACGGAGTCTGAAGGAGCAGGGCTACAAGGTGTTTGTGGACCTGAAAATGCATGACATCCCCAATACCGTTGCAGGTGGAGCGGACTCCATCACCCGGCTGGGAGCGGATATGTTCAACGTCCACGCAGCGGGCGGCAAAGCCATGATGGAGGCAGCGCGGGAAGGAATGGAGCGGGCTCTTGGCCAAAGCGCCGGCGCGCTCAAGCGTCCGCTGCTGATTGCCGTCACCCAACTGACCAGCACCAGCCAGACGGTCATGAACAAGGAGATCGGCATTCCGGGTACCGTGGAAGAAGCTGTTCTGCGGTATGCATCCTTGACCCGGGGTGCGGGGTTGGATGGTGTGGTTGCCTCACCCTTGGAGGTAGCGGCCATTAAAAACGCGGTTGGCTCCCAATTTGTTACGGTAACTCCCGGTGTCCGTCCCGCAGGGGCAGACAAGGGTGACCAGTCCCGGGTGATGACGCCGCGGGAGGCTTTTGGGCAGGGAACCGATTTTATTGTGATGGGCCGTCCCATTACTGCTGCGCCGGACCCGCGGCAAGCACTGGAAACTATTCTGAAGGAGCTGAGCTAAAAGATGCCTAACACCGGAAATCTGAACGCCCTTGCCGGACAAATCGCCAAGGAGCTGCTTAATATCAAGGCGGTGGCCCTGCGGCCGGACCAGCCGTTTACCTGGACCTCCGGCATTATCTCGCCTATCTATTGCGACAACCGGCTGACCATGTCCTACCCGGCCATCCGCAGCCTGATTGCGGACGGCTTCGTGCAGCTGATCCGCCAATATTATCCGGATGCGGAGGTCATCGCCGGAACCGCTACAGCGGGCATTCCCCATGCCGCCTGGGTGGCGGAGCGGATGAACCTGCCGATGATCTACATCCGGGACAAGGCCAAGGGCCACGGCAAGAAGAATCAGATCGAGGGAATGCTTCCCGAAGGCGCCAAAACTGTGGTGATCGAGGATTTGATCTCCACCGGCGGCAGCTCCTTAAAGGCTGCGCTGGCTGTTAATGAAGCAGGCGGCAATGCCCTGGGAGTTGCGGCGATTTTCTCGTATCAGCTGGATCAGGCGGAGGCCACCTTCAACGAAGCGGACATGCCTCTGCACACGCTGTCCAACTATACAGCGCTGATCGGAGAGGCTGTGAAGCAGGGCAGCATCCGGGAATCGGATGTGGAGCTGCTCCAGTCCTGGCGGAAGGATCCGCAGGCGTTCGGCAAAAAGTAAGTTATCGGCTGCGGCGAAATTTCTGCATGCAGCGGCTTATATGCTCCGGTTGCGGAGGCTGGCGGGTGACCCGCGGCTTTTCCGTGGCCGGAGTTTTTTTGGCAGCTCTAGGGCGAGTTTGCAAACAAACCCTGGCTCTAACGGAACTGAAACGCTCTTAGCGGCTTAAAATGGGCCGGTTGAAAATCTAACGGAATTGAGAAGCCCTTAGCAGGAAAAAATAGGCGGTGGCTAGTCTAAATAGGCGTCTAAGAGTCGCCGGGTTCCGTTAGATTTCAGATCAGCCGGATTTTAGCTTCTAAGAGCCGCAGAGTTCCGTTAGCTTTGATACGGGGGCATATTAAGGCTTTCTCATCTGCCGGTGGGCCATGGCATGTCTTTCCTTGATTCAGGCCGCGTAAACAGCCTCTCAATCTTCCTACCTTTTCAAGCCCCTCCCGCACCGCTATAATAGATAGGTGGGTTCAAGAAGCAGATCCGACAGGATCTGGAGAAGGGAAGGAAATCATTCATGCCGTCCATCCAAATTGTTGCGGACAGCACATGCGATTTAACGCCAGACATGATCCGGGACCATAACATCCGGATTATACCGCTCCATGTTGTGTTCGGTGACCGTACATACCGCGACGGTGCGGATATGACCACCGCCGAATTGTATGAGAAAGTGGAGAAGGAAGGGGAGCTCCCCAAAACAGCGGCTCCCTCGCCTGCTGATTTTGTCCAGTCCTTCGAGAACATCGTCCGTGAGGATAAGCGCATTGTATACATAAGCATTTCTTCCGAATTGTCGTCCACGTACCAGAATGCGGTCATTGCCAGCCGGGAATTCCCCCAAGGCACCATTGAAGTGGTGGACTCCCGCAATTTGTCCACCGGCATCGGGGTGACGGTGATGAAGGCCGTGGACTACGTCAAGGCTGGAATGGATGATCTGTCGGAGCTGGCTAACCGGCTTCGGGACGATACGGCGCTGGTAGAGTCCGAGTTTGTCATCGATACCCTGGATTACCTCCACAAAGGTGGACGCTGCAGCGGCACTCAGCTGGTGATCGGCAGTCTGCTGCGGATCCATCCGGTGATCAAGGTGGTGAATGGCTCCATGATCGTCGCGGAGAAGCTGCGCGGGAAGATGGATAAGGTGGTGCAAAGCCTGCTTGACCGGGCCTTAAGCCACAAGGAAACCATTGACCCCAAACGGATTTTCGTCACCCATTCCCTGGCTGCGGAGAATGCGGCCTGGGTCAAGGGAGAGCTGGAGAAGCAGTTCCCCGGCAGCGAGGTTATTGTCACCAATGCCGGCTGCGTCATCTCAAGCCACTGCGGTCCCGGCACCGTAGGGATTTTGTTTGCCAAACGCCCGGCATAACCAGGTTGCTTCACACGAAACCCGCACTTCCGAAAGGAGGTAGCGGGTTTTGTCTATGTTCCCGGAGCATTCCAGAGTATTCCGGGGCATTCCGGCACTCGGGACATTCGCCATTTACCCCGGTAGTATCGTCCTTCCCTCCGGTTTTCCATTGAAGGCGCCTCCTGTATGCTTATTACAGTAAGCCCTTTCATAACAGCAGAGAAGCGGGAAACGGAGGAGTTAAGGATGGAAATGGCGACGGTTAAAGCCGTCAAGGAAACGGCGCTGCCCTACAGGCGCCTCAAACGGATATGGAAATACAAGCTGCTTTATGTACTGCTGCTGCCGGCATGCACATGGGTATTCATCTTTGATTATTTGCCCCTTCACGGCATCAGAATCGCTTTTATGGATTATAATTCCATCCAGGGTTACGCTGGCAGCCACTGGGCCTGGTTCAAATATTTCCGCATGCTGGTGGAATCGGAGATGTTCCGCAACTCCTTCAAGAATACCCTGATTATCAGCCTGTACAAAATGATCAGCGGCTTCGTATGCCCTATTGTGCTGGCGCTGGCCTTAAACGAAATCCGTACCATATGGTTCAAAAAAACGCTGCAGACTGCCGTGTACCTTCCCCGGTTTGTCTCCTGGGTGGTCTATGGCGGCATCATTACGCTCCTGCTGTCTCCTGAAACCGGTCTCATCAATAAGCTGGCCGGGCTTCTGGGGATGAAGCCGGCCTACCTGCTGGCCGATCCGGCATCCTTCCGGTTTATTCTGGTGCTGACGGATGCCATGAAGGAAATGGGCTGGGCAGCCATCATCTATATTGCGGCTATTGCCGGACTCAATCCCGAGGTTTATGAAGCGGCGGTTATGGACGGAGCGGGACGGCTCCACCGTATTTTGCATGTGACTCTGCCGGGGATTACCGATACCATCATCGTCATTTTTATCCTCCGGGTAGGCTACATCATGAGCGCCGGGCTGGATCAGATCATCAACCTGTATAACCCTATGGTATTTGAAGTGGGGGATATTCTGGACACCTATATCTACCGGATTGGCATTGAGCAGTTCAACCTGAGTCTGGCGGCGGCAGCGGATCTGATCAAGGGCATAATCGGACTGATCCTGGTTCTTCTGGCCAATCAGGCGGCCAAACGGGTGAATGATTCGGGGATTTTTTGAGAAGGGGGCATTTTACCGTGAAAATGAGCAAAGGCGAAGCTTCCTTTGTAACAGTCAACTATACGCTGCTAACCGCCATGACGCTGATCATCGTTCTGCCGTTCTGGTATGTGCTCGCCGTATCTGTCACGCCGTACCATGTGTTCAGCGAGAAAAACGGGCTGATCCTGTTTCCCCGGAGCTTCAGCCTTCAATATTACGAATATTTGCTGGCCAAAGGCTCCCTGGTCTATTCCTCTTATGCTAATACACTGCGCAATACGGCCGGGGGTGTGCTGCTGGCTCTGTTTCTGACCGTGTCAGCGGCTTATGCGCTCTCCGAAAAGAAGCTGCCCGGCAGGCGGATCATCCTCCTGTATTTTATTTTTACGATGCTGTTTAAGGGCGGGATGATCCCCGCCTATATCAATATCAAAGCGCTGGGGCTTTTGAACTCCAACCTGGTGCTGATCCTGGTGATGGCTTACAGCGCGTTTAACATGATTATCATAAAGTCCTTCTTCGAGGGAATCCCGGAGAGCCTGAAGGAATCGGCCTCCATCGACGGCGCCTCCGAATTCCGGATTCTGTGGCAGATTGTCCTGCCTCTGTCCCTGCCCGTTATGGCCACCATCAGCCTGCTGTATATGGTGGTGTATTGGAATGACTTCTTCAACGCCATGCTGTATGTGACCGATTGGGGCAAAGCACCTGTCCAGCTGGTGCTGCGCACGATCATCGCCAACTCCAGCCTGCCCCCGGAGCTGCTGGAGGCCGCAGGCTCCGCACCGCCTCCCACCATCGGCATTCAGATGGCAGCGATTGTAATTGTTGCTTTGCCGATGATGATCATTTACCCCTTTGTCCAGAAATATTTCGAACAGGGGATGCTGCTGGGCTCTGTGAAAGGTTAGGATCTGCGGCATCCGCTGCGGAATTATATATAAATATCCTCAAGGAGGTCAAGCCAATATGGCGACTATCGAGAGAAAATTATCCATGGGTATGCTTGCCGCCGCTTTAGCGGGCACCGTGACGCTTGTTGGATGCGGTAATGACAACGGGGAGGGACGGGCTTCTGCTCCTCCGCCGGCGGCTTCAGCAGGCAGTGCTTCGGCGGGAGCGGGAACACAAGCCCCGGCAGCTCCCTACGAGATCAAATTCCTCAAGTCCCAGGATATTTCCAAGCCGTATGATTACACCAAGGATGCGGTTCTCCAGGCCATCGAAAAAAAGCTGAATGTCAAGATCATCCCGGAGATGGTGGATCTGCAGCAGTACAAAACCAAGCTGAACCTGAAGATGGCCGGCGGTGATATTCCTGATGTAGTGGTCAAAATTGACTTCGCCGATGACTTCCAGAAGTACGCCCAGCAGGGGGCTTTTACGGATCTGACCTCGTTGTTGAACGAAAAGGATACGCCCAATATTATGCGTGAGGTACCGCCGGAGGTTTTCGAAAAAACCAAGGTGAACGGCAAAATTTACGGCCTCCCCTTCCAGGGCGGCCCCGGCGCCGGATACCGCTGGAATTTGGCTATGCGCAAGGATTATCTGGACAGCACCGGCTCCGCAATTCCCAAAACACTGGACGACTACTACAATCTCCTTAAGAAGATCAAAGCGGCGAAGCCGGAAGTGATCCCGTTGGGCGGATATACGGCGCAGATTGGCCAGTCCAAGTATGCCAATAACTCCTTCGACCATATCTTCGGCGCTTTCGGCGTCACGCCCGGCTATTTCATGGAGAAAAATGGCGAATTCAGCAGCTATGATACCGATCCCAAAACCAGAGAAGCCCTCCTGCTTCTGCAGAAGATGTATGCGGAAGGCCTGATTGACAAGGAATTTCCCACTATCAAAGAGGAGCAGCTGCGGGCGAAGCTGTACAGCGGCAAGCTGTTTTCCTGGATGGGCTGGTGGTCCACAGCCAATGATTACGATACTCAGATCGAAGCCAATGAGCTGAAGAAAAGCGGCAAGCTGGCCGCGGACGGCAGCCTCCCCAATCAGGTGGAGCAGCCCTTCAAGTATTTGGCTCTGACCGGCTCCCTGCTGGGTACCGACGGCAAAGCGGTGGCTCCAGCCGGAGCGCCCTTCGCCCAAATGACCGCCATCAGCGCCAAAACTAAGGATCCCAAGCGGGCGCTGGCCATTCTGGAGAATTCCCTGACTCCGGAAAATCAGATGCTCACTGTCTGGGGGATCGAGAATGAGGATTATAATATCGTGGACAACAAGCTGAAGATGGTGACGGACATTGTTGATCCGAAAACCCAGGTGGACAAAAACGGCCATTACCGTGGTGTGCAAAGCTATCTGGTCTCCCCAGGCCTGAAGGGCTGGCCGCGTTATCTGGAATCGGTGCCGCTGCGCAACGCCCAGGCGTTGGATATTGCCATCAACAATAAATACCAGATTACCGACGCCTCCAATTATCTGGACTCCCCCACCAAAATTGAGAAGCTGACCGAGCTGAATACCATGCGCGACTCGGTGTTTACCCAGATTATTATGGGCGGGGATATCAAGAAGTTCGATGAATTTGCGGAAAAATGGAGGGCTCAGGGCGGAGCACAGATTCTGAAGGAGCTGGGAGCTTCATTCCAGAAGAAAGCTGGGAAATAAATCCTGACCCGCGGATGCATGAGGCAGGATACGCAAAACCGGGCGGAGAATACGAATAAAGGGAACGGTGAAGTCCAATAACGGCTCCTAAGGCGGCAATAGTCTGCCGAAGGAGCCGTTGGGCATGAAGACCCGGCACTATGGCTGCAACGGAGTGTGGACAATGATGGAGCATTTGCGGCGCAGGGCAGCCGGCACGAGGCTGCTTTCCCGGCTTACCTATCCCATTTTTTTGCTGATCGTCACATTCATTGCTTTGTTCTCTACGGCTGCCAGCTATATGATGATCCGGGTGCAAAATGACCATAGCCTGAAGATGGCGGAGCAATCCCTGCAGTTTGTTTACCGGAACATCCGGTACCAATTTGATACCATGGATAATCTGGCTGCTTTTGTGCTGAACAATCCTGCCCTTGACAGTCTGCTGAAGCCCAGTGTCCGGGAGGCCTACGAGGCCATTAATGATTATTACACGCTTCAGTTGAACCTGGAGAATATGTCCCTATTATCGCTGTTGAATGACTTCGGGTCCGCCCAATCGGTCAAGCAATCCTATGTGGTCAGTATGGCTCTGGAGCCGGAAAGCGGGCTGTATGCCCTGGCTCCCGAAGCCTTTTACCCGGTAACCGGTATCTTCAAAAGTGAAGGCCTGGACACACGGGACTGGTATAGCCGTTTGAAGCAAGGAGACAGCTCTACGGTCTGGTGGGGGGAGAAAACCAATGTTCTAAGCGGCACTATGATCTATTCGGCTAGAAAAAAGGGAAACCTTAGCGGCGGCCGCAGCATCGGTACGGTGATTATCGGGGCCGACACGGGCAGTATCAAGGGAGTATTCGAGAACGCTCCCTTAGAGGAGGGGTATCATCTGCTCCTGGATGAAGGCGGCAGGGTGATCTACAGCGAGCAGTATGGCTTTCTGGAGGATCTGTCTGCGATGCCGTATATGGAGCTGCTGAAGGGGAAAGCGGGTACGGCGCTGGTGAAACTGAACAGGGAGCAGCACCGGATGATGTACGAAACCATGGAGAATGGCTGGCGGCTCCTGGCAGTGGTGCCGGAGCGCCATTTGAGCCGGTATACCTATTTCATCGCAGCTCTGGGGGCCGCAACTGCGGTTGCCGCATCCTTTATTGCCGCCTATCTGCTGCGGAAGATTGTGGTAAGGGTAACCGTTCCCATCACCAAGCTAGTCCATGCCATGCAGCGCCCGGAGGTGGTGGATTTTAAGGAGCCGCTGCCCTGCCATCATACGGGAATCTACGAGGTGGATGAGCTGAACCAGCAATTTGCGGGGATGCTGGTCACCATTCACCGCCTCATCGAACGCTCCTTTACGGAGGAGATAGAGCGTAAGCAGCTTCAGTTGGAGCTGCTGCAGGCGCAGATTAATCCCCATTTTTTGTACAACACACTGGATTTGATCAATTGCCGGGCTATTCTGGCGGGTGACCGGGAAACCAGCCGGATTGTGCTTTCCTTGGCCGATGTATTCCGTTATGGACTGAACCAGGGACAAACCTGGATTTCCCTGGAGGATGAAATCAAGCAGGCGGAGGCGTATCTCCATATCCAATCCATGATGCTGGAGCAGCTTGCCGTGGTGACAGATGTCCCCCGGGAGCTGACGGGCGCACGGATCGTCCATCTGATCCTCCAGCCTTTGGCGGAAAATGCTGTAAAACACGGATTTGCCTTCCGCCGGGAGGAGTGCCTCATCCATATTGCCGCAAGGACCGAGGGGCAGGCCCTGATTCTGCGGGTGACGGACAATGGCCGCGGCTGTGATCCCGGGGAGCTGAACAGGCTGCTGCGGCAGCCGCCCAAGGAACCGGGCCAAAGGCAGGACGGAGGGGAGCGGGGGTATGGCATTCTTAATGTCCACCGCCGTATTCAATTGTATTGCGGGGAGGGATATGGTTTGCGGTATCTCGCCGCTGAACGTGGAACGGTTGTGGAGGCGGTCCTGCCTTATGATGCGGAACGGTCCGTTTTGACAGGAGGCTGCCATGTATAAGCTGTTGATTGCGGAGGATGTGAGGCTGATCCGCCTGACGTTGGAATGCTCCATCCCTTGGAGTGATCTGGGGATAGAGCTTTTGGGCAGTGCCGAGAACGGGGAGGAGGCATTGGTCCGGATGGAGCAGGAGGTCCCGGATCTCCTGCTGACGGATATCGGCATGCCGGGTATGAGCGGGCTGGAATTGATCGAAGCCGCCAGGGCCAGGTTCCCGGATATCAAATGCCTGATTCTGTCGGGATTGAATGAGTTCGAGCATGCCCGCCAAGCGATCAAGCTCCAGGTGCTGGAGTACGTGCTGAAGCCTCTGGATCCCTCCGAGCTGGAGGCGGCATTCGCCAGGGCGGTGGCGGAGCTCGACAAGGAGCGTTGGGAGCGCCGGGAGCTCGAGCTGGCCGGCCGGACAACGAAGGAGAAGCTGCCGCATCTCTCCGGAGCTCTCCAACCAGACGAATGGGCAGGCAGCCTGAAGAAGGTCAAGCTGGCGGAGCAGGCGCTGGAGGTAATGAACGTGGGCTTCCGCAAGCGGGATTTCGCTTTGTCGGATGTGGCCGCAGCCGTTGGATTAAGCGAGCGGTATTTGAATCGGCTTTTTAAAGAGGTGACCGGCACAACCATCAACCACATGATTATCCGGCTGCGGATGGAGGAGGCGGCCCGGCTGCTGAAGGATCCGCTGACGAAAATATACGAAATTTGTGACCGGATCGGCTATGCAGACCAGGACCATTTCCGGGAAAGCTTTAAGAAGCAATTCGGCTTGACGCCAACGGAATTCCGGAATACGTTTCTTTGACCCGTCGGAGCGGCAGCTCCCCAAACTTTACGTCTCGTCGGCGAGAACTGGTCCCCGGTTCAGCCGTTTTTGTTTTGGGCCAGGCGGATTATTCTACGGCCAGGGATAGACCTAACGGAAGTGAGAGCCTTTATTTGGCCGAAAAAAGGAGCTTTGGATTCCTAACGGAAGCCAGCGACCTTATTTGTGCTCCATTCGGGCCAAAACACCTCCCGATCCTCAAATAGCGGCTGTGGCCGCCGTTAGAATTTATAAAGGGTGATTTTGGGGCAAATAAAGGCTGCAGCTTCCGTTAGCAAACCTCCAAACAAACCGAAAGCAAATAATTTTCGAAAACTTGTAACCTTATTCCAGTTTTGTACGTCTCATTAAGTGTGGATCATTGCCTGTCCGGGCAGATGACCCGGGAATTTGAAAGAGGGAGAGTATAAGGATGGGGTGGTTGGCGAACCGAAAGCAAGCAAGAACCGGTCTGATCGACGAGCCGGAAAGGGAGAACACTACAGAGCCGGACGGGCAAGCCGAAACCGGCCAGAGCAATGACGCTCCCGAGGAGCGGAAGAAGGCCGGCAGGCTGAAGGGAATGGCCCTGAAGCTGCGTCCCGGCAAGGGCAAGCCCCAAACAGGCGATGCACCTGCACCGGCAGCCGCTTATGTGCCGGAGCCGCGGGAGGTTGTTGATCCCCTTCTCGTCATCTCGGGAGTGGTAAGGAGCTTTGACGTGGGGAGCAATAAGCTCCAGGTTTTGAAGGGCATCGATATGACCCTGCGGGCCAACAGTCTCATCATGCTGCGGGGGAGATCCGGCTCCGGCAAAACCACCCTGCTGAATTTGATGGGCGGGCTGGACCAGCCGGACGAAGGGGAAATTCTGTTTCAGGGCAAGCCGTTCCATACGTTGAATGATGAGAACCGCACCGAGGCCAGACGCAAGGAGATTGGCTTTATCTTTCAATCCTACGCGCTGCTTCCCCTCCTGTCAGCCTACGAGAATGTGGAGTTGTCGCTGCGAATGGCAGGCATTCCCCGGAGCGGCTGGAAAACCCGGGTGGAGCATTGTCTGGACCTGGTGGGATTGGCCAAACGGATGCACCACCGCCCCTTTGAATTGTCCGGCGGCGAGCAGCAGCGGGTGGCTATTGCCAAATCCATTGCCCACCGGCCTGTGCTGCTATTGGCGGATGAGCCCACTGCGGAGCTGGATTCCCAGATGGGCGCTCAGATTATGGCGGTCTTCCGGGAGATTATCCGGCAGGAGCAGGTGACCATCTGCATGACGACTCACGATCCAACAATAATGGAGGTTGCGGACCATGTTTACCAAATGGTTGACGGACGGATTCAGGGCTAGCGTCCGCAAGTCAGGTTTAGTTGCGGCGGCCGCGTTGCTGGCGGTCACCGCGTTGTCGGGCTGTGCTCTTTTGCCCAGCGAGGAAGTGGAGGAAGCCCTGCCCACCATCAACCCGCCCAAACTGTCCAAAAAACCGGAATACACCGTCAAAACCGAAACTCTGACCACCAAGGTACGGGGTTCGGGCAAGCTGATGTCCTCCCGGGAGGAGGATGTGTATTTCTCGGACGACGGCAAGCGGATTAAGGAAATCTATGTAAAAACCGGCGACCAGGTGGAGGCCGGACAGCTGATTGCGGAGCTGGATGTGGCTACTCTGGAGAGTGACTTGAGGCAAAAGAGGCTGCAGACCCGCAGCGAGGAGCTGAAGATGATCCAGCTGTTGCGGGACGCAGGCACCAAAACCGCCGAGGAGCTGGAGCAGGCCAAGATCGAGTTCGAGCTGAAGCGCAATGAGCTGGTGACGCTGGAGGAATCCATCGCCCGGGCGAAAATCACCGCCCCCATCTCCGGGGAGGTAGTGGGTGTTTATAAAGCCAAGGGGGATAACAGCAAGGCTTACGAGTCCATTGCAACGGTTGCCGACATGTCCCAGCTGACGGTGGTGGCGTCTATCTCCCAGGAGGACCTGAAGAAGGTGGCCTTGGGTATGGAGGTGACGGCGGATATCAACACGGCCGGCCAGCACAAGGGTACGGTCAAGCAGCTTCCCAATCCCAACAAAACCCAGAATCAGAACAACGGCGGCTACTATGGCGGCGGTTATTACAACGGCCAGGAGCGGCAGAAGGAAACCATCGACCAATATCTGGTGGTAGAGCTGGAGAAGATGCCGGAGCAGGTCTCCCGGGGAACCCAGCTTAGTGTGGAAATCGTTGTCCAGAAGAAGGAAAATGCCGTCACGATTCCGCCCTCCGCACTGCGGACCATAACCGGGCGCAACTATGTCCAGGTGGTGGATTCGTCGGGAGCCAAGCGGGAGGTTGACGTGGAGCTGGGCCTGCAGACCTCTACCAGCGTGGAGATTCTGAAGGGGCTTCAAGCCGGGCAGAAAGTTGTAGGTCGATAAATGATGGCCATGCTGCATTTTATTATGCGGAAAATGTGGAATACCCGGTGGCTTACGGTCAGCGCCTTGGTGGGGCTGATTGTGGCGGTGGCTTTTGTCACCAGCATTCCCATGTATTCCGACGGGGCGTTAAAGCGCGTCATCGCCAAGTCCCTGGAGGAGAAGGCCGGCGGTCTGCCCCCGGGCTCCCTGGTGCTGCGTTACCAGGCGGCGGGACAGGACAAGGCGGACTTCGCGGACGTGGAGGAGATTGACCGATACATAAGGGAGGACGTGGCCCAGGACATCGCGCTGCCCCAAGAGGTATATGCCAGCGTAATGTCCATCCGCAGCGCCCAGGTGACGCCGGTGGACCCGTCCAAAACCGATCCCAGCAAACGCAGGCAAATGACCGTCAGCGCCATGTCCGATCTGGACGCGCGCACTGAGCTCAGCCTTGGCCAAAAGCCCAAGGACACCATCCAGAACGGCGTGATTGAGGCGCTGGTGCTGGAGGAGGCCATGTTCCGCAGCGACCTTCACGTAGGGGATGAATTCACGTACCCCATCTCCGGCGGACAAGGGATTGCCCCGCTGAAGGTCAAGATTACAGGAGCTTTTAAGCCGTTGGATGAGGCAGATCCTTATTGGTTCCAGGGTTTTGAGGGGATGCTGAACACCCTGGTTGTGCCGGAGGGATTGTTCCGAACTGAGCTTCTCCAGAAGAAAAAAATCCAGCTTCATCAGGCAAACTGGTTCTATGCCTTCGATATGACCCAGATCAGCACCTCGCAGATCGGTCCTCTGGAGAAGAAGCTGGCCCGTCTGGACGTCACTCTGTACCAGAAGCTGAAGGACACGAAGGTGGATGTCACCTTCACCGATATGCTGCAGGAATTCCGCCGGGACAGCATCCAGCTGCAGGTGCTCCTGTTTACACTGGCGGCACCCATGCTGGGTATGGTGATGTACTATATCGTCATGAACGCCAGGCAATCCCTGGAACGTCAACGCAGCGATATAGCGGTGATCCGCTCCAGAGGGGGCAGCACCAAACAAATATTCATGCTGTATCTGCTGGAAAGCCTGATGCTGGGGCTGGCCGCTCTAATTGCCGGTCCGCTTCTGGGCTGGTTCATGGCCAAGAGCATCGGCTCCTCCAACGGGTTCCTGACCTTCGTCAACCGGCAGAACATCCCGGTGGGCTTTCATGGCACCACCATGATGTACGGTCTGGCGGCCGTGCTGCTGGCTATGGGCGCCACTCTGATCCCGGCCGTCCAGTATGCCCGCTCCTCCATTGTGGGGCTGAAGCAGGCGTTGGCCCGGGCGGATGCGAAGCCGGTTTGGCAGAAGTGGTTCCTGGATGTGATTCTGCTGGCGGTGTCCGGCTACGGCTGGTATATGTTCCGGGAGCATAAGCTTCTGTCGCAGCAGACGGGTCTTGGTTCGGACCAGTTGCAGGTGCATCCGCTGCTGTTTTTTGTGCCGGCGCTGACCATTTTTGCGCTGGGACTCCTGTTTTTGAGATTGTTCCCGCTGATTCTAAAAGCCGTCAACGGCATCGGCAAACGGTTCTTTCCCGTTTCCATCTACTTGACGCTGGCGCAGCTGTCGCGCTCCGCCCGATCCTATTACCCGCTGATGCTGCTGCTTACGCTGACGTTGGGTTTGGGAGTATACAATTCCTCGGCGGCCCGCACCATTGACCTTAATTCCACGGAGCGGACGCTGTACCAATACGGTACGGATGTGATAATCAGCACTGCGTGGGAATCTGTATCCGATGATCTGCCTGTTTACAATCCCGGTCAAAACCAGGGACAGCAGGGCGGCGGCGCCGGTTCAGGCGGCGGCGGGGGTTCTCAAGGCGGTGGTGGAGCTGGCACCGGCGGCGGTGGCGGCCAGGGAACTGGTGGCGGCGGCACCGGCGGTGGCACGGGCGGAGGTTCCGGCGGCAACCCGGGCACAGGCAATCCCGGAAGCGGGGGTCCCGAGCTCCCTACCAATATCCGGTATGTGGAGCCCCCTTATGCTGTGTTTAAGGAACTGCCGGGGGTCGAGCATACTGCCCGCGTTTTGCAGACCCGGGCCAATATCAGCGCTTCCGGCAAGTCACTCGGCGTTGTGAATTTAAACGCCATCGATAACGTGGATTTTGCGGATGTGGCGTGGATGCGGCGGGACTTGTTCCCGGCTCACCCTCATGCCTATCTGAATCTTCTCGGCAGCTACGAGCAAGCAGCCATTATTCCCGATAAATTCGCCGAGAAGAACCAGTTGAAGCCCGGCGACCTGATGAGCCTTTCCGTCAACCAGAAAAGCATGGAGCTGGTAGTGGTAGGTGTGCTGCCCTATTGGCCCAGCCAATACCCGGATGACCGGCCCTTTGTGATTACCAATCTGGAGTATATCTATGACCAGGGGGATACCATCCCCTATGATGTATGGATCAAGATGGAGGAAGGGGCCAAAACGGCTCCGCTGATCGAAAAGCTGCAAGAGGCCAAAATCGACGTCACCAGCATCAAGGATGTGCGCAGCGAGCTGGTCCGGGAGAGCAAACAGCCCACCAGGGGTGGCGTGTTCGGCATTCTCAGCCTGGGCTTCCTTGTATCCGTACTGGTGTCCCTCATCGGATACCTCCTGTATTGGTTCTTCAACCTCTCCAGCCGGGTGGTGCAGTTCGGTGTTCTGCGGGCCATGGGCCTCAAAAAACGCCAGCTCACCGGCATGCTCCTGCTGGAGCAGCTGTTTACGGCAGGGCTGTCCATTGTACTCGGCATCGGCATCGGCAAGCTGGCCAGCACCCTGTATCTGCCGTTTCTGCAAACGTCGGATGATGTGAAGAAGCAGGTCCCCCCCTTCCGGGTGGTATTCGAAGGACGGGATACCCTGCAGCTGTATCTGGTTACGGTCGTGATGATGGCGACGGGAGCCGTTCTGCTTCTGCTCCATATCCGCAGGCTGCGGGTTCATCAAGCAGTGAAGCTGGGGGAGGAGCGCTAACCGATGATTCAATGCGAGGGTTTGGTCAAAATTTACAAAACGGAGGATCTGGAGGTTGTGGCGCTCCATGGTCTGAACATCAATGTGCAGCCTGGCGAGCTGATGGCCATCATCGGCAACAGCGGCAGCGGCAAGTCAACGCTTCTCAACATCCTGGGCGGTCTGGACCGCCCCTCCGCAGGCCAGGTGCGTGTAGGCGAGTGGAATCTGCTGAAGATAACCGACGAGGAGCTGGTGGAGTACAAACGCCGCACTGTTGGTTTTATCTGGCAGAACAACGGACGCAACCTGCTGCCGTATCTGTCCGCCTTGGAGAATGTGGAAATGCCCATGATGCTGGGCGGCAAGGTGGACCGCGACTATGCCAAGCAGCTCCTGGAGGCTGTAGGTCTGGGAGCCCGGATGAACAACAAGCTGCATCAGCTCTCCGGCGGCGAGCAGCAGCGGGTAGCCATCGCCATCTCGCTGTGCAACCGGCCCAAGCTGCTGCTGGCGGATGAACCCACCGGCTCCGTAGACACGGAAACCTCGGATATGATTATGTCCATCTTCCGGCGGCTCAACAAGGATACGGGGGTCACCATCGTGATCGTTACCCATGATATGTCCTTGGCCAGCTCCGTGGACCGGGTGGTCGCCATCCGGGACGGCATGACCAGCACGGAGTTCGTGAAGCGGAACCCGGGTCTGGATGCCTCCGTTTCCGGCTTCAAGGGCTCCATCCGGGATGAGCATGAGGAATATGTGGTGTTGGACCGGGCGGGGCGGCTTCAGGTGCCCAAGGCTTATCTGGAGCAGTTGGGTATCGCCGGCAAAGCCTCCATGGAATTCGACGGCGAGAAGATTATTATCAAGGCCCCGCGCAAGCTGGGATAAAAAATTAATCCCCCAAAAGTGAAGCGAAGGCTTTGAAGCGGGTTCCGATACCTTTTGGGGGAGCCCCCGATAGAATCCCCCAAAAGTGAAGCGAAGCTTCGAAGTGAATTCCGATTACTTTTGGGGGAGCCCCCGGTAAAGAGATATTCAAAAGAGAGACCTTAAAAAAGGAAGGGAGAACAAACACATGAAGAAGTCTTGGATTGCCGCGGCGCTTTCGCTGACGATGGTGCTGCCGACTGTTGCAGCCTGTACCAAAGGGGATGCCGACGACAAGGACACGGAGCGGGTGCTTCGGGTTGCCGCCACTAGTGATAACGGGGAGGAAGGGGAATATTTCCGCCAGCAATTTACGGAGATCTTCGAATATGCCCATCCGAATATCAAGCTGGAGTTTGTGGAAGTGGTGGACAACAGCTCTATGCGCTACGGCGGATTTATTTCCCCTGAACAGCAAAAGGAGCAGCAGCCCAATCCGGTGGTGAAGCTGAAGGAGGTTATGCAGGCCGACAATCCGCCGGATATCGTCATGTTTAACCTGAATGAAATGCAGGATCTGCTGACGGATAACCTGCTGCAGCCCTTGGATCCCATGATCACCAAGGACAAATTTGACACCACGGATATCGCACCTATCGTGCTGGACGGTTTGAAGAGCGTCAGCCCGGACGGCAAGCTTTATGCGCTGTCCCCGACCTTCTCCTCGGCCGCTCTGGTATATAACAAGAAGGTTTTCGACGAGGCAGGCGCTCCTTATCCCGAAGACAATATGACCTGGGATCAGGTATTCGACCTGGCCCGCCGGGTGACCAACAAGGACTCCGCTAAGCGGGTTTATGGCTTCAGCTTCAACTCCCAAGGCTATATGGACTATATGAACATGATGTCCATCTACGCGTCTCCTATGGGGATGTCCATTTTTGACAAGGATGTAGATAAGCTGACTGTGGATTCGGATAACTGGGAAAAGGTTTGGAACACCTTGATCCAACTGGAGAAGGATAAAGTTATCCCCAGCCAGAACGATTATCAGGATGAGGTCTTCCAGCAATCCAAACAACCCAGTGCAGAGAAACCGTATGCCCATGACGATTTCTTGTCCAACCGTCTGGCCATGTCTGTCATGAACTATTATGACCTCTCGCGGATCGACAACGCCAATAAGAATGCAGCCAAGAACAACTTTACCCCTGTGGAATACAATGCGGTTACCCTTCCCAGCCATCCGGACCATCCGGGTGTGGTAGGCAGTGTCAGCCTGAACGGGATTATGGGCATCAACGCCAAGGCAGGCAATCCGAAGGATGCCTGGAGCTTCCTGAAGTTCATCAACGGCGAGGATTACGCCCGTGCCAAGGCCAAGAATAACTACCAGCTCTTGTCCCGCAAGTCTTACATCAAGGCTAAGGAAGGCTCGGATCTGAACATCAATGCCTTCATCAATGTGAAGCCGGCCCTCGAAACCATGAACGACATGTACAGCCTGTACCGGAAATATCCGAATATCTATGCGGTCTACAACGTAGCCCAAATGGAATATATGCAGGCGCTGCAAGGCACCAAATCTATCCGGGATGCGTTGAAATCCTGGCAAACCCGCGGGGATTCCATGCTGCAGCAGATGCGGGATAATCCCAACGGACCTCTCGATATGGGAGACGGCAGTACTATGGGAGCAGCTCGCGCTTGGTAAAAAGCTAATTACAATGAAGGGCGGACCGGCTTAGACCGGTTCGCCTTTATTTTGTGCCGCGGCTTCGCTTATAATGGATGAGACGTAGTCGGAACAAAGGAGCTGAATTCATAGATGGAACGGGTAGCGGATCAGACGGTTCAGGAATTGTTAAGCACCATCCTCCCCTGGTTTGACCGGGAGCATGCTTTTATATGCGACAGCGCAAGAACAGACTTGGGGGCGCGGCTAGCGGTGGCCTCCGCGCTTCTGGAGTCAGGCAAACAGCAGGAAGGGACGCTGCTGCTGAAGAGCATCGCTGCGTCAGACCCCACCGGGGACAGCGAGCAGGATGCGGCACGTATCCGCTCCCGGATGGAGATGGCGTATCTCCTGATGGACGAGATGAAGTATGATGAAGCGGAGAACCTGCTTTGGGAAGCCCGCAAGGAATACGCCCAGGTGCCGGAGCTGGAATTCCTGCGCGAGGAGATTTCTCTCCTGATCGCTCAATGCCGGTTTGGCCAAGGCTTTATTCTGGAGGCTGTGGAGCGGGCTGAGGAGATTCTCCATAAGCTGAACAGCCTTAACGCCGACAATACACGGTTGGCCAAGGTCTACCAGTACCTGGCTTGGTTCGAGCTGCATAAGACCGATGTGCCCCAGGCTCTTACCCATATGAAGAAGGCCATGGAGCTGGCGCCGGGGCTCGACCGGGAGATGGTGGATGCAGGCCTTGCGGCCGAAAAGAACAACGATTATGAGAAGGCGCTGGAGGCTTATTTCGACGCCATTCAATACGAATAATCTTATCGATAATAACTTTGTTCCCGCCCAAGGACACTTCTGCCCCTCCCCCTTCATAAGATAGAAGAGAAAGGGGAGATGGGTATGGAGGGAAGAGTTCACAGCAGGACAGTGAAAGAGGCGGCGGTGCAGCTTCTGGCGGAGCGCGGCGTCACTCTGGATAGTATCGCGGAAATTGTATACGAGCTGCAAGCTCCCTATCACCCCCACCTCAGCCAAGAGACCTGCCTGGACAGCGTCAAGCGGGTTTTGGAAAAACGCGAGCTGCTGCATGCCATCCTGGTTGGTGTGGAGCTTGATAAGCTGGCTGAACGGAAAGCCCTATCCGAACCTCTGCAATCTATTGTGGAGAAGGATGAGGGTTTGTTCGGCTGCGACGAAACGCTGGCTCTCGGAGCCGTATTCGCATACGGCAGCATTGCGGTAACCACCTTCGGTTTCCTGGATAAGTGCAAAACCGGCATCATCAAGAAGCTGGATTCCAAAACCGGCGGCCAGGTACATACCTTCCTGGATGATCTGGTGGCCAGCATCGCCTCCTCGGCGGCCAGCCGTTTGGCCCACCGCTTACGGGATGTGGAGGAAGCGGACGCAGGCAGCTTGGTTACCCTGGCGGAGGAGCATGAGGAAGCGCCGTAATTCCTGCTTGGTAGTCCGGAAACCGACCCTGCCCCCCGCCCCCGATGCCTTCCGTTTGCAGCGGAGGGCATTTTTATATGAGAGAGGGCCGAGTGGGGTGGGGCAGATGAGGATATGGGGAGTAGGTCTGAGTGAGGCGGATGGGAGTTTGTCTGAGTGAGGCGGATGGGAGTGGGTCTGTGTGGGCCGAAGGGCTGCAACGGAACTTAGCGACTCTTAGAGGCAGAAAATCGGGTGTTTGGAGTTTTAACGGAACTGAGAGCTCCTTAGACGGAAAAAATGGAGAGAAATGTAGCCGGAGCGTGCTCTAAGAGCCTCTCAGTTCCGTTAGCCGTGAAAGAAGCCGCAAAAGTCGCTCTAAGAGCTGCTCAGTTCCGTTACACTCTTGTACACACCGTTCCAAACAGAGCTACACCCACCGTCCCACACAGAGCTGTACCCACCGCCACACACCGTCCCACACAGAGCTGCACCCTCTGCCTCACTCTCAGCGGCTTCAACAGTAGAGATACGGGAATGGATTTCCCGACAAAATGGATATGCTAAGAATACCAACCATTACTGACAGGAGGCGGAGCCATTGAATTGGGTGTATTGGGCCAAGTTGTACGAAAGCAAATTCCAAGCCGGCTGCCTGGCCAAACGGATGGAGGAGGATTGGTGGATTTACGGGTATGAGTGCCCGCAATTCGTGGAGATTTACCGCTCCACCAAAGGACGCTTCGGTGTCCGGTACCGCTTGATGGAATAAGCGGCTTCGTACAGACCCGCGGCGGACGCGGGGCTTTTTTGCGAAAAAAAGCCTTGACTGGACAACCGCAATTCTGGTATATTTACATTTGTCGCCATAAGCGGCAACAGATACGCAATTTCCTTAACGACGCGGGGTGGAGCAGCCCGGTAGCTCGTCGGGCTCATAACCCGAAGGCCGCAGGTTCAAATCCTGCCCCCGCAATATTTTTTTGTTCGGGCCCTTAGCTCAGTTGGTTAGAGCGGTCGGCTCATAACCGATTGGTCGCAGGTTCGAGTCCTGCAGGGCCCATAGATGAACAACCCCTTGCCACTTGCGCAAGGGGTTATTTGTTGTTTCGGGTAGTTTTTTTGTGAAGCCTAATGGAGATGGGGAATCACCTAATTGAGCTTGCTCTCAGGCTCTTCACCACGTTCTACACGTTTTATATTGTTGATAAAGAAATCATATCTTTTTTTGTGGAATTTCCGGCCATCCGGCATTCCGGCTGTATGGGGAGTCAGGATCACATTATGCAGATTCCGAAGCTCACTGTCTATAGGAAGTGGTTCAGATTCAAATACGTCCAGACAGGCGCCAGCAATATCCCCGTTTGTTAAGGCCTCAATCAAGTCTTGTTCGTTGACAACCCCGCCGCGGGCTGTATTGATAAAAAGAGCGGTTTTCTTCATTTTCTGGAATACTGATTTGTTAATCAGTTGCTTGGTTTGCTGAGTCAAGGGGACATGTACACTGATAATGTCCGATGTGCTGACAAGCGTATCGAAATCCGTCATTCTCACGAAATCATCCGCTCCTACAACGGGATTTCGCTTATAAGCCAGTACATTCATATCAAACACCCGGCAAAATGTAGCTACTTTATTGCCGATGGCGCCTAAACCTATGATCCCAATGGTTTTGCCCTCTAACTCACTCCCGGTATAGTCCAATTGGTTTTCATCCATCCTGTTTTTCATGAAGGCATCAAAAAACGGGATGTTTTTATAATAAGACAAGATCAGTGCCATAACGTGCTCGGCCACTGCCTGTGCATTCACTCCTGCCGCATTGGCCACCCAAATGCCGCGTTGTGTACAGGCAGGAATATCCACATTATCAAATCCTGCACCCGTCTGCACCAATTTCAAATTTTTAGCGATAGAAAGCAGGCTGTGATCCACTTTAATATGTTCAGGAATAATGACCTGGCAATCTTCAACATGGTGCAGCATTTCTTTTCCGGGAGGAACAATGACAACGTTCCAGTTTTGCGGAAAATAGCGGACAATATTTGATTTGGAGCTCTCATTAAAATGACCCACGATGAGAATCTTCATTGCTGAACCACCTTTCGTTGCGGTATGTCTTGATTCATGATAATTTTAGACATAAAGAATAATGTTGTAAAACTCAATTATTTGCAGAAGTATATTAAGTATTTCTATATATCGAGGAGCTGTTCTATGTATTTTCCCGGGATTGAAGCGTTCCTGGCTATCGTACGGACCCAGAGTATAAGCAAGGCGGCAGACTGGCTGCATCTGTCACAAGCGACGGTTAGCTACCGGTTAAAGACGTTGGAGCAGGAAATGGGCGGCCTTTTGGTTGAACGGAGAAAAGGGGCATCCAGAATCAGTCTGACCCCTAAAGGGGAGAACTTTTTTAGCATTGCGGAACGATGGGAGGCTCTCTCCAGGGAAACACAAATCTTACAGGCTAGCGGTTCGCAGTTAAGCTTGGCCATAAGCGCAGCCGAAAGCATAAGTCACTTTGTGCTGCCTCCTGTCTATAAAATGCTTAATCAGCATACCCCGCTAATTCGATTGCAAATTCGTACGCAGCATACTCAGGAAGCATTCGATAGTATTGAGCGGCGTGAAATGGATGTGGCGTTTGTGGTGCGGGAAATCGTGTCGCCCAGTGTTACGGTTAAACCGTTTTTTACGGAGGAAATGGTGCTGCTGCGCTTGGCTGTGCCAGGGCGGAAGGCTGGAGATACGGTGGAAATGGAAGAATTGGCGGCACAGCACGAAGTTTTCATCAATTGGAACAGAGAGTTTCAATTCCGGCATGACCAATGGTGGGATCCTCTTTGCCCGTCCCGTGTTCATCTGGATACAGCGGGACTTATCACTACTTTTTTGAATGACGCCAAACAATGGACCATCGTGCCCGCTTCGATTGGTGAACATATGATGCGGATGGGAGATTTTGTGCTTCAGAAGCTATCGGTACCGGTGCCTCCGAGAATATGCTATAAGGTAACGCATAAGTTTCCAAACCAGGCTTTACACGAGCCCCTTCGTATTCTGGATACCTACCTGCAAGATATATTCGGAAGCTAATGATCCGGCAGGCCGGCATACGGGGAAGATCCACACAATGCATGGAGGAACTTTTTGACTATCACCTGCGTCTGTATATATGGTTTACACTCAATTAACAAAAGCGGGTGACCTATTATGATTGGTTGCAAAAAAAGCATATTGGCCGTTTTGCTGGCTTTTGTACTCGCGCTGCCTCTGATGCCACTTTCTCCAGTGGAGGCGGCGTCCTCTGTCCGGGTCAATCTACCCTATTTCCCTGTCAAAATCAACGGACAAACGATGGACCAGACACACAGCGAATACCCCTTTCTTTATTACAAGGATGTGACGTATCTTCCTCTGACCTGGAATAATCTGCAGGCTCTTGGGCTTCGGTATGGTTGGAGCGAGGAAGAGGGGCTGCAGGTGTCTTCTAATCGGGATTATCCGCCCCCTGTGGTGGAAACACTGCTTGTCCAGGATCTGATGGAGGCAACCAATTCCGGGCGCGTTTATACCGCTCAGTTGGCGCAGGGACCTATCCGTATTGGCGCAGCCTCCATTGACAATTTGAATGAGCCGTATCCCTTTCTGATGTTCAGGGATGTCACCTACATGCCTCTTACCTGGCACTTCGTCCATGATCTGCTGCAGTTGGATATTCGCTGGAGTGAAGGGGAAGGGCTGCATCTGATCGGCGGGCAGCATGTGCTGGGACCCGTGGTCGGCGAGGATGACGAGGCGCTGTATTTTCAATCCATGTATTATGCTGACCCCCAAAAAAGAATGATCCGGATGGATAAAACGGATTTCGGGCTTCAATGGAAGAGCGAAAAGGAAGGGGATGTCCTGAGGACCGCTTTGTCTTCCAGAGATGTCCCTTACACCGGCAAACCTGCGAAGCTGCTGAAAAAGGACCGGGAGCTGTATTATGGCGATGTGAAAATCTATACCTTTACGGATAACGACCTTCAAGAATTAGTCACATGGGGGGCTCCTGTCCACACCTACAAGGAGTATGCGGCAGGTGAGGATGCGGTGATCATCACCGTCAATCTGAGAATCTCCATAGCGGTGATTGGACCGAATTATGGCACCACCTACACCTTTTTGGTCCGCCATGGCCAAGCTACTATGCTCGAAGAATTCAAGAACCAACGGTTGGGCAGGGTAATCCCCAATTCGGACGGTACCGTATGGATTGCCTCCGATCGGTTGCCAAGCCGATCTGCATATATATCAGGCAGTGCCCGTTTGGGTCTGCTGGATGCGGATGGAAATTTACGCATGGTAAATGAGCTGTTAGGTGGAGCGGACGTTCTGACACTAGGGTTGAATAATCCGATGCTGGACAATCCGGTAGATCAGAATGGCAGCCTCCACATAGCGGTTTATGGAGACTATGCCCCCAATACCCGTGACCAACCAGTTGAGGGTGTGTATACCATCAATACGAAGCTGGAAACGACCCTTATTTCCAATCAGACGCAGGGGGATTTCTATTTGGACCGGAACCGGACCCTCTTTGTCCTGCACGGCAATAACACGTTAGAGAATCTGAATACAGGGGAAACCCGCACCTGGTTTGACTACGATCTGATCGGTATGAAATAAGGAGGATGCAAATTGTACTATTCAACGACCTATCTTTCACCTGTCGGTACCATTACGCTTGCGAGTAAGGATGGCCATCTTGTTGGGATATGGAATGAAGGGCAAAAATATCATGGTTCCGGTCTTGCCGCGTCAATGACGGAAAAGGACGATATGCCGGTATTTGACGCTGCAAAAAGATGGCTGGATCACTATTTCGCAGGAAAGAAACCCGCCATTTCCGAATTGCCGCTGAGTCCTATTGGAGGGGAATTCAGGCAGCACGTATGGAGGATTCTATGTGAAATTCCCTATGGGCAGGTCATCACCTATGGGGAGATTGCACAAAAGGTTGCCGCTAAATTGAACAAAACAACCATGTCCAGCCAAGCGGTAGGCGGGGCAGTCGGGCATAATCCTATCTCTATCGTGATTCCGTGTCACCGGGTTGTAGGGACCAACGGCAGCTTAACAGGGTATGCCGGAGGGATAGGCACAAAGGTGAAACTGCTTGAGCTGGAGGGCGTGGATATGTCCCGGTTGTTTGTCCCCACAAAAGGTACAGCGCTATAACATAAAACACATAAAACATAACCAAAAGCCCCCATTCACTGCGAATAGGGGCTTTCTTTTATGAGGTTAGCCGGTGCGGAGATAAAGATTACCCCAGCACCTCCTGAATTCTCACATCGAACACCTTGCTCAGGTCCATAAACTCGTCATTCTCCAGCACGATTAAGGGCTGTGTGGGATAATTCACATTGGTCAGCAGGATTTTGCCGCGGCGGCCGTCGGAGAGGATCACGTCGCAGCCGGTTTGCCGGACTAGGATAAGATCCAGGAAGGTAATGCCGATGACCGAGTCCAGCTTGTTGCGGAGAATTTGCTGATGAATCTCTTCGACTGCATCAAAAAAGGTGAACGCCGGCCGGTGGGGGCGGTCCGAGGTTAAGGCCATGTACACGTCGGCCAAGGCGATAATCTTGCTGAAGCGGCTGATCTGATCCCCCGTGAGTGAGTTGGGGTAGCCGCTGCCGTCCTCCCGCTCGTGATGCTCCAGGGCCACAGCGGCAATCCGCGGATCCACACCGGACTTGGATAACAGCTCATGACCCAGCACGGTGTGCTGCTTCATGATGGCATAGTCATGGGTGTCGAATCGGGCGGTTTTATTAATGAGAGAGGAAGGCAGCTGGACGGAGCCGATATCATACAGAATGGCCGCGGTGGACAGAAGGGCCAGCTCCTCCTCATCCATCTGTAGCCGTTTGCCCAGGGCGGTTGCCATAACGGCTACACCGAGAATCTGCTTGTACCGGTAATCTCCCTGGTCCTTCAGCTCAGAGAATACCTGGAACATATTGTACCGCATAGCCGTTTCCCGGATATACGGCAAGATCTTTTCCTCCACCTGTTCCAAGGGGACGATGCTGTTCTGGTGCACGAAGAAGTCGATGTGGTTCAGATGCTCCCCCGCCAGCCTCGCTTTTTCCCGGGTGTCAGCCGCACTCCCGCCGCTAACCTCACGGGCTTCTCTTTCCGTTGTTAATTCCGGTTCAGACTCTGTCTCTGTCTCCGGCTCTTGCACCTCCACTGCTTCCACATCCGAAGCTTTGATTTTGAAATTGGCCAGCTTCTCGATATGGCTTGGCAGGAGTATAGTCCCTTCGCCGATCAGCATTGTTCCTTTGGCACCGTAAATACTCGCTGTCAGTCGTTTCCCGATTAACTCTTCATACTCTTTGGCCGGCATGAAAGCATACCTCCCGAGGTCTTATGATTTTTGGCATATAAATCCGGGATTTCCGATACGTGCTGCGCATAAAAGCATGAAAAATTTTCGGTAAAACAGGCGGTTTTCATTAGTCGAAAAGCAAAAATGAATCGGGAGTAGCATACGCCTCCTGCCCCGGAAGCGGTTTTCCCATGAGAATGGCACTATATGCCGGTGCGGCCTGGGTATTTCTCCCCCTAGGGAAAAAGCCCCCGCTGCTTAGGGGACAGGAGCATATCTATTAAATTGCCAGCAAAAGCTGTAAAATATCCGACCGGCATTTCATCAGCTCGGGCAGCTTGATCCATAAAGCCCTCATACAGATTGGTGCAGAGCATCGGCTTGGTGGACAGCACAATAATGAAGACGGAGGGCAGATCGGTAAGCCCGAACCAGATAATCGCGATGCCCAGCCAAGCAATGGGCGGGATGGACTGCATCATATCCACCACCGGCTCTACATACGGCTTCCAGCGGGGACGCAGGCCAATGGCCAGCCCCAGTCCGCCGCCCGCGAGAAGCACACAAACCATACTGACGGCAAGCTTCAGCAGTGTCCGGTAGAGGGCATGATAGAAGCTGGCATCCCCCAGATAGGCGGCAGCGGCCTTCAATGTGTCCAGCGGGCCGGGGCGAATACGGGTATAGTAAAAAATCTAGCTAAGATGAACGTAAACAAAGGGCAGCCCTCCAAATTGCTACTGTCGTAGGTTAAAATGGAAAGTGACCACCACCCATTTCAGAGCTACATAGCAAAGGAGAGCTGTTACTATGCATTCTACCACAAAATTTATCGGTTTGGATGTCTCGAAAGATACCATCGCCGTCGCCATTGCTGAAGTCGGCCAAGAAGCTCCCCGGTATTATGGAAGTATTCCGCATACGCCTGCTGCGTTACGAAAACTCATCCGTGCTCTGGGCTCCGTCGAAACCCTTTCTTTTTGTTATGAGGCG